>JALVAK010000192.1 GCA_027011225.1 Nautiliaceae bacterium | reverse complement strand
CCATGCTCATTAGCAGCCTCAATTACTTCATCATCTCTAATACTTCCACCTGGTTGAATTATAGCTTTTACTCCAACACTTGCAGCATAATCTACACTATCTCTAAATGGGAAAAATGCTTCACTTGCAAGACTTGAGCCTTTTATATCAAGTCCAAGTGATTTTGCTTTTTCTACTGCACATCTAGTTGCATCAACTCTACTTGTCATTCCCATTCCAATAGCTACCATTTGAGAATCTTTTACAAATACTACGCAGTTACTTTTAGTTAAAGCTGCTATTTTCCAAGCCATTTCTAAATCTTTTTTATCATCAACACACACTTTTGTTACACATTTTGCATTAGCTACCTCATCATCTTCTACCATGTCTGCATCTTGAAATACAAATCCACCTTCAATATGTTTAAAATCCCACATATCACCAGGAATCTCTAAATGAGGCTGACCTAAATCAAAAATTTTAATTCTTTTTTTGTTTTTAAATACTTCTAAAGCTTCATCAGTAACTTTTCCAGCAATTAAAACCTCAACAAAGTGTTTTTTCATCTCTTCTGCTAATTTTTTATCTACAACTCCATTAACAGCCACAACCCCACCATAAGCACTTACAGGGTCACACTCAAGCGCTTTTTGCCAAGTAGTAACTAAATCTTCCTTTTTAGCAGCGCCACATGGATTTGCATGTTTTACTATTACAATACTTCCTTTTCCTAAACTTACTGCAATTTTTACAGCAGAGTTAATATCAGTTAAATTATTAAAACTAGGCTCTCCTTTTAGGATATTTAATTCATTATAAAAATCTTCAAATTCATATAATGCCCCTCTTTGATGAGGATTTTCTCCATATCTTGTATTAAATACCTTTTTACCTACTATAAATCTCTTATCTCCAAAGCCCTCTTTAAATCTCTCATTCATATAATTTGCAATCATACTATCATATGCCGCTGTATGCTCGAATGCTTTAATCATCAAATCTCTTCTAAACTCAAGTGTATTTTTATTATTTTTAAGAGCATCAATTACTTTTTCATAATCACTTGGGTCAGTTACTATAATTACATCTTTAAAATTTTTAGCAGCACTTCTAACCATTGTAGGACCACCAATATCAATATTTTCTATAATTTCATCAAAATCATCAGTTCTTTCAATTGTTTCTTTAAAAGGATATAAGTTAACGCACACTAAATCAATTCTTTCAATTCCAAGATTTTTAGCCTCCTCATCATCAATTCCACTTCTATATAAAATTCCTCCATGAACATAAGGATTTAGTGTCTTTACCCTACCTCCAAAACACTCAGGAAATTTTGTAATTTCACTAATATCAATAGCTTTTATTCCATTCTCTTCTAAAACTTTTTTAGTCCCGCCAGTTGAAATTATTTCAAATCCTAATTTTTCAAGCTCTTTAGCAAACTCAACTATTCCAGTTTTATCACTAACACTAAGTAATGCTCTCATCTATTTCCTTTTTTATGAAATTTTATCATTTTTTTACACCTTGATGTTATAATTTTGTAAAAGGAGGAGTGATGAAATTTAATTTATATTTTGAATATGAAAATAAAACAAAAGAAAATGAAGCTTTTTTTAATCTTTTAAAAGAATTTGAAAGCGGTAAAATTGGATATTATCACTTACCTGAGAGTTCTTTAGAATTTTTAAATAAAGATTTTAGCAATATAGACTATGATGAAGTTATGGTAATAGGCATAGGTGGAAGCTCACTTGGCACAAAAGCAATTTATGAAATGATAAAAGACAAAAACACAAAACCTATCTTTTTTTTAGAAAATCCAGACCCAATTGATATTAAAAGAAAACTCTCAAAAATAAAAAAACCTCTGATTTTTGTAATAAGCAAATCTGGAAAAACAATAGAGACTATTTCAATTTTTAAAAAAGTGTTAGCTCATTTTGATTTAAAGCCAAATTCAAAAAATCTAAAAGTAATTACAGATAAAAATTCCCCTCTTGATAAATTTGCTACTTCATGGAAGCTTGATGCTTTTCATATACCAAAAAATGTAGGAGGAAGATTTTCCGTTTTAAGTGCTGTTGGCATTGTTCCACTGCTTGCAGCTGGAATATATCCTAAAAATTTACTACTTGGCGCAAAAGAATTTAGAGATAATTTTTTTGAAAAAAAAGAGTGGCATTTATGCAAAAAAGCAGCCTTTTATGCTGAGAATTATAAAGAATATCCCATAAATGTATTGTTTGCTTATTCAACATTGCTTAATTCATTTAAAGAGTGGTATGTTCAACTTTTTGGTGAATCTCTTGGTAAAAATGGAAAAGAGATAATGCCTGTCGGTCATATTGGCTCAATTGACCAGCACTCATTTTTACAGCTTCTGATGGAAGGAATGGGAAGAAAAACTATTACATTTATAAAAGTAAATTCATTTGAAACACCTCTTATAATTCCAGATATTAAACTTCCTTATCTTGAAGCTACTGATTTTGTAAATGGAGCTTCTTTTGAAGAGCTAATAAATAAAGAGTGTGAAGCTACAAAAGAAGCACTTCTTGCAAAAGAATATCCAATTGATGAAATAACAATAGATGATTTATCACTAAAAAACATAGGAAAACTTATCATGTATTACGAAATGCTAACAAGCGCTATTGGAAGTTTGCTTGAGATTAACACATACAATCAACCTGGAGTTGAGCTTGGAAAAACAATACTTAGAAATAAATTTTAGGATTTAAGATGAAAATAGCAATACTTACAAGTGGAGGAGATAGCAGTGGAATGAATCCTGCTATTAAAAAATTTGTGGAATATTCCTTGCAAAAAGGATATGAGCCTTATTTTATTTATGATGGGCTTGAGGGGTTAATTGATGGAAAAATAAAAAAAGCTTCATATAAAGATGTAGGAGGAATCATTTATAGAGGTGGGACAATTATTCGCTCAAGCCGCTCTAAAAGATGGTTTGATAAAGAATATAGAAAAAAAGCTTATGAAAATCTTAAAAATCATAATATTGATTTATTAATCATCCTTGGAGGAGATGGAAGTTTTAGAGCTTTAGATGTATTTTATAAAGAATTTAAAGTCTCCTTTATGGGAATTCCTGCAAGTATTGATAATGATTTAGCTCTTAATGAATATATGATAGGAGTAGATACTGCACTTAATGTAATAAGACATGCTATTGATGAAATTAGAGATACCGCAAGCTCATTCTCAAGAGCTTTTGTAATTGAAACTATGGGAAGAGAATGCGGATATTTAGCATTAACTAGCGCTGTAGCAAATGGAGCTGAGATGTGTTTGATTCCAGAAGTGCCATTTAATCTAAATAATTTAAAAAAACGATACTTAAAAGAGATTAATGAGGGTAGAAGATATTTCATAGCAGTAGTAGCTGAAGGGCTTAAAATAACTAAAAAAATAAAAGAGTGGTTTGAAAAAGAAATAGGATTTGAATCTCGCGCTACAATTTTAGGACATATCCAAAGAGGCGGAAGCCCAACTGTGCTTGAGAGGCTTAGAGCTGCAGAGTTTATAAAAGTTGCATTAGATAATGTAGAAAAAAATCCAAATAAAATAGTTACTTATTATGATGATAAGTTTATTTTAAGAGATTTAGAAGAGATTGTAAATTCTAAGTATGAATTAAATAAAGAGATGCTAGAGCTTGCAAAACATCTAATGGGAATAATATAAAAGTATTTTAAGAATTCTTTAAAGAAAAATCAGCTATAATAAATTTAATATACATTTAATCTCTCCATAAAGGTCATAAAATGTAGCTCCCAAATTAGCAATTAAAAGGAGTGGGAAATGAGCAAATTTATTAAATGGTTTAAAGAGCTTTCTATTAAAGATGTAGATGAAGTTGGTGGTAAAAACGCAAGTTTAGGAGAGATGTATAATCATTTAACTCCACTTGGTGTAAATGTGCCAAATGGATTTGCCGTAACTGCTAGCGCTTATAAACACTATTTAACTTACAATAATTTATGGGAGCCACTTTCTAAATTATTTGAAAATTTTAATCCAAATGATATTGAAAAACTAAAAGAAGTTGGTAAAAAAGCTAGAAGTTTAATTATGCAAGGTGAAGTTCCTGAGGATTTAAAAAAAGAGATTATTGATGGTTATCATGAATTACAAAAAGAGTATGGAGAAGATGTATCTTTAGCAGTTAGAAGCTCAGCAACAGCAGAAGATAGCCCAACAGCATCATTTGCTGGTCAAAATGAGACATATTTAAATATAAAAGGCGAAGATAATTTAATCTTAGCATATAAAATGTGTCTTGCAAGTAACTTTACTGATAGAAGTATTAGTTATAAATTTACTCATGGTTTTGAGCCAATGAAAGTTTATCTATCAGTTACCATTATGAAAATGGTAAGGAGTGATTTAGCTAGCAGCGGTGTTATGTTTAGCATTGATACAGAAAGTGGATTTAGAGATGTTGTGTTTATAAATGCAGCTTATGGGCTTGGAGAAAATATTGTTCAAGGGACAATTAATCCAGACGCATTTTATGTGCATAAACCTACTTTTAAAAAAGGACATAAAGCAGTACTTAAAAGAAAACTTGGAAGTAAAGAAAAAATGATGGTATTTAGCGATACCCTTGAGAGAGCTAATTTAGCTGAGCAATTTACTAAAAATATTAAAACTCCAATTGAAAAAAGAATGAAATTCTCAATCACTGATGAAGAAGTGCTAAAACTTGCTGATTGGGCTAT
>JALVAK010000191.1 GCA_027011225.1 Nautiliaceae bacterium | reverse complement strand
TGCATCAGTTGTAACCATTTGAAGTTTTTGTACTTCACTTGTCCCTTCATGAGGATAAATACATACAACTTTTACATTATCTTTATTTTCAAATGCTTTTAGAGTTGCTGGTCCTGTATCACCAGAAGTTGCTGCTAAAATTAGATAATTCTCTCCTCTTTTTTTAGCAAGATTTGAGAGAATTACCCCAAAAGGCTGAAGCGCCATATCTTTAAATGCTCTTGTTGGTCCATGCCAAAGCTCAGATACATAAAAATTTTTAAGTCTAACTAAAGGCACTACATCTTCATGGTCAAAATTTCTAAGATAAGTATATAAAGCCTTATCAATCAATTCTTCATCTAAATCTACATGAAACTTATTTAAAATACTTCTTGCTATGTGTCTATAAGTTTTAGTATTCATATCATCAAAAAATTTTAAAATATACCTCTCATCAATTTTAGGTAACTTCTCAGGTACATAAAGTCCCCCATTTGGTGCTGCTGGATTTAGTATAACTTCAGAAAAACTCTTTTTCTCTTCAGTTCCACGCGTTCCTATAAATTTCATAATCAGCCTTTTTTAATGCAATTATACAATAATAAAATTGCTATAATTTCACAAAAAAAGGAATAACTTGACTATCTTTCATATCCATAGTGATTATTCTCTTCTTCATTCATCTTTAAAAATAAAAGATTTAATCCCTGCTGCAAAGAAAAAAGGCTTTAATTCTATTGGAATTACTGAGCTTGATAATATGTTTAGTGCTATTGAATTTTATGAAGCTTGCAAAAATAATGAAATAAAACCAATTATTGGAAGTGATGTATTAGTAAATAGGGATGGAAATTTAAGTAGATTAGTTTTAATAGCTACAAATAAAAAAGGATATGATAATTTAATGTATCTAAGCTCAATCTCTTATTTATATCATATGAAAGGAAGCCAAGCTATTGTTCCTTATGAAGAGATAGTCAAAAATCAAGAAGGCTTAGCTGTTATTATTCCAATGCTTGAGAGTGAGATTGGAAAAAATTTAAATATTTTAGATGAAGAGAATGCTTATAACGCTCCTTCAATCAAAAAAGCAAAAGAATTAGCTAAAATTTATAAAAATGACTTTAAAAATTTATACCTTGAGATTAGAAAAGATAGCTTTGAAGAAGAATTTTTAAGTGAATTTTTTTATGAATTTGCACTTGAAAATGATTTAAAACCAATAGCTTCTGCTAATGTTTTTTATCTAAAAAAGACTGATTTTTATTATAAAGATGCGCTTGAATGTATTGAAAGCAACAAACAATATGACGATGTCCATAGAAACATAAAACTTGGAGAATTTTATCTAAAAAGCAAAGATGAATATTTAAAAGCATTTGAAAACTTCCCAGAAGCTATTAAAAATAATGAAGAGTTAGAAAATTCTATAAATCTTGAAATTCCTCTAGGAAATCCAACTCCTCCAACTTTTAAATTTACAAAAGAGTATGCAAAAAAAGAGGGTTTAGAAATTGAGAGTGATGTAGAATATTTTGAATACAAATGCTGGCAAGGTCTAAAAAAGAGACTAAAAAAAATTCCAGAGGAAAAACACGAAGAGTACAAAAAAAGACTACAATATGAAATAGATATCATTAAACAGATGAAATTCCCAGGATATATGCTAATTGTATGGGATTTTATCAACTATGCAAAAGACCCCTCTCGTCACATAAGATATACAGGAGATAAAATCCCAGTAGGTCCTGGGCGTGGAAGTGCAGCTGGAAGTTTAGTAGCTTATGCACTTGAAATTACAAACATTGACCCTATTAAATATGGATTACTTTTTGAAAGATTCTTAAATCCTGAGAGAGTCTCTATGCCTGATATTGATGTTGATTTTTGTCAGGAGAGAAGAGATGAGGTAATTGAGTATGTTCAAAAAAAATATGGACATGAAAATGTAGCTCAAGTTATTACATTTGGCTCACTCCTTGCAAAAGGTGTTTTAAGAGATGTAGCAAGAATATTTGGTATTGATTACTCCACTGCTGATAAATTTGTAAAGTTAATTCCAGACCAACTTGGAATTACGCTTGAGAAGGCTAAAGAGCTTGAGAGTAAAATAGTTGAGATTATAAATGAAGAGCCAGTATATGAGAGGTTATATTCATTTGGAGAAGCACTTGAAGGGCTTAAAAGAAATACAGGAAAGCATGCAGCAGGTGTAGTAATAAGTGATGAAGTATTATGGAAAAAATCACCTCTTTATAAACAAGATGAAAAAGATGAATTTCACACAACTCAATACTCTCTAAACTATCTTGAGCCGGTAGATTTGATTAAATTTGACTTTTTAGGTCTAAAAACTCTAACCGTTATTGATAAAGCAGTAAAAAATATTAAAACAAACAAAAATAAAGAAGTAAATATTGATGATTTAACTCTTGATGATAGTGAAGTTTTTAAACTAATCTCAAGTGGAAAAACTTTAGGATTATTTCAAATTGAATCAGAAGGAATGCAAGATTTAGCAAAAAGATTAAAACCTACAAATTTTGAAGATATTATCGCAATGCTGGCTTTGTATCGTCCAGGTCCTATGGATGCGGGGATGCTTGATGATTATATTGAAAGAAAACACGGAAGAAAACCAATAAGTTATTTTTATGATGAATTTGAAGAAGTGCTAAAGCCAATTTTAGAGCCTACATATGGAGTTATTGTCTATCAAGAGCAAGTTATGCAAATAGTTCAAGCAATTGGTGGATTTTCTTTAGGTGAAGCAGATATTATCCGTAGGGCTATGGGTAAAAAAAAGAAAGATTTAATGGCTAAATATGCTGAGGAGTTTGCTAGCCGTGCTGAAAAAAAAGGTTTTTCATATGAAAATGCAAAAGCATTATTTAATTTGATTGAAAAATTCGCAGGATATGGATTTAATAAATCCCACTCAGCCGCATATGCAATGATTACATACCAAACAGCTTACTTAAAAAAATATTATCCTACTGAATTTTTTGCTGCATTACTTACATACGAAGCAGACAATACAGATAAAATTGCAAAATACATTGAAGAAGCAAAAAGTTTAGGTATAGAAATTCTTCCCCCAGATGTAGCTAAATCAAATGCTGAATTTACTCCATTAGGTGAAAAAATACTTTTTGGGCTAAGCGCGATTAAAGGCGTTGGAAGCAAAGCAATTGAGAATATAATTGAAAATAGACCTTTTAGAGATTTAGAAGATTTTATACTAAAAATTGATACCTCTAAAGTAAATAAAAAGGTACTTGAGCAACTCATAAAATCAGGTGCAATGGATTCTTTTGGATATACTAGAAAAACATTACTTCAAAATTTAGAAAATATTCTTGAATTTAAAAAAAGAGTAGAAGAGAAAAAAAATGCAATTAATCATGAAACTTCTCTATTTGCAGGAATGGTAGAAGAAGAGCCACAAGAGAGACTTGAGATTAAAATTACAGATGAATTTGATACCAAAACACTGCTAGAAGGTGAATATGAAACTCTAGGCTTTTATGTATCAGCTCACCCACTAGACCCTTATAAAGAAAAAATAAATGAGCTAACTTACAACCTCTCAAGCGATATTGAAGATATTTTAAATCAAGAAGCATTATTTGTTGGAAAAGTTGAAAATATAAAGGTTAGAATTTCTAAAAAAGGAAATAAATTTGCAATAGTAACTCTTATGGATTTTCATGGAAAAATTGATTTGATGGTATTTGAGAGAGATTTAGAAAAATTACAAAGTCTAAATTTAGATGAGCCAATAGCTTTTAAGGCAAAAGTAGAAAAATTAGGTGAATTTTTAAGAATTTCAACTCGCAAAATAATGACTCTTGAAGAAGCAAAAGGAGAAAGTGCTGCAATAAAAGATGAAATTGTAATCATTGAAAGAGAAATTAGCGAAAATTTTGAAGAAGATTTATTAAAAATCTATCAAGAAATTACAAAAAATCCAGGAAATAAAAGAGCGGTTTTAATGATTAAAACCCCTTTTGGATTTTCGCTTAAAATAGACACAAACTTAAGATGTAATCTATAACTTAATAAGCTCTTTTATTTTCTCTTTGAAATTACATAAAAATTCTGGAAATTCTTCATCAACTTTACTTAAATCTAAATACTCTTTAAAAAAAGTATCTACATCAATACCACTTTGCATACCAAGAGAATACCCTTTAAACATCTCTTTAAGTTTAGGTGAATCTACTAAATCTACTAAACTCTCAGCAAAAGCGATTCCTTCATCTATCATCCCCTCTTTCCACATTCCTATTAAATTATCTGTAAGAGTTATTAGAGCAAACCTCTCATCATCATTATTTAAATTAAATTTTTCATTGTTTGCTAATTTTTGCTGATAATAAATAAATGCCTCATTATAAGCTTTTTCAAACTCTTCTTGAGCTTTTTGGGTATCATTTTTGCTTAGTGCATTTCTAAATTCTATATAATGATTTTTAACTCCCATCAATTTCCTTTTTTATAAATTATAACATTTTTATTTGCTTTTTTTGTTTTTTAGCGTTATAATGTCAATGCAAATTTATTTTTTAGGATTACACATGAAAACAATATACGTTGGAAACATAAACTACAACGCTACTGCAGAAGACTTAAAGCCCCTATTTTCACAATATGGTGAAGTTATCTCAGTAAAAATAATTAACGATAGAGAAACAGGAAGAAGCAAAGGTTTTGGATTCGTTGAAATGGAAAGCGGAGCTGAAACAGCTATAGAAGAGCTTGATGGTAAAGAATTTCAAGGAAGAAGATTAAGAGTTAATGAAGCAAGACCTAGAACTCCTAGAGGAGAAAATTAATTCTTCTCTAAATTTCTACAAACTGCTACAACCTTAAAAAAAGCTTAATTTAAGATAATTTTAAGTTTCAAAAAGTAAAATTTCACACTTAAAAATTTATATATCAAAAGGATAAAAATATGAAAAAAGGTATCCATCCTGAATATGTAGAATGCACAGTAAGCTGTACTTGTGGACATACTTTTAAAATTCTCTCTACTAAACCTACTCTTAGAATTGAAGTATGCGACCAATGTCATCCATTCTATACTGGAAAAGAGAGAAATATAGAAAAAGGTGGTAAAGTAGATAAATTTAAGAAAAAATATGGGCTTGCATAATTGGTTACTTTTGTACCAACACCTATAGGAAATCTAGAAGATATCTCTAAAAGGGCTTTAAAAGCCCTTGAAAATGCTGAAATAGTATTTTGCGAAGATACTAGAGTTACAAAAAAGCTACTAAATCTTTATAATATCCCTCTTAATAAAACTTTTATATCCATGCACTCTCACAATGAAGATAAAGTCATTAAAAACCTAAACAAAGACGATTTAATTAATAAAAACTGCGTTTATGTAAGTGATGCAGGTATGCCAGGTATTAGTGACCCAGGAAGTAAACTTATACAATTTTGCCAAAAAGAAAATATTCCCTATACTGTAATACCCGGAGCTAATGCCGCATTAACTGCTTATGTAGCAAGCGGATTTGAGGGAGAATTTTGCTTTTTTGGATTTTTACCTCATAAAGGAAAAGAGCGTACTCAAAAACTTCTAAAAATTTTAGAAAATGATAAAATTTCAATACTTTATGAATCTCCTCATAGAATAGAAAAATTAATAAATGAGCTTAAAGAATATGCTCCTGAGAGAGTTATATTTTTAGCAAAAGAGCTAACAAAAGTGCACGAAACTTTTATAAAAGATAAAGCTAAAAATATAAATATTCCTAATACAAAAGGCGAATGGGTAGTAGTAATTGATAGAGGAAATAAAACTAAAAAATTAGAGCTTGAATATAATGACATATTAAATCTTGACTTGCCTCTAAAAGAAAAAAGTAAACTTCTTGCTAAAATTAGTGACAAATCTCCAAAAGAAATCTACAACGAGCTAATAAAAACATAAAGTTTTGATAAAATATCATTATGATAGTATATGGAAAAAGAGTAGTAGAATACATAACCCAAAAACATCCTGATATTGTTAAAGAAATACTAATTGCAAAAAAACTAAATAAAAACGAGCTTAAAAAATTCAAAAATTTTAAAATTAAATTTATAGATAATAAACTTGCTCAAAAATTAAGCAAAAACGCAAACCATCAAGGTTTTTTTGCAAAGATAGACTTTAACCCTCCACAATGGGAAATTATTGGCGATAAAATCCTTGTATTAGATAATATAACCGATATGGGAAATTTAGGAGCAATTACAAGAAGTGCTTATGCGCTTGGAATTGATTTATTGATAATTACAGGCATCAAAGAGCTTAAATGGGACAGACTTATAAGAACTAGTGCAGGAGCTGCACTTGATATGAAAATAATAAATTTTCCAAATATTTTAGAGCTGATAAACATATTAAAAACAAAGGGATATCATTTAATTGGTGCAGATTTAAATGGAAAATGCAAACCTTCTAAAAAAGAAAAAATTGCTCTTATTATGGGGAATGAAGGAGAAGGTCTTAGTAAAAGAGTAAAAGAAAAATTAGATGAAATTCTAACTATTCCAATGAAAAGAGATTTTGACTCATTAAATGTTTCAGTTGCAGCAGGAATATTAATAGATAGGATTGTAAATGAATGCTAAGGAATTTTTTGAAAAGTATTCAATTGAAGAAATAACTCAAAAAACGAAAATCTCTCCAATTACTCTTAGATTTATCAGAAATAAAGAATTTGATAAAATCCCAAGGGCTAAATTTTTTGGATTTTTAAAAATAATAGAAAAAGAATTTAATGTAGATTTAAGCGATTTAAAAGAAGAATACAATAATTTTAATCCTATTCAAAAAGAAAAACCTCAAGAAATAAAAATAGAAAAAAATCAAAACAATAATAATTATCTAATTTTTTTTGCGTTTTTATTATTGCTTATTGGAGGATATCTTTTATATAAATCTATTAAACCTTCTAAACCTACTCCAACACTAACCCAGCAAATTATTATTCCACCATCAAAAAATATTGAAAAAAGTATTGAAAATAATACAACTGAGAATATTTTTTATACAGAAGAAAAAAATAATACTGAGCAAAATACTACTAAGCAAGAAACTACATTAGCAACAAACAAAATTTTGCAAAAAAACAATTCACCTAAAAAGATAGATAATGCTACATACAAAATTATCATTACTCCAAATGAAAAAGTGTGGTTTAGAGCAAAAAATATAGATACTAATAAAACGTTTGAGTATTTAACATCCCATGAAAAAATACTTCCAAAAGGAAACTATTATATTAAATTTGGACATGGAAATGTTACAATCAATTATGCAAATCAAACAATTACCCCAAATACAAAAAAAATAATAAGAATATTATTTAAAGATGGCAACTACACATATCTAAAAAAACCAAATAGGTATGAAAAATGAAAAAGTTATTAATTTTTTTTAGTATCGTATATTTATTTGCCAACTCATATGAATACGCTAAAAATATTTTAGGAGAGAGAACTTATTACAAATATAAAAATGTAATAATATCTTCATTAGAAGAAAATGCATCTTTAAAAGAGACTATTGTATTTTTAGAAAATAACGGTTTAATAAATCTATACTTTAATAAAATCAAAACAATCCACCCGACATTTATTTTCAAAAATCAAAATCCGGTATTTAATACAAAAACGCTTTATGATTCATTAAAAACATTAGGATACTATGGATTTTACCCAACAAAAATACACAAGAACAACACATATTCAATCACTCTTGAGATACTATCTCAAAATTACATAGACCCATTAAATTTGCTAAATGAATTAAAAAAAAGAGGATGCACTCTTTACAATATAAAAAAAGAAAAAAACTTCACATATTATATATCATGCGATAATGAAAAAATTCCAAATGCTAAAACTTTAACAAATGATATTCAAGCTCTTCATAATATAAATGGAATTTATTGGATAGAGCCAAATAATTTTAAAAAAATATATATTTCAACTTCAAAATATGATTTTTGGCATCCATATATTGTATTTTATGATAAAAATTTAAATATTCTTAATATAATTTCAACATCAAATCTTGAGAGAAAAAAAACACTAAATATACCTCAAGGCACTAAATATATAAAAATTGCAGACTCTTTTACAAAAGAGAATATAAAAAGAGGTATCTTTATAAAAGGATTACAATGACACATTTTGAAAGAATAGAAAGACTTCCAAATTATATATTTGCAGTAATAAATGATTTAAAAATGCAAGCAAGAAGAGCTGGAGAAGATATAATTGATTTTTCTATGGGAAATCCAGACGGTCCTACTCCAAAGCCTATAGTTGATAAACTAATAGAAGCTGCTAAAAAGCCCAAAAATCATAGATATAGCGTAAGCAAAGGTATTTATAAACTAAGAGAAGCAATTTGTAATTGGTATGCTAGAAGATATGGAGTTACACTAAATCCTGAAACTGAAGCAGTTGTTACAATGGGTAGCAAAGAAGGATATGTACATTTAACTCAAGCTATTACAAATGTAGGAGATGTCGCAATTGTACCAGACCCAACATATCCAATACATTCATATGCTTTTATGTTAGCTGGAGCTAGTGTAAGAAAAGTAAAACTAACATATAATGAAAAATACGAATTAAATGAAGATGAGTTTTTTGAGCAATTAAAACAAGCTATGATAGAATCAGTTCCAAAACCAAAATTTTTAGTTCTCAATTTCCCTCACAATCCTACAACAGTAACTGTAAGTAAAGAGTTTTACCAAAAAGCAGTTGATTTTGCTAAAGAAGAAGGGCTTTATATAATAAGTGATATTGCTTATGCTGATATTACATTTGATGGATACAAAACTCCATCAATCTTTGAAGCAAAAGGAGCAAAAGAAGTAGCGGTTGAGAGTTTTACTCTCTCAAAAAGCTATAATATGGCTGGATGGAGAGTTGGATTTATGGTAGGAAATCCGGTATTAATAGGAGCTTTGCAAAAATATAAATCTTGGATAGATTATGGAATGTTTACACCTATTCAAGTAGCAGCAACTGTTGCACTTAATGAATATCAAGATTTAGTAAAAGATATCGTAAAAACATATGAAAAAAGAAGAGATGTATTAATTGAGAGTTTTGCAAAAGCAGGATGGGAGATAGAAAAACCAAAAGCCACAATGTTTGTATGGGCAAAAATTCCTGAAGTTGCAAGGCATCTTGGAAGTTTAGAGTTTTCAAAAAGACTTCTTACTGAAGCTCATATCGCTGTAAGCCCAGGTATTGGGTTTGGCGCATATGGCGATGATTATGTAAGAATTGCTTTAATTGAAAATGAAAAAAGAATAAGACAAGCCGCTAAAAATGTAAAACATTTTTTAAAGAACTTAAAGGAAAATAATGGTTAAAGTAGGAATTGTAGGACTTGGCACTGTTGGAGAAGCAGTTGTTAGAAATTTGCAAAAAAATAAAGATATAATAAAAGCTAGAGCTGGAAAAGAGATAAAAGTAGTAAAAGGAGTAATAAGAGAGCCAAACAAATATAAACATCTAAATATTCCTCTAAGCACTGATTATAAAGAAGTTACAAGAGATAAAGACATTGATATAGTAGTAGAATTAATAGGAGGAGTAGATAAAGCTTTTGAGATAGTAAGCGATGCACTAAAACACAATAAAGCAGTTGTTACAGCAAATAAAGCGCTACTTGCATATCATAGATTTGAATTACAAAAAATAGCAAAAACTCCTTTTGGATTTGAAGCAAGTGTAGCTGGAGGAATTCCTATTATAAAAGCTTTAAGAGATGGGCTTAGCGCAAATCATATTTTAGAAATTAAGGGTATTATTAATGGCACTTGCAATTATATTTTAAGTGAGATGAAAAAAGGCAAACCTTATGAAGATGCATTAAAAGAAGCTCAAGAGTTAGGTTACGCAGAAGCTGACCCTACTTTTGATGTAGGAGGATTTGATACAGCTCATAAATTACTTATTTTAGCAAGTATTGCTTATAATATTGATGCAAAACCTGAAGATATATTAATTGAAGGAATTGAAAATATTAATTTAACTGATATTGAATTTGCAAAAGAGTTTGGATATGAGATTAAACTTCTTGGAATTGCTAAAAAAATAGATAATAAAATTGAGCTTAGAGTGCATCCTACATTAATTAAAAACAATGAAATGATAAGTAAAGTTGATGGTGTAATGAATGCAATTAGTGTAATAGGAGATGTTGTAGGTGAGACAATGTATTACGGACCTGGAGCTGGAGGAGATGCAACTGCTAGTGCAGTAATTAGCGATATAATAGAGATTGCAAGAGGAAATAATAATCCAATGCTAGGATTTAAAATACCTCTTGAAATAGAAAAAGTAAAACTCATATCTCCTGATGAAATAATCTCAAAATATTACTTAAGAATTGCAGTAAAAGATAAACTTGGAGTACTTGAAAAAATTGCTCATATCTTAGCACAAAATAACATTTCAATTGAAAGTTTCTTACAAAGACCAAAAAAAGATTACGTAAAATTATTATTCTCTACTCATAAAGCTGTAGAAAAAGATATTAAAAAAGCTATAAAAGAGATTGAAACTCTTGATTTTGTAATCAAACCAATAAATTATATAAGAATTGAAGAGTGATAAATAAACTAAAAAAAATTTCTCTCTTTTTTAATATTGAAGATAAGCTTTTAAAAGAGATAGCTTCTTTTTCTCTTATAAAGCACTATCAAAAAGATGAAATTATTTTTTATGAAGGCGAAAAACAAAAATATTTTTATGGCATAGTTTTTGGCAATATTTTAATGTATGATGTAGATTTAAAAGGCAACATAATCCCAAAAAATCAATTTGGATGTGGAGATATTTTTGGGCTTATTGCTCAAATTCAAAATCGCCCATTTTGCCTTAGCGCTAGGAGTGAGAGTGAAAGTGAAATAATCCAAATAGACTTTGAAAAATTTAAAAAATATATCTCAAATCCTCCATTTAGCGATAGAATTATTAAAATGCTAAGCAATACCATCGTTCAAGAAATTGAATTTAATAAACTTCAAAAATACGATGCTACAAAAAGAGTAATATACACACTTCTTAATTTTCCACAAAAATTTGTAAAAAAGAAAAAATATATGCTTGCAAAAGAGCTTAATATGACCCCTGAGACTCTTAGTAGAATTTTAACTAAACTTAAAAATGAAGGTATAATTTGTTATTGCGAGAAATCCATAAAAGTCTTAGATAGAGAAAAACTCCAAAAATATATAAACAAATAATTTTTTATATAATACTACAAACTTATTTTAAATTATCTTTATAGTGTCAGTCACCTTTTTATATAAATAAAAAGGGCAAAAGCCCAAAAATTAGAATGTATATTTAGCTTCGAATCTGAATTCGTTGTTGTCGTTGTAATCTGCTTTATCATCCCAATCAGCAATATCATAGTAAGCATGGAATCCAAGTTTTTTATTCACTTTATATTTAGCACCGATTGTAAATTCTGTTAAATCGTTGTTTTCATTTCCTGATTTGCTTCCAGCATCTTGATATTGAGCTGCAAGATATACACAAGTTTTAGGGTCAACATTGTATCCAAGTTTTCCATAAATTGAGCTTGTTTCAGTTTTGTTTGCAATGTTGTAGTTGTTTGCTGTTGGAATTACTGCACCAATTGGAGCATCTACAGAAAATTCAACTACACCTCTATGTTTATCAGAATATGCATATCCAAGTTTTGCTGCAACTTCATCAATATTAGTAGTTAATGCTACGTTAAAGTAGTTTTTAGGGTCTTTACTTAAATGATTTGCGCTTGCAAAATCATCATCTAAATCACCCATAGCGTAATCTACATGAACTCCTACTTTATATTCAATTGGTAAATAAGCATCTAAGCTAAGAGTAACAAGTGAATCAACTACATTATTAACATTAAAGTACCAAATTTGTCCATCTACTAAATCAGTATTGAAAATACCAGCTACACCAGCTACATTATGAGGAATTACTACACCTAATCCTGTATTATCTCCTGGATTTTTAAGAGCATCAATAAAGAATGCTGCACCAGTAAAGTTATCATTTACTTTATAACTTGCAATAACACCTGCACCATGTCCTGGAGCTGCTGGGTCAGCACTTGTTACAGGAGTTGCTACTGGAATTTTACCTAAAATAGCATTAAATCCATCTTTGCTGTATGCCATAAATAATAGATTGTTTACAATATTATCATCTACATTTGAGCTTTTTCCAGCTGGGTAAAGATTGTCATCATGAGTATATACATTTGTTTCAACTGAATTTCTTACTACAAATTTAATATTTTCAGCTACAGGTACTTTGAAAATGAAAATTCCGTTTGTTCTCCATCTTCTGTATGAATGACTTCCATCTGGGTCTTCATTGTAAAATCTAATTCTTAACATTCCGTTTAAATCAACATTTTTAATTGCTTCAGTTAATGGAGTAGCGCTTGCAAAGCTCATACCACCCATTGCCACTAAAGCTGCTAAAGATAATTTTTTTAGCATTTTCTCTCCTTTTATTTATTTTTTGTCTTAATATTATATCGTCAAATTTTTAAAAAATCAAATAATTTGTGCTTTTTTTGTGATTTTTTGCTATTTTTCATATAAAGGCATCCCCATTATATTATATCCGGCATCTACAAAATGTACTTCACCTGTAACTCCACTTGAGAGGTCACTTAAAAGATACATTGCAGAATTTCCAACTTCTTCTATGCTCACATTTTTTCTAAGAGGAGAATTTTTCTCATTATATTTAAGTATTTCGCTAAAATCTCCTATACCACTTGCTGCAAGAGTCTTAATAGGTCCAGCACTTAGAGCATTTATCCTAATTTTTCTCTCCCCTAAATCAACTGCTAAATATCTCACACTAGCTTCCAAAGCAGCTTTAGCTACACCCATTACATTATAATGAGGAATATATCTTTGAGAGCCAAGATAAGTTAAAGTTAAAACACTTCCTCCATCATTCATAACAGGCTCAATAGCTCTTACTAAATCAATTAAAGAATATACACTTATCTCCATTGCAATATTAAATGCATCTTTGCTTGTATCAATAAATTTTCCATCTAAAGCTTCTCTTGGAGCAAAAGCAACTGAATGTACTAAAAAGTCTATTTTTCCATAATCTCTCTCAATTGCTTCTTTTAAGGCATTTAGTTCTTCTGGTTTGCTTACATCAAGAGGATAAATATTTTTTACATCAAGCTCTTTTGCAACTTTTTCTACTCTAGGTTTTAATTTGTCGTTTTGATAAGTCAAAATAAGCTCAGCACCTTGATTTTTACATGCTTTTGCAATACCATAAGCAATTGAGCGATTGTTTGCTACACCAACAATTAGTCCTTTTTTACCTTTCATTATCATTTGATATCCTTTGCAATTTTTATCATCTCTTTAAAAACATTTACATCCAAACTTGCACTTCCTACAAGCACTCCATCTACATTTTCAATACTTAAAATTTCTTTTATGTTATTTAACTTTACACTCCCACCATAAATAATTGGTCTAGATGTAAATTTTCTAATTTCTGCGTGAGTTTCTTTAATTTCTTCTAGCTTAGCACTAACGCCTGTACCAATTGCCCACACAGGCTCATAAGCAATTATAAGTTTATCATAATTTAAATCAATTCCAATAAATTGACTTTTAATATATTCTATAACTGCTTTTAATCCATTTTTTCTAACTTCAAGCGGCTCACCTACACAATAAAAAATTTCAAAATTATTTTTTTTATAAAAATCAAATTTTTTAGCAATAAATTCTTGAGATTCACCTAAAATATGTCTTCTCTCGCTATGCCCTATTAAGATTTTTTTTATATTAAATTCATTTAACTGCTCTAACCCAATCTCTCCTGTATAAGCCCCATTTACTGCAGGATAAGCATTTTGAGCACCAATTAACTCATCTTCAATAAAAGCAGTAAAAGGAGGAAAAACAGTAACTTTTACATCTTTAAAATCCATTTTTTTTAATTCATCAATATATTTTTTTGTTTCACTTCTGGTTTTATGCATTTTAAAATTAGCAGCAACTATGCACATATTTTATCTCCACTTATCTCAAGTGCTGCAATACCAGGAAGTTTTTTGCCTTCAAGCAATTCTAAGCTTGCTCCACCTCCAGTTGAGATGAAAGTCATCTCTTCAGAATCTCCAGCTCTTGCTACTGCATCGGCAGTATCACCCCCTCCAACTACTTTAATACCATGAGTTCTTGCAATCTCATGAGAAATTTTAAAAGTCCCACGAGAGAATTTATCCATTTCATATACACCCATAGGACCATTCCAAAGAATTGTTTGAGCATCCCATAAAACTTCACCAAAAAGCCTAACACTTGCAGGACCTATATCAAGCCCCATCCATCCATCTGGAATTTCTTGATATGTTACATATTTAACAATTGAATCTTCACTAAATTTATCAGCTACTACAATGTCTACTGGCAAATAAAATTTAACTCCAAGCTCTTTTGCTTTTTCCATAATCTTTTTAGCTTCATCAATCAAATCATCTTCTACAAGTGAATTTCCTACATTATATCCAAGTGCTTTTAAAAATGTAAAAGCCATTCCACCACCAATTATCATTTTATCTACTTTATCAAGTAAATTCACTAAAGCCTGAAGCTTTCCGCTAACTTTACTTCCTCCAACTACTGCTACAAATGGTCTTACAGGATTTTTAAGAAGTTTATAAAAGAAGTTAATTTCTTTAAGAAGCAAAAACCCAGCCGCTTTGTGACATTCATCATATAATGTTGCTATTGCATGAACACTTGCATGAGCTCTGTGGCTTACACCAAAAGCATCATTTATATAATACTCTCCATACTCAGCTAGCTCTTTTGCAAACTCTATATCATCTTTTGTCTCTCTTGGGTCAAATCTTAAATTTTCAAGAAGTAAAATTTGAGAGTCTTTTAAATTTTTTGCTTTTTCTTTTGCATCAGGACCTACTACATCTTTTGCTAAAATCACTTCTTCATCTAATAAGTGAGATAGTCTTTTTGCAACAGGAGCTAAAGAATATTTTTCATTAAATTCTCCCTTTGGTCTTCCAAGATGGCTTCCTATTACTATCTTACAATCATTATCAAGAAGATATTTAATTGTAGGAAGAGCCATTTTTATTCTTCTATCATCGGTAATATTTCCAAACTCATCTAAAGGTACATTAAAATCACATCTTAAAAATACTCTGCTACCTTTTTTTATATTTATATCTTTAGGTGAATTTATTTTCATTTTTCTCCTTTTTAAATTAATTTTAAAATTATATCATTTACTCAATATAAATGTTGCCATATCAAGAAGTCTATTTGAATAACCCCATTCATTATCATACCA
>JALVAK010000190.1 GCA_027011225.1 Nautiliaceae bacterium | reverse complement strand
ATTAAAAAATTTGTAAAATAATATAAAAGAAGAAGTTGAAGGACTTTAATTTTGTAGATGTAGATATGTAGATACTATACTCTCCCTAAAAGCTTATCTTCCCACCATTGAAGTAACTTTCGGCGATGCTCTAAAAAATCAGTCCTTAAATATGCCTGAGTTATCTTATTGTCTATTTTATGATGAAGCTGTGCTTCTATTACCTCAAAAGGAAATTTATGCTCTTTGTATTTTTCTGCTGCAATAGTTCTAAATGCACTCCTCCATCCATGCGGTGAATGAATGCCTTTTAGACCAAGTTTTTTATAATGATATGCTAAAAAATTTTCGCTAATTTGTTTATTTGTTTGAGTTGAAATAAAAACATATTCTTTGTCAAATTGTTTAAAATATTCTAATATTTCCACTAACGTATCTGTAAGAGGCAACCTAAACTCACTGTGAGCCGCTTTCATTGATTCTTTTGGAAATATTATCACTTTTTTATCCCAATCAATATATTCCCATTTTAAGTTTCTAATATTACCATTACGAAGAAGAGTTAATGCTTGAAATTGAAGTATCTTTGAAGCTACAGGATTATCTATTTTAATAATCATTTTGTAAATTTCTTTGATTTTATTTTCATCTGTAACGGCTGTAATATGCTCTTCTTGGTGTTTAGGTAAGATTTTATCTACTTTAACTGATAATGCAGGGTTATACTCTAAATAACCATTATCCACTGCAAATTCAAACATATCTTTGATAATATTTAAAACCTCTTTTGCTTTGTATGTTTTATTACCTTGACGAGTAGCTTTTTTTAGTTTGATTTTAGGGACTTTTTTAACAAGTTCAAGAATTATGTTTTTATCTATATCATCAATATATCTATTTCCAATAAAAGGGATTACATAATTGTTAAATGTTCCAATATAATTTTTCTTAAACCTTGATTCGCTTACATTTTGTTTTTTAACTTCTAAATATTCTTCGATTAAGTCAGTTACTCTTTTTCTATTTTGTAGTCTCAATTCTTCTAATTCTTTTTGTTTTTTCCATTCTTGTAAGTCTATTCCTTGTTGCACTAAAGCTTTTAACTCTATTGTCTTTTTCCTTGCTTCCGATAAACTAAGATAAGGATATTCACCTATTGTAAAAGGTTTATGTGTTTTCCATCCTTTTAATTTATATCTTAGTCTCCAAACTTTTTTAGTTTTTTCAACAACTAAATACAAACCATTACCATCAGAGTACCAATTTTTGCTTCTATCGCCAGGAATATATTTTAAGCTCCTAATCTTTGTATCAGTTAGAGACTTTTTTTTAGACATTATTTTTTCCTTTAAAAATATTTTGTATACATCATTGTATACATATTTTTGCTGGAAATCAATATATTTTTATAAACTTTCATAGACAATTGATTGATAAAAGCCCCTAAATATAGGAGGTTATGAAGACATCAATAATCCAATAAGAACTCAATATTGGTTCACCCCCGCCGCACCAGTTTATCTTTTA
Source organism: Nautiliaceae bacterium (assembly GCA_027011225.1). GTDB lineage: Bacteria > Campylobacterota > Campylobacteria > Campylobacterales > Nautiliaceae > JALTBU01. Next base: position 2,188 of record JALVAK010000190.1, on the reverse strand, counting down.
AAACCCCTTTCAAAAATTCCTGCCTAAATTTTTTTCATTTATTTAAAATAAATATCTTCCTAAGAGGATAAACATAATATTTGCAACTTGAAACATTAATGACAAAAATATCCAACATAATTTAAATTCATTTTAATCCATATGTTCTTTAAAAGAAATGAAATATAATTTATTACTTTAAAACAACTTTAATAGCTTAAACAATATTGAGTTAATTTATATATTTTTTGACAAATTGTACGATTTCCAATATAATCTCTCTAAAGAACAATTAAATTTATATAAGTACTAAATATAGAACATAACGATTATATTTTAAGGAAAATTTGTGAAAGAGATATTAAAAAAATCAATAAAATCAGCTATAGTGATATTAAAATATGTAGTGCCAATTTATATCTTAGCTGATATTTTATATTATTACAATATTTTATCATACATTAGTTTTATTTTTGAGCCTGTAAGCGCATTACTTAATTTACCAAAAGAAACTTCTCTTGCGATTATTAGCGGAATGTTTTTAAATCTTTATGCAGCAGTTGCTTTTGCTGCACCACTTAGCTTAACTCCAAAAGATTGGAGTATTTTAGCTATATTTCTTGGAGTGGCTCACTCTTTAGTAGTTGAGAGTGCAATACTTAAAAAAGTTGGAGTATCTATCAGATATACGCTATTTTTAAGGATATTTGCAGGATTTTTAATAGCCTATATTGCAACATTTTTGCCTGATAGTTTTTTTAATGTATCTACAACTGTCACATCTTTTACAAAACCCCATTATACTTCATTTTTTGAAATGTTTTTTACATCTTTAAAAAATGCAATTTTTTTATCTTTAAAAATAATAATTCTTATCACAATCTTAATATTTTTAATGGAAGGTTTTAAAAAACTGCTTAAAAATTTTAATATCAGCAAAACTTTTTCAATAATTATAGGTTTTTTTCTAGGTATAACATATGGCGCAGCTATTTTGATAGAAGAGTCAAAAAATATGAAAAAAAGTGATATTTTTTTTATTGCCACTTTTTTAAGCATATGTCATTCAGTTATTGAAGATACTCTTTTGTTTGTGATATTTGGAGCTAATTTTACTATAGTAGTGTTAATAAGACTAATTGCTGCTATTATTATCGCTTATATTTTGACATTTTTATATAAAAAGGTTTGAGATGAGTATAAATGATATATTATTATTTTTATCTATTGCTATTCCTTATATTGCTTCTCCTGGACCTGCAGTATTTTTAACTATAAATTATAGTTTAAATTATGGTATTAAAAACACTATTAAATTGATACTAGGAAATACAACTGGACTTGGCATTTTAGCATTTATATCTGCTATTGGAGTTGGAATATTAATAATTACTTCGCCTCTTTTAAAAACTATAATGCAAATAGCAGGAGCATTATTTTTGATATATATGGGATATAAAATGATTAAAAAATCAAACACAAAAATTGAGCTCAAAAAAACAAACTCAACTTCTTTTTACAAAGAAGGAATTACTCTAGCACTTACAAATCCTAAACCAATAATTTTTTTTAGCTCTATATATCCTCAATTTGTAGATATTTCTTCTAATAATATTTTTTTAAAATTTTTTATTTTGGGGGTAATTTTTATGCTTTTATCTTTTTTGATATTGTCTATGTATGCTTACTTTTCAAAAAAATTTTTGAATGTTTTTATAAAAGAGCCTTATCATGTAAGAATGTTTAATATTTTTTCAGGAGTTATAATGATTATTTTAGGAATGATTTTATTTTAAAGAAAAAAGGGGGATTACCCTAAAAATGGGTTAGCGTAAAGAGCGATAAGTGCAAGTACAAGTGCGTAAATAACTTGCGCTTCAATCATCGCTAATGCGATGAACATTGTACCCATAAGTTTACCACCCATTCCAGGGTTTCTAGCAGTACCAGCGATAGTTGCTGCAGAAGCATGTCCCATACCAATAGCACCACCAAGTGCTGCAAGACCAAGACCTACAACAGCAGCTACAACGCTGTATGCTTTAATCATAGTATCCCCATCTGCTGCAAATGCGAATGCTGAGAAAATTGCCATAAGTGCAATAATTTTTTTCATTGTATCTCCTTGATATTCTATTACGTTACGTCCGTTCGGCTTGCGTGTCCCTACTTAACACGTAACGCAATGAAATTATACATAATTAATTTT
>JALVAK010000189.1 GCA_027011225.1 Nautiliaceae bacterium | reverse complement strand
ATAGTTTTTAATAAATTTTTTAATTCTTATTACTGCTTTTTCTAATTCATAGATGTTTTTTGTATAGGCTATTCTTATATGATTTGGAAAATTGCCAAAATCAACTCCTGGAGTTACGGCTACCTTTGCTTTATAAAGAAGTTTTTGGGCAAAATCCAAAGAGTTATTTGAATATTTGCTTATATCACACCACAGATAAAACGCTCCTTGAGGCTCGCTTATTTCAAAAATATCTTTTAAATTCTCATATAAAAAATCTCTTCTTTTTTTAAACTCTTCTTTTACACTTTGCAAGTATTCATAATCAAAAGCCTCTATTGCTGCATATTGAGATATAGTTGGAGCTGAAATTAAAATATTTTGAGCTATTATTTCACCAATTCTTAGTAAACTATCAGGCAAAATAATCCATCCAATTCTAAATCCTGGCATGCAAAAAAACTTGCTAAAACCATTAATAATTATGGCATTTTTATTAAACTTTAGTGCAGTTGTGTAATCTTCATCATATACAAGCCCATGGTATAATTCATCGCTTATTAATAATTTGTTATTGTTTTTACAAAACTGACAAATTTCTTTTAACTCTTTTTTATTATAAACACTGCCTGTTGGGTTATTTGGCGATGAAATCATTAAAGCATCAAAGTTATAATTTTGCAAAATATTTATATTTAATTTAAAATTTTTATTTGTAGGTATATCTATAAATTTTTTATTTTCAATTTCAGCAAAATTTGGGTAGCATGGATATGTTGGAGTAGGGGATGCAATATTTTGTGCAAAATAAAATGCTATTAAAAATGCAGTAGATGTACCAGTAGTTATTATAATATTTTTAGGATTAACTTCAACATCATAAAAAATTTTATAATGATTGGCTATTTTTTCTCTTAGTTTTTTTAATCCTTTGCTTTCAGTATAAAAGAATCTATTTTCTTCTATTGCTTTTAGAGCAGCTTGTTTGACAGCAGGAGATGGTAATAAATCAGGCTCGCCAATTTCTAAATGAACTACATCATCAATTTCTTGAGCTTGTTTTAGTATATCCATTACAATAAATGGTTTCATTTTTAACCTTTTTGTATAATTATACAAAAAGGCTTAATTACTTTTAAAGGTTAGCTATGGATTATATTATTCTAGCAACTATTGGTTTTATTGCAGCTTTAACTCCTGGTCCTGATATTTTTTATGTGATTAAGCAGGGTTTATGCAATGGAAAAGAAATAGCGCTAAGAGCAGTTGCTGGGATTTTGACAGGGAATATTATTTATTTGACGTTAGTAGGAATAGGGCTAGGAAGCATTGGCAAAAATCCTTATTTTCAATTAATTGTAGGAATACTTGGAGGTATATATCTTATTAGAATTGCTTATTTTTCTTTTAAAGAAAAGGTTAAACTCAACATAAATAAATGCGAAATAAATAAAAATGTATTTAAAGAAGCTCTTTTTTTGAATTTATCTAATCCTAAAGCAATGATTTTTTTTGCAGTAATAGTTACACCTTTCTTGAGTAAAAATATTATGTTAAGTTTACTTTCATTATTCATAGGAATAGCTATCGCATTTATAACTGCAGCATTGATTTCATCAAAAATTAAATTAGAAGAAAAAATTCTAAATCATATAAATAAATTAGCAGGAATTTTATTTGTGTTTTTTGGATTTAAACTTTTTTTAGTCGCATTGAAAGCATATAAACTATTGCAAGCATAAAAGGGGAGGGTTATTTGATTTTATTTATATAGTTACAAGCATCTTTATTGCCAAGCTTGCACCCCTTTTTTAAAAGTTTTTTTGCTAGTTTTATATCTTTGTTTTTGTATGCTTCATATCCAAGTAAAGTACAGCTATCTGCATCTCCTAGGCTACAACCTTTTTTATAAAATTTTATTGCAAGAGAGTGATTTTTTTTGATATCTCCAAAACCTTTGTCATAAAAATACCCCGCCATTCCACATGCGTATGCGTCATTGTTTGCACATCTTTGTATAAAGTTAGCAAGAGCTTCTTTATATTTTTTTGCAAATGCAAGCTTTAATCCTGGGTCATTAGTTGAGCCATGAGACATAGCAAATGCAAAAGAAGTAATAGCTAGTAGTAATAATTTTTTCATTTTTACCTCCTTATGAATTACAACACGCACAACCAAAACCATCTAAATCATCATCAAAACTCTCAAGCTCCATTTTTCCATTGCCTGAGATTATTGATTCTTTATATGCTATAGTTTCGCCGTTATGCTTGATTGTATAATAAATTTTGCTTGTAGCTCTAACAGTATTTATTGTAGAGCAGTAAGTCTCAAGCGAGCTTAATACCCATCTTTTAGCAGTTACATTATCAGCATCACTTTCGTAAGAGTAAATAAAATGAAATTCTGTAAATATTTTTGGAAAAGTATCTTTTCTTTTATATTCAATCTCCATTTTCGCATTTCTTATATTGTGTTTTTTCCCAAGCTCTACCACATCAAATAATGAGCAGTTTCCCATTCCTGTTATAAAAAGTTCTACTGGAGAATACTTTTCAGCGTCAATAATTAATATCTCTTTTCCATTTGTAGCTTCAAACTTTTTATCATCAATATGTCTTATTTTAATCATTCACTCTCCTTTAAAAATTTTTCGAAATATTCAATTTGCTCTTTTACTCTACTAGGCGCAGTAGCACCATAACTTTTTCTGCTATTCATTGAATTTTCTAAACTTAAATCTAAATCTTTATCAATTCTCTCATCAATGCTTTTTAGCTCTTCTAAACTTAAATCACTAAGGTCTACACCTTTTTCTTCTGCAAGTGCTACTGCACGACCTGTAATATGATGAGCTTCTCTAAAAGGAATTCCTTTTTTTACTAGATAATCTGCTAAATCTGTTGCAGTTAAATGTCCCTTTTTACATGCTGCATACATTTTATCTTTATTTACTTTCATAGTTTTTAGAGTCTCTTTAAGTATCTCAATAGAAATTAAAGCATTTTTTACACTATCAAAAACAGGCTCTTTATCTTCTTGAGTGTCTTTATTGTATGCAAGCGGTAAGCCTTTCATAACAGTTAGAAGCGTCATTAAATTTCCATAAGCTCTTCCGGTTTTTCCACGGATTAGCTCTGGGACATCTGGATTTTTCTTTTGTGGCATAATTGAGCTACCGGTTGAGTATTCATCACTTAAAGTAATAAAACCAAATTCACTTGTCGACCAGATAATCATCTCTTCTGCAAGTCTGCTTGCATGCATCATAAGCATTGAGATATTAAAAAGAATTTCTAGTGCAAAATCTCTATCACTTACCGTATCAAGACAGTTAATGCTAGGCTCTTTAAAACCTAAAGCTTTAGTAGTCTCAAACCTATCTATATTATGAGGTGTTCCAGCAAGTGCCGCACATCCAAGAGGATTTATGTTATTTCTATTGTAACTTTCTATAAATCTTTCATAATCCCTTTTAAACATACTAGCATACGCTAACATATGATAGCCAAAACTTATTGGCTGAGCATGTTGGAGGTGAGTCATACCAGGAAGTAGGGTATTAATATTTTCTTTTGCTAGTTTGACAAATACTTCAATAAGCTCTTTTATTTTGTCTGCAAACTCAAGATTTCTTTTTAATACCCATCTTCTAAAATCTACTGCTACTTGGTCATTTCTGCTTCTTGCAGTATGAAGTTTTTTGCCAGTATCGCCAATTAGCTCAATTAGTCTTTTCTCAATTGCCATATGAATATCTTCATCTTTTATATCCCATTTAAATTCATCATTTTCTATCTCTTTTTTTATTTGAAGCAAACCTTCTTTTATTTTATCAGCTTCTTTTTTTGTAATAATTCCTTGTTTTGCAAGCATAGCTGAGTGTGCAATTGAGCCTTCAATATCTTCAATATAAAGCTCTTTATCAAATGGAATTGAAGCATTAAATTCATCAAGAAGTTTTGAAGTCTCTTTAGAAAATCTTCCTCCCCAAAGTTTCATTAAGTTCCTTTTTTAGCTAAAATTATATCATAAGGAGTTAAAATGAAAGCAAATCTTATAAAATTAATATTTTCAACTGCTTCAATTGAGAGATGGAATGATTTGCCAAGACCATTTAAATTTATTGAGCTTGATAAACAAGCGCATAAAATGATTATTGCATATATACTTTCTGCATTTGAAAAAAAAGTAAATTATTATGATTTGATTCATTTAGCAGTAGCAGGGGTTTTGTATAGAGCAGTTTTAACCGATTTAAAATCTCCTGTTTATAACTATTTAAGAAAGAAAAAAGGAAAAGAGCTTGATGAGTTTGTTTTGAAAAAGCTTGATGATATTATCGATGAAGAGTTAAAATATTATGTTAAGTTGTATAATAATACAGAATCGCTAGAAAAAAGAATCCTATCAGCTGCAAGTTATATAGCAAGTAAATGGGAATTTGACTTTATATACAATTTTGCAAAAGAAAGTTATGGAATAGAGGAGATTAAAAAAACAATTGAAAATGAGCTTGAAGATTATTATGATTTAGAAGGTGTGAGAATTTTGGCTCTAAAAAGAAAAAGTTATGATTTTATATCGCTTTGCGGGAATATGAGATTCCAAAAAAGATGGGCTAATACTCCAAGAGTTCCTGAAACAAGCGTGCTTGGACATATGCTTTTTGTAGCTATTATGAGCTTTTTTCTTACAAAAGAGTATGGAGGAAATAAAGATAAAATTTATTATAATTTTTTTACAGGGCTTTTTCATGATTTGCCAGAAGCTCTCACAAGAGATATAATTGCCCCTATAAAACAAGGAGTAGCAGGGCTTGATGAAATACTTAAAGAGTATGAAAATATGCTTATTGAAGAAAAAATAATACCTCTAGTGCCAAAAAAACTTAAGCAAGAAATTAAGATTATGATAACTGATGAATTTGCAAATAAAATTATTACTGAAAATGGATATAAAAAAGTAGATGTTGCAACTGATTTGCTAGGGAGCAAAGGAATTGATGGAAAATTAATAAAAGTAGCCGACCACTTAGCAGCTTTTGTTGAAGCTTTAATGAGTATTAATCATGGAATAAAATCGCCTGAGTTAATTAATGCAATTAATTTTCTCTCAAAAAAATATCAAAATTTTCAGCTATTAGGAATGAATGTAGGTAAATATTTTAATAAGGATTTTTATGAAGAAAATTAATCTTTTAGTTTTATTTATTGCTTTTTTAAACGCAGATAGTTTAAGTTACTATTTTTTTAGTATAAAAGAAGATTATAAAGAATATCAATCAGGTAGTGTGATAGATAGAGACTATAGCTCATTTGGAGATATAAATGGCATTGGAATAAAATATATAAAAAATTATTACTATTCACAACTTTATTTAAAAATTGAAGGCTCTTATGGAGAGAGCACATATGATGGAGCATATCAAGATGGTACACCTGTTAAATTTCATCAAAATGATGTACAAATTTATAATTTTAACGCCGGAATTTATTCAAAACCATATCTGCTAGAGCTTGGATATAGGTTTTGGAATAGAGGTAATTCAGATGATGAGGGTAATTATGATGAGCAATACTATTGGCCATATTTTTCACTAGGTATAAAAAATTTTTTCTATTTTAACTCTTTTTCAATCGATTATTATTTAAAGTATAATTTTGCCATTTCGCCTAAATTAAAAGTATATTTAGGAAATAACCCAACAATTGATTTAGGTGCTACATCAGGATTTGAGACTCAAATAGGTTTTAATAAAAAACTTAATTATGATTATTCTATAGGAATTTTTTATAGATTTGTATATTGGCATATTAACCGCTCAAAATCAGTAAATTTATATTATGAAGGCAAAACTTATCAAATTTATGAGCCTGAGAGCGAAACAAGAAATCAATATTTAGGGATATATTTACAAAGGAGCTTCTAAAAGAAGCTTATTTGTAATTTTTTATTGCTTTTTTAATAAGCTCTATTGCTTTTTCTTTTCCAGCAAATCCTGTAACTTTTACCCATTTTCCAGGCTCTAAGTCTTTATAAGTTTCAAAAAAATGTTTAATTTGTTGTAGTGTAATTTCTGGTAAATCTTCAAGCTCATTTATTTTTGCCATTTTAGGGTCTAGTTTTAGAGTAGGTACTGCTATAATTTTTTCATCTTTCCCACTCTCATCTTCCATCATCAAAACACCAATTACTCTAGATTTTATAACACATCCAGGAACAACTGATTCAGAGCTTAATACTAAAACATCAATAGGGTCACCATCATCAGCTAAAGTATTTGGAACAAATCCATAATTTGCTGGATAAAATTGACTTCCATAAAGGATTCTATCTAAAAAAATTGCACCGCTTTCTTTATCTAATTCATATTTAATATTGCTTCCTTGAGGAATTTCTATTACTACATTAATTGCTTCTTCAGGATTACCAGGTTTGATTTTTGTAATATCCATTATTTCTCCTTTTTTGTGAAATTATAACTAAAAAAGGAGAAGTTATTTATTAACTATCTCTATTATTTTTTCTACAATGCTTGGGTCTTCTAGAGTTGAAGTGTCTTGTTTAATTTCTTCTCCTTTTGCAATAGAGCGTAAAATTCTTCTCATAATTTTACCGCTTCTTGTTTTTGGAAGCCCTGGGACAAAAGCAAAATCTTTAACTTTTGCAATATTTCCTATTTCATTTGCTACTATATCATTAATTTCTTTTATTATTTCAACTTCTTCAATTCCGTTATCTTTAAGGACAATATATGCAAAAATTGCTTCTCCTGTAATTTCATCTGGTTTTCCAACTACTGCAACTTCTGCTACATGAGGATGTTTTTTGATAGCTGCTTCAATCTCTGCTGTTCCAAGTCTATGACCACTTACATTTATAACATCATCAACTCTTCCTGTAATCCAAATATATCCATCTTCATCGTATATTGCGCCATCTCCGCTAAAATATACAGGTTTTCCATTTTTTTTAGCAGTTGAGAAGTAGCTTTTTACAAATCTATCGCTATCACCCCAAATAGTTCTTATCATACTAGGCCATGGTTTTGTAATACATAAAAGACCTTTTTCATATGGCGCGCATTTATTTCCATTTTCATCTATAATCTCTGCAAAAATTCCTGGAAGTGGGAAAGTTGCGCTTCCTGGTTTAATTGGAGTTGCTGCTGGAAGAGGTGAAATCATATGTCCACCTGTTTCTGTTTGCCACCAAGTATCAACAATAGAGCATCTTCTATTTCCTACAACATCATAATACCATTTCCAAGCTGCTGGGTCTATTGGCTCACCAACAGTTCCAAGAATTCTAAGTGAGCTTAAATCATATTTTTTAGGCTCATTTGCCCCAATTTTATGAAGAAGTCTAATAGCTGTAGGTGCGGTATAAAATTGATTTACTTGGTAATCTTCTATCATCTTCCAAGCTCTTCCAGCATCTGGGTAAGTTAAAACTCCTTCAAACATAAGTGTTGTTGCTCCAGCTGCAAGCGGTCCATAAACTATATATGTGTGTCCTGTAATCCATCCAATATCAGCAGTACACCAAAAAGTATCATTATCTTTTATATCAAAAACCCATTCCATTGTAAGTTGAGCCCAGAGGATATATCCGGCTTGATGATGCTCAACCCCTTTTGGTTTTCCTGTACTTCCTGAAGTATAAAGTAAAAATAGTGGGTCTTCACTATCCATAATTTCAAATGCACATTCATTAGCTTGTTTTGTTATTAAATCATTATAGCTTACATCTCTTCCTTCAACCCAGTTAATGTCTTCATTATTTCTTTTAACAACCACAACTTTTTCAACACAATCAACTCCTCTAAGAGCTTTATCAACTGTTGGTTTTAGCATATAAGGTTTGCCTTTTCTAAATGCACCATCAGCAGTTATTACAACTTTTGCTTCAGCATCAAGAATTCTATCTTTGAGTGCTTCTGCACTAAATCCTCCAAATACAACGCTATGAATTGCACCAATTCTAGCACATGCAAGCATAGCAAAAGCAGCTTCTGGAATCATTGGCATATAGATAACAACTCTATCTCCTTTTTTTACACCAAGCGATTTTAGTAAATTTGCAAATTTGTTTACTTCTTTATAAAGCTCTAAATATGTAATAATTCTTTTTTCTCCATTATCACCTTCCCAGATAATTGCCGCTTTATTTTTTTTATCTTTAAGATGTCTATCAATACACTGATATGCTACATTTAATTTACCTTCCGTAAACCATTTATAAAATGGCGCATTACTCTCATCTAAAACTTTTTTAAAAGGTGCAAACCAAGAAATTTTTTCATTAGCAAGTTTTGCCCATGTTCCCTCATAATCTTTTTCAAAATTTTCTACCATTTCTTTATATTCGCACATATTTTTAAATGCTGGATTTTCAAATAGCTCTTTGTGAGGATAATAAACTTCATTAGTCATTAAAATCTCCTTTTTATTTTCATAATAAAACAAAATTAATTAAAAAATAAGAAAAAAGAGCTTAATTATCTTTATTTGTGAATTTTTGTAACATTTTATCTTCTAAATATTTAATTAGATAAATACCTCCAATATAGATTACCCAGTTTATATATATCCATAAAAATAAAAAAAGCAAAACAGAAATAGAGCCATATAAAGATTTATATGTTTTATTGAAAATTACGTAATAGATGAAAACATTCTTTGCTATAAAAAAAAGTATAGTAATTAGAAATGAGACAGCTATTGTATATTTTATAGTTTTAACTTCAAGTGTTAATTTATATGCTAAGAAAAATACAAGCCAAATGATAAAAAATGGTATTAAAAAACCAAAAGAAATTTTAAGGAAAAATTCAAGTTTTATTGATAAATAAATTGCAATAGAAAAGAGTATAGGAAAGAGTGTAATCATTGTCCAATAAAGTTTTAGTTTTTCCCAGAAGTCTCTTTTTTGTTGGTTAAATATTTTAGAAATTATAGTTTCATAGTTATCAAAAAACAAAATAGAAGTGATTAAAATATAAATACCGCCTATAAATCCCATTTTAGAAGAATTGTTTAAAAAGGTATTTATATACTCTTTTATTTGCATTTGGTTAGATGGAAGTATATTAGATATTAAAAAATTTTGAAGCTTTTCGTAAAACTCACTAAAAAAAGGAGTAGAAGCAAAAATTGATAAAACAAGCAAAATTATAGGTATTAATGAAAAAATAGTATAAAAGCTCATTGCAGCGCTATATAAAGTTATTTCATCTAAAGTAGATTTTAAAGCACTAATATTTAATTTTTTTAAAAAATTCTTCAACATCGTTTTCCTTTAAAGTTTTTAAGCATGAATAAATAGTGCATATTTCATACATATGCCAATTACCTTTTTTGTAAAGATAAAAAGGATATAGAATAGTTAAATTAATATTTGGATTTTTATTTTTTATTATATAAATTCCATACTTTGCTTTTAATTTGTCATCTAAAAGAAGAGGGTATTCAAAACTAGTTGGGAAAGATTTTAAAATATTTTTAGTTTTTTCATAATTCAAAAAATCATTTTCTAAAGAGTAAAAATCAAGCATAGATGATATAGCTATACTAATAGAGCTTGGATAACTTTTTTCATTTAAAGTAGCTTCAAATTCATCTTCAAAAAATTTATTGTTTTTATAAAATTTATTTGATATATCTTTTGCTTTGGCTAAATACTTTTTATCAAAAGTATATTCATATGCATCAATCAATGCTCTTAAAAGATAAGCATAATCTTCAAGGTTTGCATGTTGTGTTAAATTATTTTTAATTTTATAATGATAAAAGTTACCATTTTTATATAAATTTTTATAAATTGATTCAATTAATTTTTTTCCTTTTAAAATATATTTTTCATCAAACACTGATGCCCTAAAATATGCACTTGCCATCATTGCATTCCAAGAGAGGATTTCTTTTTTGTCAATAAATGGAAAATGATGAGTTTTTCTTATCTTTTTTAAATTTTTTAAAAATTTTTCAAGATTCTTTGGCGGTTTTGTAAATTTAAAATAGATATGGTTTTTATTCTCTTCAAAATTTCCTTCTTCATCAAAATTAATATAATCTAAAATCTCTTTTTTATTTGGTATATTTTGTAATGCGTTAAATATTTCTTCTTTACTAAACACAAAGTAATCTCCCTCATTTGGAGAATCAGCACTACTAGCTGCAAAAAACAATCCATCTTTGCTTTTAAAGTACTTTTCAAGCCAATTGATAGCATTAATTACAGTTTTTTTAAAAAGTGGCTCTTTTTTATATTTATATGTTTGAGAGAGGATATCAATCATTAAAGCATTGGAATAGAGCATTTTTTCAAAATGAGGAATAGAAAAATCATCATACACTGTATATCTAAAAAATCCCCCTTCAATTTGGTCTACCATTCCACTTCTTGCAATATTTTTAAGAGTTAAAGTAAGCATATTAAGATATTTTTTATCTTTTGTTAAAAGATACACATCAAGTAAAAGTTTAAATTTATTAAATTCTGGGAATTTATGAAGACTTTTGAAACCTCCATACTCAAAATCAAAATTACTTATTAAATTTTTTTCAATGTATTTTAAAAGATTAGAAATATTTTGATTTTTAGTTGTATTTATTTTTTTCTCAATAGAATTTGCTAACTTTATCAATTCATTTGGGTTTTCTTGCCATTTTTTAGCAAAGTAGGGCAGAATTGTTAAAAGTCCTTTTTTTGCAAAAACATTATTTTTGGGAATATATCCTGAGATATAGATAATTTTTTTATTTGGAAGCATTATGATGTTTAGTGGCCAGCCAATATAGTGTCCATATAACTTTTTTGCTATTTCTTGATAGAATCTATCAATTCCTGGGTTTTGTTCTTTATCTACTTTAATAGATACATAATATTTATTTAAAATCTCAGCTACTTTTGTATCTCGGAAAGATTCTTTAAGCATCACATGACACCAGTGACATGTCGAATATCCAATGGAGAGAAAAATTAATTTATTCTCTTTTTTAGCCTTTTTAAGAGCTTTTTTACTCCAAGGATACCAATTAATTGGATTATTTGCATGCTCAAGCAGATATTCACTATTTGAATTAGCTAAATGATTTAATCCAAAAGAGAAAGTAAAAAGAAAAATTAAAAATAATTTATGCATTTTCCAGCTCTTCTTTTAATTCTTCAAGCTCTAAATATCTCTCAACCTTCTCATCATAGATTTTTTTAACTTCTTCAAGCTCATTTGAAAGTTCAATTAGTCCTTTTTCTTGATAACATTTAGGATTTGCTAAGCATTCTTCAATCTCAGCTATAGTAATTTCTAGCTCTTCTATAAGTTTTGGCAATTCTTCTAGCTCTTTTTGCTCTTTATAGCTTAATTTTTTCTTTTTTTTAGGTTTTTGTTTTTTTTCTTTAACAGGCTCAATTTTGATTTTTTCAAGCTCTTTTAATTCTTTTTCAATCTCAAGATATTCGGTATATGGAATATAGCTCTCTTCTATAACTCCATCACCTTTGAAGATAAATAGTTTTTTAGCAATTTTATCTACAAAATATCTATCATGACTTACAAAAATTACACTTCCCTCAAAATCCATCAAATACTCTTCTAAAATATTAATAGTTGGAATATCTAAATCATTTGTTGGCTCGTCTAAAATTAATACATCAAAATCTTTTGTAAAAAGAAGTGCTAGGGCAACTCTAGTTTTTTCTCCTCCGCTTAAAACTCCAATTTTTTTAGTTAAATATTCAGGTGGAAATAAAAATTCTCTCAGAT
>JALVAK010000188.1 GCA_027011225.1 Nautiliaceae bacterium | reverse complement strand
ACTCAAAATGCAGAGGCTGCAAATTTCCCATTTTGTACGATTGAGCCAAATAAAGCAGTTGTGCCAGTGCCAGATGAGAGAATAGAAAAATTAGCTGAGATTGTAAAACCAGAGAGAATTCAATATTCAACTATTGAATTTGTTGATATTGCTGGACTTGTTAAAGGTGCTAGTAAAGGTGAGGGGCTTGGAAATCAGTTTTTAGCAAATATACGTGAAACTGATATAATTTTGCATATGGTAAGATGTTTTGATGACCCAAATGTAATTCATGTAGAAAATAGTGTAGACCCAATTAGAGATGTAGAAATAATTGAGCAAGAGCTTTTATATGCAGATATTCAAACGCTTGAGAGACGTATAGAAAAACTAAAAAAACAAGCAAAAGGAAGCAAAGAAGCAAAAGCTCAGTTAGAGTTAGCAGAAGAATTGATGGAGTGGTTGGCTGATGGAAATCCAGTTTCTACTTTTCCAAAAAAAGATGAAGAGGCTTTTAAAGTTTTAGAAAAAGAGTTAAATTTTCTTACAAATAAAGAGATTTTTTATGGTGCAAATGTAGATGAAGAAGGACTTGCAGAAGATAACGAATATGTAAAAGCACTTAAAGAGTATGCTAAAAAACACAATAGAGAAGTAATAAAACTTTGTGCAAAAATTGAAGAAGAGATGGTTGATATGAGCGATGAAGAAAGACATGAATTTTTAGAGAGTATGGGGGCAAGTGAGAGTGGGCTTGAGCAAATTATAAAAAAAGCATATGAAAAACTAGGGCTTATATCATATTTTACTGCTGGCAAAGTTGAAGTTAGAAGCTGGACTATCAAAAAAGGGACAAAAGCACCACAAGCGGCTGGAGTAATACACACAGATTTTGAAAAAGGATTTATTAGAGCTGAGGTTATTAGCTATGAAGATTTTATAAAATATGGTGGAGAGCAGGGTGCAAAAGAAGCTGGTAAAATGAGACTTGAGGGTAAAGATTATGTTGTTCAAGATGGCGATATTATGCATTTTAGGTTTAATGTGTAATGTTTTGCCCGCTTGATTGCTGGGATGCTTGTGAGTTAAAATTAGTTTCCTTGAAAAATCGTAAGATTTTTCAAGGCGTTAATTTTACCCCTTATCTTTGTTGGAAATTAAATAATTACTTTAAATTTCCTCGCGAAACCTCTCCAAAATTTAATGGTAAAAATATTATGTTAAGTGAAGCGCTTGAAAAACTAACTAATATTTTAAAAAATACTGAGCCAAAAAGAGTGCTTTTTGTCAAAGGCTCTGGAAATATGGGGTTTATGCAAAATGTTACAAAACTTTTTTTTGAAAAATACTCAGCAACTTTCGCCGTTGGCTCTACTTGTGATGGAGTAGGTGAGAAGGGAATAATTAAATCAAGAGGAAAGAGTTTAATACTTCCAACTTGGGTTATTAAGAATGCTAAAAATGTGATAATTTGGGGAAGAAATCCATATGTTACAAATATTCATCTTTTAGATTTAATAAAAGATAAATTTACTTTAACTATTGATGTAATAAATTCAAAAACTGCTAAAAATTCTGATTATTTTATTCAAGTAAAACCAAATAGCGATTATTTTTTAGCACTCCTTTTAGCTAAACTTATTTTTAAAAATAATTTAGTTAAAAGAAGTGATGGAGTAGGATTTGAAGAATTTAAAAAAATAGTAAATAGCTATTCAATTGATGAGCTTATTAAAAGATGTGGAGTTAGTTTAAAAGATGCAGAGATTTTGCTTGAGAAATTACTTGAGGGTGCTGTAATACTGGAAGGACTTGGAGTTGCTAAGTGCAAAGAATGCTATAAAACCACTTGGGCTATTGATAGTGTGGCTTTTATGCTTGATATGTTTGGTAAAAAAGATACAGGTGTAGCTTTTCTTGGAAGTAGTAGCTATGGTCTTAGTAATCCATTTAAAATAGAGCATAAAAATAAGATACCACTTTTTGATGTAAATTTAGATGAATTTGATGTAGTTTTTATTCAAGGAGCAAATCCACTTGTTAGTTTTGTAAATAGGAGTGAGTGGGAAAAGCTAAAAGAAAAAACTACAATTGTTTTTGGAAAATATTATGATGAAAGTGCAAAAATAGCTAAACTTTTTATTCCTACTAAAGATTTTTATGCAAAAAAAGATATAAGAGGCAGTTATTTTCATGAGTTTATTTTGAGAAATTTAAACGTTTTAGAGGATGATGGAATTAGTGAATATGAGCTTACAAAATATTTATTTAATGAATTTAAATTTGATGGGCTTAAAAGTGAAGATGAATATATAAAAGAACTTAGCAAAAATGTAGAGTGGATTGATGAGGAGTTTGGAATTAACCCTGCTGTAAATAAAATTCCTTATGAATTAACTAAATTTAATTTTTTAAGTGAGGATTTTGAATATAAAGAAAAAGATTTTGAAATAGTTACAGCAAAACATTCAAAAGCTCTTAATTCTCAATTTCAAAGAGATGAGAATATCTACATAAATCCAAAGAGTAAAGATATTATGTTAAATTGGGTGAGAAAAAATATTAATGAAAAGAGAGTAAAATATAGTGAAGATATACCTAAAAATGTGATTTTTGCAAAGGGTGGTAGTATAATAAATAAGTTTTTAAAAGCAAAAGGAGAAAATGCTTATTATACTCTTTAATCTTTAATAATTAAGCCTATATTTAATCTAGTATCATTTATTGTGTCGTTATTATTATCTACTGAATAATTTGTTAAATCTGCAAAAATTCTAAATAAATCATCAAGAGTTTTTGCTCCTCCTATACCAAATCCAAATCCTGTATAGTTTTTTGATTGAATGTGAAGTTTTTCATATCCTAAAATGAAATAAATATCTGTAGCTTTTAAAATTCTATAACCTATTTCTCCTTGAATTTTTAGAGTATTAAAGTTATTTTTTTCTTTAAATTTCATTTTTCCAAAATCACCTCCAGCTTTTAACCCATAATAAATATCGTATTCATTTACATTATATACTATAGCTCCTCCTCCATATGAAAGGTTTAATGATGTTTTTTCATTGTCTGTATCTCTTGTGTCAAATCCTCCTCCAATATTTAAATAAAATCCGATTCCATTTTCTAGAGCATATAAATTAATAATAAATAAAAATATAAAAAACAATTTTTTCATTCTCTCTCCTTTTTAAAAATTTTATCATTTTAATAAAAAATAGTCTATAATAATAAAAAACGTAGGAGGGGATAATGAAAATAAATAGATTTCCAAAAATGGCAGCTTTGCAAAAGTTTAGAGCGATGAATTTAGGTTTTGATGAAAAAACTGCCGAAGCTATAGGTATTGCAGAAGCTACTAAGTATGCAATTTTTAAAAACTTATCTCAAACTAAAAGAATAGCAAAAGAAAAAGAAGAAGTTAGTAAACAATTTGAAGGTAAAAAAGAGCTTGATGATAAAACATTTGAAATTTTTAAAATTCAAGCTTTAGATGGACTTCCATATGTTGGAGGTAAAGTTTATACAAGCGATGATTATAAAAGAGCCGTATTTTTAAGATTTGGTGAGGAAGTAGGGCAAAAAATTGAAGAGTGGGCAAAAAATGTAGTAAATTCATGTGATAAAGATGTATTAAAAAGAGAAAGCAAATTTTTTAATGATTGTTGGAAGCCTCACAGAGATGAGCTTAGTGAAGCTTAACTCTAAGTTTTATGGCTTTTGCTAAAGAGTTTATGTCCACATTTTCAAATTGAACTCCAGTTGGCACTCCTTGTGCTATTTGGGAAAAGTCTACATTCATATCTTTTAATTTATCTTCTAATAGCATAACTCTAGCTTCACTTTCTACTGATGGAGGAAATGCAAAAATAACTTCTTTTATCTCTTTTTCTTTTATGATATCTTTTAGTTTTTGAATATTTTCATCATCTAAATGCGAAAGAACAAAATAATAACCATTATAACTTCCACTCTCTTCAATAGTTAAAATATCTTTTGAGCTCTCGACTATTGCCAAAGTTTTATCTCTGTGGGGATTATCACATATTTCACAAATTTCATGCTCGCTAAAATTACCACAAATTTGACATTCTTGAATAGATGAAATTGCATTTTCTAATGCATTAATTAATTTAAGTGCTTTATATTTATCTTTTGCTAAAGAAATAGCAAGTCTTGTAGCACTTTTTTTGCCTATACTTGGCAACTCTTCTAATATTTCTATTAATTGATTTAGAGATTTTAAATCTTTCATTTTGCTCCTATTTTGGATAAAATATTTGAAATTATATCAAAGGTTGGATATGTGTAATTGTAAAAATAAATTAAATGAATTTGAAAAATATGTAATATGCAATAAAGGTACAGAAAGAGCATTTGATAATGAATATTGGGACAATAAAGAAGCTGGTATATATCTTTGCAAATGTTGTGATGCTCCTCTTTTTAGCAGTGAGCATAAATTTGATAGTGGGAGTGGTTGGCCAAGTTTTTATATCTCTATAGGTGAAATTCTTGAAGCTCCAGATTTTAGCGGAGGAATGGTAAGGGTTGAAGTTATGTGCGCTAATTGTAAAGCTCATCTAGGACATCTTTTTGGAGACGGACCAGCTCCTACAGGGCTTAGATATTGTATAAATTCAGCAAGTTTAAAATTTATTCCCAAATATTAAGAGTAAGAATATTATGTTAATTAAGCTTAAAATACTCTTGCAAATTAAAATTTTTAAAAACTTTAAAGCATTTAGGGTTGTAACTTTAATCAAAAGTGAAAGGATACAATGAAATTTATTATAAAATCTATTAAAGATTTAAAACCTGTAATAGAGTGTATTAAAAATTCGGGAAAAAAAATAATTCTTCTAAATGGAGCGCTTGGAAGTGGAAAAACGACGTTAGTTAAAGAATTTGTAAAATCTTTAGGAATAAAAAAAGAAGCTACTTCTCCTACATTTGCTATTCAAAATAGATATGGAGATGTTTATCATTATGATGTATATCAAAAAAAGGATGAATTTTTGTCTCTTGGGATGATAGAAGAGCTTGAAAATGAGGGCTATCATTTTATTGAATGGGGAGAGGAGATAGAAGATATTTTAAAAATGTATGGATTTGATTTTTTAAAGTTAAATATTAAGGTAAATGGAGATAAAAGGGAGATTGAATGTCAATATTAAAAGCAAAAAATTTGAAAAAATCTTTTAAAGATACTTTAATTATAAAAGGTGTAAGTATTGAAGCAAAAACAGGAGAAGTAGTAGGGCTTTTAGGTCCTAATGGAGCTGGAAAAACTACTACTTTTTACTTAATTTGTGGGCTTTTAACTCCAGATGAAGGAGAGGTTTGGTTGGATGATAAAAATATTACAAACTATCCACTTCATAAAAAAGCAAGACTTGGAATAGGATATCTACCACAAGAGAGCTCAATTTTTAGAGATTTGAGTGTTGAAGATAATTTATATATAGTGGCAGAAGAGTATTATAAAAAAGAAGAGAGGAAAAAAGTAGTAGAAGAGCTTTTAGAAGCTTTTAATATTGAGCCAATTAGAAAAAGAAAAGGAATTAATTTAAGCGGAGGTGAGAGAAGAAGAGTAGAGATTGCTAGAGCTCTTGTGCCAAAACCTAAATTTTTATTTTTAGATGAGCCTTTTGCTGGAGTTGACCCAGTTAATGTTAAAGATATCAAAAACTTAATTAAAAAATTAAGCCAAAATAATATAGGAGTTATAATTACAGACCATAATGTAAGAGAGACATTATCTATTTGCGATACGGCTTATGTATTAAAAGATGGTAAAATACTAACAAAAGGTGATGCAAATCATATTATTTCTCATCCAGAAGTTAGAAAATATTACTTAGGAGAAGATTTTAATTTATGAAACTTAAAAATAAAGTAAATAATAAAATTTCTACAAAACTTTTAAATTTTTTACCTATTTTAAAAGCAAGCGTTGATGAATTGATAGATTTAGCAAAAGAAGAAGAAAAAAATAATCCTTTTTTAGAAGTTAGAAACAAAAGATTTGTAACAGTTAGTAATCTAAAAAATGCTATAACTGATGAAATTGAAGCTTTAAGTATTTCAAAAAAAACTTTGTATGAGGATTTGATTGAGCAAATTGAAAATTCAAATCTTTTTCCTACAGAAAAATCAAAACAAATTGCATATGAAATTTTAAAAGATATTTCAATGGAAGGTTTTTTTGAAGGAGATGAGAGAGAAATTGCAAAAAAATTAGGTGTTAGTGTGGAGAAAGTTAAAAAAGTAAGAGAGCGTTTTATATATTTAAATCCGGCTGGAGTTGGTGCAAAAGATATTAAAGAGTGTATGCTTTTTCAGCTTTATAATCTTGATATTAAAAAAGAAGTTTTTCATTTAGCAAAAATGATGATTGAAGATTTAGAAAATTTACATAAATATGATGATTCAAAATACTTTAAAGAAGCTATAAAATTTATTAAAAACCTAAAAGTAACCCCCGCATTTGAGTATATGAAAAATGATGAGATAATTCCTGAGATTGTTGTATTAAACATAAATGGAGAGCTTCAAATTAAATTAAATGATGAGTATTATCCAGAAATTAATATTAAAGAGTGTGATTTAAACGATGGATTTTGTAAAAAGAAGATAAAAGAGGCTAAAAATTTAGTAGAAGCATTAGAGCTTAGAAAATCAACTCTCAAAAAAATTGCTTTGATGATAGTAGAATTTCAATATGAATTTTTTGTAGGAGGAGTTATTAGACCTATGAAAATTAAAGATTTAGCTGATGAGCTTGATTATGCTCCATCTACTATTTCTAGAGCAATTTCAAATAAATATATTTTATGCAATAGAGGTATAATTCCTCTAAAAAGCTTTTTTTCTGTAGCACTTGATGAAGAAATTTCTTCAAATCAAATAAAAGAGGAGATTAAAAATATTATAAAAAATGAAGATAAAACAAAACCTCTTAGCGATGATAAAATTACAGAAATTATAAATAAAAAATATAATCTTAATCTTGTAAGACGCACTATTTCAAAATATAGAGATTCTTTAGGCATTCCAACAAGCAGAGAGCGCAAAAAACTATATAAGGTTAAAAAATGAAAGTTGCAATTGTAGGTGGTAGGGGATTTATAGGGAGTAATTTAGCAAAAGAGTTTGATGAAGTTTTGATAATTGATAAGAAAAATTTTAATGAAATTGAAAAGATAAAAAATTGCGATATTGTTATAAATCTTGCAGGAGCTAGTATATTAAAAAGATGGAATGAAGAGTATAAAAAAGAGCTTTTATCTTCTAGAATAGATACTACAAAAAAAATAGTTGAAATTATAAATAGCTCAAATGTAAAATATTTCATCTCAACTTCAGCAATAGGCATTTATCCAAATAATTGTAGTTGCGATGAAGATAGCGATTTAGCAGATAATTTTTTAGCAAATTTGGCTAAAAAATGGGAAGAAGAAGCTTTAAAATGCAATAAACCTACTTCAATTCTTCGTCTCTCAGTTGTTTTAGGAAAGGATGGAGGAGCAATAAAACAGATGCTTTTACCTTTTAGATTAAATCTTGGTGGTACGATTGGCAGAGGATGTAATTTTTTAAGTTTTATTGATATAAGAGATTTAATTAGGGTTTATAAGTTTTTAATTGAAAATAAACTAACAGGCATTTTTAATGCATCAACTCCTTTTTATACAACTAACTACGAATTTACAAAAACATTAGCAAAAGCTTTAAATAAAAAAGCTTTCTTTATTATTCCTCCATTTGTTTTAAAAATTTTATATGGTGAAGGTGCAGAAGTTTTACTTTCTTCTCAAAAAGTATTGCCTAAAAATTTAATTAAAGCTGGATTTAAATTTGAATATCCAACAATTGAAAAATCATTAATGACTATGTTTCATTCCTAACAATTAAGCTCTTTGGAAGATTAAATTTTTCAATAATTTCAGCTTCTTTTGCTCTCATTTCTCCATTGTCTATTTCATGGTCATATCCAAGTAAATGAAGTAGTCCATGAATAAATAGAAGTTTTATCTCATCTTCAATACTATGTCCAAACTCCTCAGCTTCTTTTTTAGCAGTATCAATAGATATTACAATACTACCAAGTGGCATACCCGGTATATTTTCAAGAGGAAAACTTAATACATCAGTGGCTTTATCTTTATTTCTAAATTCTTTATTTATCTTTTTAATTTCTTCATCTGTAGTTAAAATGAGCTCAACATCTTTATCTGTAAGATATTTACAAATTTCTTCTAACTCATCTGCATTAAAATTAAAATCTGTTCTATTATCAAACTCTATCATATTTAGCCCTTTTTTAGTAAAATTATACAAAAAGGCTTATGATGAAAAAAGCTGTGGTGATACTTAGTGGTGGTATGGATTCTACTACTGCTGCTTTTATAGCAAAAAATGAAGGCTATGAGATAATTCCACTTCACTTTAATTATGGGCAAAGAACAGAAGCTAAAGAGCTTGAGAGTTTTAATAAAATTTGTGATTATTTAGGGCTTAAGAATAGATATATAATTGATATTCCTTTTTTTAAGCAAATTGGAGCAAGTGCATTAGTTGATGAAAATATTGAAGTGCCAACTGATGGAATTAAGCCTGGTATTCCTGTAACTTACGTTCCATTTAGAAATGGAATTTTTCTTTCAATTGCCGCTGCAGTAGCTGAGAAAGAAGGAGCAAGTGCTATTTATATAGGAGTGGTTGAAGAAGATAGTAGCGGTTATCCAGACTGCAGGGAAGAATTTATAAGCTATATGCAAAAAGCAATAAATGCGGGTACAAAGCCTCAGACAAATATAGAGATAAAAACACCTCTTATTCATCTTAAAAAAGAAGATATTGTAAAAAAAGCTATTGAAGTAGGAGTTCCGCTTGAGCTTACGTGGAGTTGTTATAAAGAAGAAGATGAAGCTTGTGGAGTTTGTGATAGTTGTAGACTAAGACTCAAGGGCTTTGAAAAAGCTGGAATTAAAGACCCAATAAAGTATAAAGAGTAAAAATATTATGTTAAGTTTTGTTTTCAAAATAAAATTTGATGAAGAATAATCAAAAAATAATTAAAATAAGTAGTTAAAATATTAAATTTCAAAAAACTAATTAAGCAGAATAAAAGGAGTAAAATGAAGAAAAAAATAAAAACGGTTGAGACGTTACTTGATGCATTGCCTTTTATAAGAAAATTTTATGGAAAAACAATAGTAATAAAGTATGGTGGAAGCGCACAAATTGATGAAAAACTTAAAGAATCTTTTGCAATAGATATTTTAATGCTTTATATGGTTGGAATAAAGCCTGTAATCGTTCATGGAGGAGGCAAGAGGATTACTGAAATTCTAAACGCGCTTAATATAAAAACTGAATTTAAAGATGGAGTTAGGGTTACTACACAAGAGTCTATAAAAATAGCTGAAATGGTACTAAGTGGTGAAATTAATAAAGAGATAGTGAATATGCTAAATCAACACGGAGCAAAAGCAATAGGAATAAATGGAAAAGATATGTCTTTTATGAAAGCAAAATCACTTGTAGGATATACCGGAGAGATTGTTTCAATTGATGGAGTATTTTTAAATAAGCTTCTTAGTGAAAATTTAATTCCTGTAATTGCACCAATTGCTGCGGGTGATTCTCCAACTCATCCAGGATACAATATAAACGCAGATACGGCAGCAAGTGAAATAGCAGCAGCTATTAATGCTAAAAGAGTAATATTTTTAACTGATACTCCAGGTGTTTTAGATAAAGAAGGAAAACTTATAAGCTCACTTAATAAAGATGAAATTAAAAAATTAAAAGAAAATGGAACAATTGCAGGAGGAATGATTCCAAAGGTTGATGCGGCTTTAAATGCAGTAGAGAGGGGAGTGGAAAAAGCACATATTATTGATGGAAGAATAGAGCATTCAATTTTACTTGAATTATTAACAAGTGAAGGTATTGGAACAGAGATTAAAAGTTAAAAAAGGGTTATTATGGATAGATTGTATGCACCATGGAGAAGAGAATATCATATCAATAATAAAAAGATTAATAAAGATTGTGTATTTTGCGGGATTGCTTCTTCACCTGAATATGATGATGAAAATCATGTTTTTTATAGAGATGATATATGTTTTTTTGTGATGAATAGATTTCCTTACAATCCAGGTCATTTTATGATTATTCCAAATAGACATGTAGGAGAGTATGAAAATTTAAATGAAAAAGAAGTAACTCATATTGCAAAAATGGCACAAATAGGATGTAAGATACTTAAAGACTTTGGAGCAGATGGAATTAATATGGGGTGGAATTTAGGGTTTGATGCAGGAGCTGGAATTCCTGGACATATACATTTGCATATGGTGCCTAGATTTAAAAGAGATACCAATATGATGAGCACTATATTTGAGACTAGAGTTTATAGTGCAGATTTTGATAAAGTTTATGAAGAGATTAAAAAAATCTCAAAAAATTACCTTTGATAAACTATATCTACATCTTTAGGATATTTTGGTATAAATATTGAGCTATTAAGCTCTTTTTGTTTTTGATTGTAAAATTTAATAGTAACTAAATTATCCATTTGGTCTTTATATCTTAAAAATTTTAATGTTTTATCGTAATTAAAAATAACTTCTTTTTTATCAATTAATGCTTTGTATGTGTTTTTATCTATTTTTTTTGCATTTTTAATTATATTCTCAAGTGTGAATTTTGGTTTTTTTGAAATAGTTACTTGTAATAAATCAGGCTCATATATATAGACTTTATTTGTTATCCATATGTATTTTTGGGCAGGATAAGTATATTTCCATAAAATTTTTGAATTTTTATAAAAAATTTTGCCTTTGTATACTAGCTTTTTATTATTATCTACAATCGTTTGAGTAAAGTTTGCTTCAAAGTTATTTGGCAATTTAATCGCATATAAGCTCATAAGAAAAAATAATAGCAATAATAATTTTTTCATTTGTCTCCTTTTATGCTATTATAACAAAAAAAGTTTTAAAGGCCATTGATGGTAAAAAGTATGTTTAGAAAAATTATTGGTACAAAAAACGATAGAGAGCTTAAAAGATATCAAAAAAGAGTAAAAGAGATAAATGCACTTGAGCCTAAATATGAAAAAATGAGTGATGAAGAGATAAAAAGTGAATTTAATAAGATAAAAGAAAATATTTTAGAAGAAGTCAAAAATGGAGCTGATGAGCAAGAGACTTTAAATAAATATCTAAATGATGTTTTTGCTATGACTCGTGAAGCTTCTAAAAGAGTTCTTGGAATGAGACATTTTGACGTGCAATTAATAGGTGGTATGGTATTGCATGAAGGTAAAATTGCTGAGATGAAAACTGGTGAGGGTAAAACTCTTGTGGCTACTTTGCCAGTTGTGCTAAATGCAATACTTGGTAAAGGGGTTCATGTAGTAACTGTAAATGACTATCTTGCACAAAGAGATGCTAATCAGATGGGAAAACTTTATGAATTTTTTGGCTTTTCTACAGGTGTTGTAGTAAGTGGAATGGAAGATTATGAGAGAAAAAAAGCGTATGAATGTGATGTAACTTATGCTACAAATACAGAGCTAGGCTTTGATTATCTAAGAGATAATATGGCATTTGAGCAAGAGCAAAAAGTTCAAAGAGGGCATTATTATGCAATTATTGACGAAGTTGATTCAATTTTAATTGATGAAGCAAGAACTCCTCTTATTATCTCAGGTCCTGCTAGCAAAAGAGAAGAGAATTATATAAAAGCTGATAAAGTAGCAAAAGAGCTTATTAAAGATAAACATTTTACAATCGATGAAAAAGATAGAGTGGTTTTGCTTACTGAAGAAGGTATTAAAAAGGCAGAAGAGCTATTTAATGTAGATAATTTATACTCTCCTGAAAATGCGATTTTAGCCCATCATCTAGACCAAGCACTTAAAGCTAATTATTTATTTCAAAATGGAAAAGATTATATTGTAAGAGATGGTGAAGTTTTAATAGTTGATGAGTTTACAGGAAGAATTGCAGAAGGAAGAAGATTTAGTGAAGGATTGCATCAAGCGCTTGAAGCAAAAGAAGGAGTTGAAATTCAAGAAGAATCTCAAACATTTGCAGAAATCACATATCAAAACTATTTTAGAATGTATGAAAAGCTTGCTGGTATGACAGGTACTGCTCAAACGGAAGCAACTGAATTTTTAGAAATTTATGGGCTTGAAGTTATTTCAATTCCTACAAATAAACCAGTTATTAGAAAAGATTTAAATGACCTTGTATATAAAACTCAAGAAGAAAAATTTGAAGCAGTTGTAAAAAAAGTAAAAGAATTGCATAAAAAAGGTCAGCCTGTTTTAATTGGAACTACTAGTGTTGAGAAGAGTGAGTATTTAAGCCGTTTGCTTAAAAAAGAAGGAATTCCTCATAATGTCTTAAATGCAAAACATCACGAAAAAGAAGCTGAAATTATTGCAAAAGCAGGACAAAAAGGCGCAGTTACCGTTGCTACTAATATGGCAGGTAGAGGAGTTGATATCAAAATAGATGATGAAGTAAGAGAGCTTGGAGGTCTTTATATTATTGGTACAGAAAGACATGAGAGCAGAAGAATAGATAATCAGCTAAGAGGTCGCTCAGGTCGTCAAGGAGACCCAGGGGTTAGCCAATTTTATCTTTCACTTGAAGATGATTTGCTTAGAATTTTTGGAAGTGATAGAATCAAAAATATTATGGATAGGCTTGGAATTGAAAGAGGTGAGCATATTGATTCTAAGATTGTAACTCGCTCTATTGAAAAAGCTCAGAAAAAAGTTGAATCAATGCATTTTGAAGCAAGAAAACATATTTTAAAATATGATGATGTAGCAAATGAGCAAAGAAAAGTTATCTATAAATTTAGAGACCAGCTTCTTGATTCAAATTATGATATAACTCAAAAAATTGATGAGATGAGAGAAGAGTTTGTTGATTATATTCTCTCAATTAGCGATGTAATTGAGGGAATGAGCAAAGATGATATTGATACTTCAAAACTTAAAGCTCATCTTAAAGAATATACCGGAATTGATTTTGATGAAGAAGAGCTTAGAAAAGATTATGTAGAGTTAAGAGAGTATTTAATCAAAACTCTTAAAGAAAAATTTGATGAAAAATTTAAAAATGTAAATGAAGAAGAAAAAACAAAAGCATTTAAACAAGTAATGCTTCAAGTTCTTGATGAATCATGGAGAGAGCATTTATATATGATGGATATATTAAAAACAGGAATTGGTCTTAGAGGATATAACCAAAAAGACCCTCTAGTTGAATATAAAAAAGAAAGCTTTGAATTATTTCAAGAATTGATTGAGAGAATTAAAATAGAGACTATGAAAATACTTCATAATATAGAAATTGAATATCAAGATGAAGATATTAATGAATTTTTAAAATCTCTTGAAGGAAAGGATATTGAAGATATTTTAGCTACTATGCCAGAAATTCCTAAGGAATATGAAGAAATGGATGCAGATGAAATTATGGCTAAATTAGAAGCTCAAACTAAATTTTTAGAAGAAGAGTTAAAAGCAAAAGAAGAATTTAAAAAAGTAAAAAGAAATGAGCCTTGTCCTTGTGGAAGCGGTAAAAAATATAAAAATTGCTGTGGAAAAAGCCCTAAGTTTTGATGAATAAAAAATTTATAAATTTTATAATAAGCAAGTATTTACGTTTTGATAAAAAACATCCATTCATTTATATAAGTTTTATTCTTGCCTTTCTTGGCATTTTAACAGGAGTTGCAACGTTAATTATTGCAATGGCTATTATGAATGGAATGGATAAAGAATTTGAAAAAAAATTAAAAGTTATGAATTATCCAATTACTGTTTATTCGTCTTTAGTAAAAGTAGATAAAAATACTCTAAAATTTTTGCAAAAACATTTTCCTTCATTTAAATACTCCCCTTATATAGAAACAAGTGCAGTAATACAAGCAAATAATAATTTAAATGGGGTGTTGCTTTATGGGGTTGATTTTAAAAAAGAGGCTGAGTTAAATTATATCTTTAAAAAAGCTATCAAAGATATAAAAAAAACAAATCTTTTTGATGTAGTGCTTGGAGAGAGGCTATTTAATTCTCTTGGAATTGCAAAAAATGAAAAAGTTATAATGATTTTTTCAAAACTCTCTCCTTTTGGATTTGGTGTAGCGCCTTTGATAAAAAAGGTAAGAGTAGTGTCTTATTTTAAAAGTGGTCTTATTGCATATGATAAGGGAATTGCTTATATGAATATAGAAGGTCTTAAAAGAATTCTTCATCAAAATTATTATAGCGGTATACATATTTGGAGCCCAAATCCTTTTGAAGACATTAAAAAAATAAAAAAAATTCTTCCTTCTGGAGTTGGTGTAATAGGGTGGTGGCAGCAAAATGGAAATTTTTTTGCAGCACTTAAGATGGAAAAAAGGGCATTGTTTTTAGTATTGATGTTAATAATTATTGTAGCTTCTCTTAATATAATAAGCTCTCTTCTTATGATGATTATGAGCAAAAGAAAAGAGATTGCTCTTATGATGAGTCTTGGAGCTAGCAAAAAAGAGATAAAAGCAATTTTTTTAAAATTGGGTATGATTATAGGAGTTGTAGCAATAATAACTGGCTCATTGTTAGGGCTTTTAGGAGTGTGGGTATTAAAAACTTTTGATATTATAAAACTTCCAGCAGATGTATATGGAGTAAGTAAGCTGCCAGTTGATTTGAGTTTTATTGATTTTATGTTTATTAATTTAGGCGCTTTTATAATTGTTTTGTTATCAAGTGTATATCCAGCAATGAAAGCGGCACAGACGGATATTCTTGAAACATTGCGTTATGAGTAAAAAGATTATGTTAAGTTGTTTGATTTTTAGCCCCTTCTTTTCTGTTTTATTGCATATTTCTCAAATTCATTGGTATAATTGCATAAAAAAGGAATAGAATGCAAGGAGCGATGACCGCTTTAATTACTCCATTTAAAAATGGAAAAATTGATGAAGAAACCTATGCAAAATTAATTCAAAGACAAATTGATAATGATATTGACTGGGTTGTGCCTGTAGGGACTACAGGTGAGAGCGCAACTTTAACACATAATGAGCATAAAAGATGCATAGAAATTGCAGTAGAAGTTTGTAAAGGAACTGATACAAAAGTGCTTGCAGGAGCTGGAAGTAATTCTACTCATGAAGCAATTGATTTAGCTAAATTTGCAGAAGAAAAAGGCGCTGATGCAATTCTTAGCGTATCTCCGTATTATAATAAACCTACCCAAAAAGGTCTTTATGAGCATTTTAAGGCTATTGCTAATGCTATAGAAATACCAGTAGTTATCTATAATGTACCTGGAAGGACTTGTAGCAATATAGAAGTTGATACTGCTATAAAACTTTTTAATGATGTAGAAAATATAGTTGGTATAAAAGAAGCTTCAGGAAAAATTGAAAACGTAGTAGCCTTAGCAGCTAAGAGTGGCATAAGTATTTTAAGCGGTGATGATGCAATAAACTATCCTATATTAGCAACAGGCGGAAAAGGGGTAATATCTGTTACATCAAATCTGCTTCCTAAAAAAATTTCAAAACTTGTACATAAAGCACTTGTTGGAAAATACGAAAAAGCAAGAGAAATAAACGAAGAGCTTTATGATTTGAATAAAATTCTTTTTATAGAGAGCAATCCTATCCCGATTAAATATGCAATGTATGAAGCGGGACTTTTACCTACTTTAGAATATAGACTCCCACTTGTTGAGCCAAGTGAAGAGAGTAAAAGAAAAATTAAAGAAATTTTAAGAAAATATTTATAAGGAGAGAGTTTGAAAAACAAAACATTAGTAATTAGCGGAGCAACAAGAGGAATTGGAAAAGCAATAGCTGAGCGTTTTGCAAAAGAGGGAGTAAATATTGCATTTACTTATAATTCAAACGAAGAAGTGGCAAATAATTTAGCAAAAGAGTGGAGCGAAAAATATAATATAAAAGCAAAAGCTTATAAATTAAACATTTTAGAGCCAGAGAGTTATAAAGAGTTATTCAAAGAAATTGATAAAGATTTTGATAGAGTAGATTTTTTCATATCAAATGCCATAATTAGCGGAAGAGCAGTAGTTGGTGGATTTGGACCTTTTATGAGATTGAAACCAAAAGGGCTTTGTAATATATTTACTGCAACTGTTAGTGCATTTGTTGTAGGAGCTCAAGAAGCTGCAAAAAGAATGCAAAAAATAGGAAAAGGAAGTATAATTTCTCTTAGCTCTACCGGGAATAGAGTATATACTACTAATTATGCAGGTCATGGAGTAAGTAAAGCAGCAGTTGAGACAATGGTAAAATATGCTGCGTGTGAGCTTGGAAAATATGGCATTAGAGTAAATGCAATTAGCGGAGGACCAATTGATACAGATGCACTAAAAGCTTTTCCAAATTATGAAGAAGTAAAAAGCGAAGTTGAAAAAAGAAGCCCGCTTAATAGAATGGGAGTGCCTGAAGATTTAGCAGGAATTGCTTACTTTTTATGTACAGATGAAGCAAGCTGGATTACAGGACAGACTTTTATAGTAGATGGCGGTACAACTTTTGGATGTAAGGAATAATTTTGCTCTCTTCTGATGCAATTAAATTCAATAGATATTTAAAATGGCAGCAAAAACTCAAAAATGTACCAAATATATTAGCTGCTATTAGAATTTTTCTTGCTTTTTTAATGTATTTGTTTTTAGTAAATAGAGATTTATTTAATATTCATCCTTCTTGGCTTGATTATTTTGCTGCACTTATTTTTGTAATTGCTTCTATTACAGATTTTTTTGATGGATATATTGCAAGAAATTTTAATGCCATAAGTAAATTAGGAGAGATACTTGACCCACTAGCTGATAAAATGCTAACGTTAGGGGCTTTTCTTGGTCTTTTATATTTGCATAGAGCAAATCCGTGGGCTGTATATCTGATTTTAGTAAGAGAATTTTTTATAACTGGTCTTAGAGTTGCTATGGCAGCTGAAGGACTTAGTGTAAAAGCAAGTTTTGCTGGAAAAGTAAAAACTGTTATGCAGATGATTGCAATTGGATTTTTACTTATGAACTGGCCATGTGGAAATTGTCTTTTATGGATAGCGGTAATTATTACTTTATATAGCGGTATAGATTACTTAAAAGTTTATATTAGGGCTCATAATGCTTAGTGCAATTTTAATACTCTCTTTTTTAATTTTCTTTCATGAGCTTGGACATTTTATTATGGCAAAAGTAGTAAAAGTTAAAGTAGAAGTTTTTTCAATTGGATTTGGGAAAAAGCTTTTTTGTAAAAAAATAAAAGATACAAATTGGTGTTTGAGTGCTATTCCTCTTGGCGGTTATGTTCAAATGAAAGGGCAAGATGATTCAAATCCTCTGCAAAAGTCAGATGAGCCTGATTCATATAACGCAAAATCACCATGGCAGAGAATTTTAATTTTAATGGGAGGTCCTGGGTTTAATTTTTTGCTTGCAATTTTAATTTACTTTTTTATTGCTATTACAGGATGGCAAAAATTAGCACCTATAATTGGTAAAACTATTCCAAATACTCCTGCTGCAAAAGTTTTAAAGCCAAAAGATAAAATTATAGAAATAAATGGTATAAAAATAAAATCTTGGGATGATATAAAAAAAGCCATTAAAAACTCAGAGATTATAGATATTAAAATCTTGCGTAATAATAAAATATTAGAGTTTCATATAAAACCAAAAATTCAGGAAGTTAAAAATATTTTTGGAGAGAGAGTAAAAAGAAAAATAATAGGTATTGTTCCAAGTGGAGATATTGTGACTATAAAATATTCTTTTTTTGATGCAATAAAAGTCTCTATAGAAAAATTTTTATCAGATGCTACTTTAATAATTAAAGGAGTAGAAAAATTAATTACAGGAGCAGTAGGGCTTAATAATTTAAGTGGTCCTATAGGGATAGTAGATATAACTGCAAAAGTAGCTAATTTAGGTATTCAGCCTCTTTTGTTGTTAATGGCACTTCTTAGCGTAAATTTAGGGATTTTAAATTTGTTGCCAATTCCTGCTCTTGATGGAGGGCATATTATTTTTAATTTGTATGAAGCAATTTTTAAAAAAGAGCTTGATGAAGAAATTATGATAAAATTAACTATTGCAGGATGGATATTTTTGGGTATATTGATGATAATAGGTGTTTATAACGATTTAATGAGAATTTTTAATTAAGGAGAATATATGACGCTTGATGAATTAATTCAAAGAGTAGAAGCTGCAAGACTTAGAAGAAGTGAGCATTTGATTGTTCAAATTGTAGCAGTTACTAAATATACAGATAATGTAGAAGTATTAAAAAAGCTTTATGAAGATGGACAAAGAGCATTTGGAGAAAATAGGGTACAAGATATGGAAAAAAAAGTAAATGCTCTTAGTAATCTGCCAATAGAGTGGCATTTTATAGGTAATCTTCAAAAAAATAAAATAAATAAACTCCTTAAACTTAATCCTTTTATGATTCAGTCAATAAACTCTTATGAGCTTGCAGAAGCTATTAATAAAAGAGCAAATAAACCTATTAGATGTCTTTTAGAGATTAATTCATCAAAAGAGCCAACAAAACATGGCTTACCACCAGAAGAGGCTATTGATACTTATTTGAAAATTAAAGAAAATTTACCAAATATTAATCTTCAAGGTGTAATGACAATAGGCGCACATACTGATGATGAAAAAGAAATTAGAAAAAGCTTTAGATTAACTTATAATATTTTTGAGCAATTAAAACCTTATGGAGCTAAAATATGCTCTATGGGTATGAGTAAAGATTTTGAAATAGCAATAGAAGAAGGCTCAAATATGATTAGAATTGGAAGTGCTTTATTAAGCTCATATATGTAGAAAAGGAATATAATGAAAAAAATTATTATATTAATGCTTTTTATTTTTTCTTTTGCGTCAAATCTTAGTATTGTAAATCCTACTTGGAGCATTATTGATTGTGTAAATAATTTTGAGCTTGTTGAGAAAAAAGAGTATAAAAAATATCTTAATATTTTAAAAGAGACTGATAAGATTATTTCTTTGAAAAACTCTTATATTGATAGAAGTGTTTATGATAAAGTTTTTAATGGAATATGTGATAAAATGATTTTAAAAGTTAAAAAAATTTACAAAAAAGAAAAAAACCCTATTTTAAAAAAAATAATATTCTACATGCAAGATATAAAGAAAAAAGCAAAAAAAAGAAGTTTTGCTATTGCTTAAGAAGTCTAACACTCACACCTTTTTCAAAATATTTTTTCATCTCTTCTATTTTTTGAGGAGTTAAGGAGTTAATTTTTTCTTGATAATTTAAAAGAGGAGTAATATCACCTTTTGCAAAAAAATCTCCATAAATGTTGCTAACACCGCTACTGCTTTCAAGCTGAGTTATAAAATCAAATTTTGTTTGATTTTTAACTTTTTCAAGTGCTTTTTTTGTAATTTTATAATTTTTAAGCTCTTTTTTTAATTCTTTTTCTAACTTTTCTGGAGTTACTCCTGGATTGCATATCCCAACAACAATAAATACCCCTGGGTCAATAAGCTCCATATTGTAAGCATATACTTCACTTGCAAGTTGTTTTTTATTTATCAGTTTTTCTCTAAGTATTCCGCTTTTTCCCCCACTTAATATTTCGCTAAGTGCACTTAGAGCGAATTGCTCTTCATGATTAAATTCTGGTATATGATAAGCAATTGCTACTGCCTCAATATTTGTTTCTTTTTTTATATTAATTATTTTGTCTCCATCAAGTTTAGGCTCTTTTTGATGAATTTTAGGAATAGGGCGAGTGTTTTTTATATGAGAGAAATATTTTTCAGCTTCACTAAACACCTCATCAGCATCAATATCTCCTGCAACCAAAAGAAATGCATTTTTTGGCTGATAAAAAGTTTTGTGAAACTCTTTTATATCTTCAATACTCCAATTTAGTATATCATCTTTAAATCCAATAGGTGTCCAGTGATATGGATGATAGATATAAGTATTATTAAAAAGTCTAAAATAAAGATATCCGATAGGATTATTATCCACTCTCCAAAGTCTCTCTTCATATACTACTTTTCTCTCTCTTTGAAACTCATCTTCATTTAAATTTAAATTTTCCATAACTTCGCTAAAAAGCTCAAAAGTTTTATTAAGATAAGCACTTGATGTTTTTATAAAATAGTGGGTATAATCAAACCCTGTTGAAGCATTGTCAATGCCTCCTAAAGATTTAACTATCTTATCAAAATCTCCCTCTTTAAGATTTTTTGTAGACTTAAAATTCATATGCTCAAGCATATGTGCAATACCAGTTTTGCCAAGTGTTTCATTTCGGCTTCCAACTTTATAGTAAATATTACTTGTAATTACATTGCTTCCTTTATTCATAGGAATAGCAATAACTTCAAGATTGTTTTTTAGTTTATGAGTATAAAATTTATGAAGCATTATTTTCCTTTAATTCAAGTTTTTTGGGTATATCTGCTCCGATGGCTTGAGTAATATGTGTAAATCCATCTTCTTCTAAAAACCTAGTAATACCTTCATTTATTTCACGAATAAGCCCTGGACCTTTGTATATAATACCACTATATACTTGAAGAAGTGATGCACCAGCTTTTATTCTTTTATATGCTTCTTTGGCGCTGTCAATCCCGCCAACACTTACGATTGGAACTTTACCAAAAACTTCACTTGCAACAATTCTTAAAACTTCATAGCTTCTTTTTGCAAGGGGTTTACCAGAGATTCCTCCTCTTTTTATAGGGGTATTAATTAAATCATAATTGGTTGTAGTGTTTGTAACTACAATACCATCAGCTCCATACATTACAGATAAATTTGCCAAATTTCTAATATCTTCATCTTCCATATCAGGTGAGAGTTTAATTAGGATTGGTTTATTAGTTAATTTTTTAAGCTCATTAAAAAGTTTTGATATAAACTCAGCATTGAGTAAATCCCTAAGCCCAGGAGTATTTGGAGAAGAGATATTGATAACAAAAAAATCAACCACATCTTTTAATTTTTCTACAAGTATTTTATAATCTTCTATTGCATTCTCTTCTGGAGTGTCTTTATTTTTACCGATATTAGCGCCTATAGGCAGTACAAAAGGGTATATTTTTTTTAGCCTATTTTTAATAGTTTCTACTCCGTCATTATTAAACCCATACGCATTTTGAATAGCTTCAAACTCTGGCCATCTCCAAGAGCGCGGTTTTTCGTTGCCCTCTTGAGCTTTAGGAGTAACTGCACCAATCTCTCCCCAGCCAAAGCCCATAACAGCCCAAGCAGGAATCATTGTAGCATTTTTATCAAATCCTGCTGCAACACCTACTGGATTTTTAAACTCAAGCCCCCACAAAGTTTGTTTAATTTTTTCATTTGTGATAAAATTTTTAGAAATTAATGGATTAAAAAACAGAGGACATCTTCTTGTTAGCTTAAAAATCGATTCCACAATATTATGAGTAGTTTCTGGCTCAATTTTATAGATAAGAGGCTTGATGGTGTCAAAAAAACTCATCATATTCCTTTTTTGCAAATTATATCAAAAGGTTGGTAATGGATAGAAGGATTTTAGGAATAATTGGAAGTTTGCTTTATATTTTATCATTTATTCCACATTTTGGGCTTTATTTTTTGATATTTGGTTTTATATCACTCTTTTTTGCAATAAAAGATATATCCCAAGATGCCGCAAAAAATCTTTTTATAGGATTTTTAATAAATATCTTAGGTTATGGGATATATATAGTATGGGGAATAGGCACAATTGGCGCTATTTTAGCTTATATAAATGAGCCAAATTCCACTATTGCACTTAGTAGTGTTATTATTGGAGTGCTTGGCATTTTAGGAGGGATGTATATTTTAGGAATAATATCATCAATTTTTTATAAAAATGCACTAATTGAGCTTAAAGAAAAAACTGGAATAAAATATTTTGAATGGGCAGGATATTTAATATTTTTTGGTTATTTATCAATGATTTTTGTAGTAGGAGTATTTATTGTTATAGCAGGATGGGCTTTTGCGCTTTATGGGTTTATTGTATATGAGGAGAAGAAAGCTTTGCCTAAACCTTCTCCCAAAGAGTCCCGTTAGGAGTATCTTGAATTTGAATTCCCATTTTCTTTAACTCTTCTCTTATTTCATCTGCTAGAGCAAAGTTTTTCTCTTTTTTTGCTTCGTTTCTTTTTTCAATTAACTCTTGTATTTTCTTTTTAGTCTCTTCATCAACTCCTGCTTGAAAATATTCATACGCATCACTTCCACCAACGCCTAAGAGTTTATCTATAAATTCAATATTGCTTAATATTTTTTGTTTTAAAACTTTATCTTTTGGATTTTTATCAAGGTTTTCATTTGCATCTTTTATAAATTCATCTACAACCGCCAAAGCTTTTGAGATATTTAAATCATCGCTCATAGCTTCTAAGAGTTTGTTTTCAAATTCTTTATCTTGTTGTTTTTTAGTTAGCCCATAAACTCTTTTTTTAAGACGGTAGAGTTTATCAAGTCTTTTTTTGCTTGCAATTAAATCTTCTTCACTAAAATTCAAAGGCGCTCTATAATGCGTGCTCATAAGATAAAATCTAAGCACTTCTCCAGGGTAATGTTTAAGAGCATCTTTTACAAAAAAGCTATTTCCAAGAGATTTACTCATCTTCTCACCATTAATAGTTACAAAGCCATTATGCATCCAATATTTTGCTAAATGTCCTCCATATGCGCAATGGCTTTGAGCTTCTTCATTTTCATGATGAGGAAAAAATAAATCAGCTCCGCCTCCATGAATATCTATTTCATACTCTCCATCATATGCAATATGTTTTTTAATCATAGCAGAGCACTCTATATGCCAACCGGGTCTACCACGCCCAAAAGGAGAGTCAAAACATACATCACCTTCACCTTTGCAAGCTTTCCACAAAGCAAAATCTTGTGGATTTTTTTTGCCTTCAATTTCGACTCTATGAACTCCTTCATCTTCTGGGCATTTGTGTGAAAGAGAGCAATACTCCTCATCTTTACTTACATCAAAGTAGATATCTCCATTTTCAAGTTTATAAGCATAACCTTTATCAAGAAGTTTTTGAATAATATCAAACATAGCTTCAAGTGATTCAGTTGCTTTTGGCTCAATATCTGCTCTTTTTACATTTAAAGCTTGCATATCCTTTAAATAAGAATTGATATAATGAGTAGTAATTTCACTAAGGGTTTTACCAGTAGCATTCATTTTATTAATAATTTTATCATCAATATCTGTAAAATTTTTAACAAAAGTAACTTTATATCCAAGAGCTTTGAGTGTGCGCCTTAGCAAATCAAAACTAATTGAGCTTCTTGCATGTCCTAAATGTGCATCATCATAAACTGTTGGACCGCATACATAAATTCTAACTTCATTATCTTTAATAGGCTTAAATTCAACTTTTTCTTTTTTGTGAGAATCAAAAATTACCATTTTATCTCCTTTTGCGCAATTATAACAAATAAAAAATGTACTTAAATAGTATTGAGATAAAAATAGAAATTAAGATAACTGCTAATAAAATAAAAATATATCTCTTTTCAAAAAATTTTATAAACTCATTAAAACCATACTCTTTTAAAGTTAAATAAAATAAAACTGCTCCTCCAATACTGCTTGCAAGCGCAAGCCCTAAAACTTTTAGAGGAAAAATTAATATAAGACTAAAAATTATATTTACTCCAAGAGAAATTGCTGAGAATTTAGCTGATTTTAAGTGTTTGTGGGTTGCATAAAGATACGAAGAAAAAAGTTTATTAAGCCCAAAAGGAATTAATCCTATCATATACATAATGAGTACTTCAGAAGTTTTTATTGTATCTTTATGGCTAAAAGCGCCTCGCTCAAAAAGTAATTGCACTATTTCTTTTGCGTTAATAAGTGCAAAAATAAATGCAATTATTAAAAGATAAAACAGATACCAAAAAGCTTGTTTCATTTGAGAATTTGCTTTTTCAATTTGATTGAGTGAAATTGCTTTTGTAATTTGAGGGAAAATAACGCTTGAGATAGCAATAGCAAAAAGTGCAAATGGTAATTGAAATAGTCTATTTGCATAATATAGATAGCTTATACTTCCACTTGCTAAAAAAGTTGCAAGCCATGTATCAAGAAAAGCAGAAATATGAGCTGTTGAATTTCCAAAAACTGATGGTAAAAAATGTTTTTTAAAAGTAGTTATATCAGCTTTTTTTTTGCTTTTAGCTCCAATATAAAGAAGTTTAAGAATCTTGTATTTTTTTGCTGCGATTAAATGAGCTATTACTTGAGCTATTCCTCCTATTATTACGCCTATACTCATATAAAATATTATCTCTTCTTTACTTTTATGCATTGATATTAAAAGCGCAAGTATTAAAGAGATATTTAAAAGTGCTGTAGAAAATGCAGTTGTTGCAAAATGTTTTTTGTATTGAAGTAGGCTTGCTAAAAAAGTTACTATAAAAATTAAATCTAAATACCAAAAATTTATTGCTACAAGAGGTGAGGCTATTTTTTTGGCAGTGGAGCTAAATCCATATGCCAAAACATCGGTAATTGGATAAGAAAAAAGAGTGACAAGTATACTTAAAATGAGTATAATTGTAAAAATATATTTAAATACTTTATAGGCAAATGATGGTTTATATTTAGCTTTTGCAAATGCTGGCAAAAAACTTTGCGTAAAAGCACCTTCGGCAAATATTCGTCTAAAAAGGTTTGGAAATTTAAAAGCAACAAAAAAAATATCTGAGTAAATATTTGCGCCTAGAATTGATGCACTTAACAAATCACGTATAAACCCAAGTATGCGGGAATTAAATATTCCAATAAAATTTATAAAAAATGATTTTTTCATAAGTGCAATATTATCAAAATAAAAGGTTTTAATAAATGATGTTTTTTAAAAAAAAAGATAAAAAAGAATTTGAATCAAAAACAATACTTACTCAAAATGTAAATAAAGAATTATATAAAGTAGCTAGGGAATATAATTTGCCTATATCTTCGCTTGATTTTAATTTGCTTTCATATAAAACATATGTAAAATTTCCAGGTGATGATTTTGTAGAAGCAGATAAACAATTACTTGAGAAGTTTATGATTGAGGATAATTTAATTAATGAAGAAGCAGAGATTAAACAAATTTATGAAATTGAAATAATAAAGTCTAAACCTAACGATAAATTTGAATTACTTGGAGAGATGAATGTTAATAATTTATATACGTATGCTGAGTTTATAGTCTCAAAATACTCTTTGTTAAACAATTTAAAAAAAATAAAAGAAGAATTAAACAAAAAAAAGATAAAAAACTCTTTGCTTATAGGCATATTTGATTTGATGGATGAAGATATCAAAAAATTACAAAATATAATCTTAATAGATGGCAAATTAAATAGCGATTTTAAAATTAGATTATGTAAAGGTTTAGAGCCAATTAAGAGTGTTAATGGAGAGATTATTTATCACTTTAGCAAAAACACTCTTATTTTTCCTGTAAAAAAAGGAGATGTTTTAATAGAAATTATTTTGCCAAAACCAGGAAGAAATGGAAGAGATTGCAGAGGAAAAATTATTAAAGTTGAGAAGTTAAAAGAATTTAAAATTCCAGAGATTTTATTTGATGAGGGAGCGATTGAGAAAAAAGTAAGTGATGAGAAAATACTTTTTGTTGCCAAAAAAGATGGATATATAACAAAAGAAGATGGGAAATTTGTTATAAAAGATGAAATGGAAGTTAGACAAATAAATCTTAAAACTGGAAATGTAAAAGGCGCTGATAAAAGCGATGTAAAACTTAATGTAAAAGAAAATAATGTTTTAAAAGAAGCTATTATGGATAATATGATAGTAGAGACTACTGAGCTTATTGTAAAAGGGAATATTGGAAATAAGGCTAAGATAAAAACACAAAAACTTATAATTGAAGGTCAAACTCATAAAAATTCAAAAATTATTACACAAGAAGGTGAAATAAATGTCCATAAAGGCGAAGTTAAAGCAAAAAAACTTAAAATTAAAAGACTTGAGGGCGGGGTAGTAATAGCAGATGAAGTTGATATTGGTTTAAGTATAGGAGGTAGAGTATATGCAAAAAAAATAAAAATAAATACAATGCTCTCACATAATAAATTTTTTGCAAGTGAAGAGATAAAAATATGTGATGATAAAGGAGAAGAAAACTTACTCTCAATATCTCCTAAAAAAGTATTAAAAGAGATAGATGATGAAAAACTTAAAAAAAGACTCACTGAAATAGAGCAGTTTATAAATGTAAAAACAAAAGAGCTTAACAAATTAAAAGAGATATATTTATCTATTAAAAATACAATGCATGAATATAAAAAAGAGTATCTCAAAAACAAGAAAGAGGGCAAAAGAAATTCTCCTTTGATTTTAAAAAAATTAAAAGAGTACAATAAACTCATAGAAAATATTGATAAGATAAAAAGAGAAATTAATATCTTAAAAAAAGAAGAAGAAAATATTTTAGATACTATTGAATATCTGCAAAGTGGTATATTTAATGCTAAAATTTTATGCAATTCTCTTTGGAAGCCTTTTAATAGGGTAGAGTTTGAGCTTATAGAGCCACCGGTTAAAGTTGTATATGATACCAAGGGAGATGAGGGCAGGTGCGGTTTTAAATTAAAAGATAATTTCAAAATAGTAAAAATAAGGATTGAAAATGATATATGCAATTGAGGGAGAAGTATTTGATAAGGATGAAGGTAAAGTCTTTTTAAAAACAAACTCAGGAATTATTTATGAAATAAATGTTTCGCTTTTGACTTTTTCAAAAATTCAAAAGAATGAAAAAATACTTTTTTTAATAACTGAAATTATAAAAGAAAACGAATATACACTTTATGGATTTTTAAACAAAGAAGAAAAAAAACTTTTTGATACACTGCTTAAAATAAATGGAGTAGGTCCAAAGGCTGCACTTGGAATAATTTCTACTATGACTCCTAATGAATTTATTGAAGCTGTTAAAAATAATGATGTCCAAACATTAAAAAAAGTTCCAGGAATTGGTCCAAAATCAGCTAAAAGAATAATAGTAGAAATGGGTGAGTTTGAAGTTGAAAATTTAGATAATAATCTAACTCAAGCTATAATTGCACTTGAAAACTTAGGATTTAAAAGAGGAGATATTCTAAAAGCATTGCAAGGTGAGAGCGGAAGTGTAGAAGAGCTTATTAAAAAGGCACTTAAAAGACTTGGAATGTAAATAGTTGATGCATAAAACAAAATGAAAGGAGTAAAATGACATTTTTAATACTTTTTGGGGGGAGTAGCTTTGAGCATGAAATTTCAATAGTTAGTGCTATTACGCTTAAGGATAAAATAAAAAAACACAACTTAAAATTTGTATTTATAGATAAAAATAGAGATTTTTATTTAATTGATAAAGAAAATATGAAAAGCAAATTTTTCTCAACCGGAGAATATAAAAAATCAACAAAACTTGAGATTACAAAAGGTGGATTTAAATATAAAAAAGGGCTTTTAAAAAAAGAAGAATATTTAGATTTTGATGTAGCAATCAATCTAATTCATGGAAGAGATGGAGAAGATGGTAAAATACCAGGAATGCTTGAATTTTTTAAAATAAAAGCAATTACTCCAAATATTGAAAGTTGCGCTATAAGTTATAACAAAGTCTTAACAAAGCTTTTTGCTAAATTAAGAGGAGTTGAAGTAATTGATTATGAAATTATTAATGAGCCAAAAACAAAATTTGATTTTCCTGTGATTGTCAAACCTGCAAGACTTGGGAGCAGTATAGGAGTTAGCATTGCAAGAAATCAGGATGAATTTAATTATGCATTTGATGTGGCAAAAGAATTTGATGATTTAATTATTGTAGAGCCGTTTATTGAAGGTATTGAAGAGTATAATTTAGCTGGATGTTTTGCTAATGAATGGATATTTTCTAAAGTCGAAA
The DNA here is from genome assembly GCA_027011225.1 of Nautiliaceae bacterium. Lineage (GTDB taxonomy): Bacteria > Campylobacterota > Campylobacteria > Campylobacterales > Nautiliaceae > JALTBU01. The sequence continues at coordinate 17,775 of JALVAK010000188.1, read as the reverse complement.
AAGTAGAAAAAAAAGAGTTTTTAGATTTTGAGAAAAAATATATGGATTTTAGTAGGAAAGAAACTAATTTAAATAGTATAGATAAAAATCTTGAAGAAAAACTTAAAGAAAATTTCAAAAAAATATACAAAGATGAGTTTGAAAATGCGTTAATTAGATGCGATTTTTTTGTAAAAGATGATATAATTTATTTAAATGAAATAAATCCAATTCCTGGAAGTTTAGCAAATTATTTATTTGATAATTTTGAAGAAGTGCTTGAGAAGCTAGCAAATAATTTAAAAGAAGAAAAAGAGATAATTATTGATTATCAATATATAAATAAAATCCAAATGGCAAAAGGCAAATAATTGAAAACTTATAAATTTCTAGTATCTGGGAAAGTCCAAGGAGTGTGGTATAGAAAGTATGTAAGTGAAAATGCAAAAAAACATGGCTTTAAAGGATATATAAAAAATCTTCCTGATGGAAGAGTAGAAGCTGTAGCAAATATTGAAAATGATGATAGATTAAAAGAATTTATAGAAATTTTAAAAGAGGGCTCTCCTTTTAGTAGAGTAGAAAATATAGAAATTAAAGAAATTCCAAATATTAAATTTAATGATTTTGAAATAAGGTATTAAGTGGCAAATTTTTCAACTCATTTAAATATCGCTGCTTTAGGAGGAGCGGTAGTAACTTCTTTTTTATCATTAGAAATGAATATAGACACTTCTAGTGCTTTTTTTTGTTTTACAGCTACTATTATTGGAGGAATTTTACCTGATATAGACCATGATAATTCTACTCCTTTAAAGATTATGCACTTTATATTCTCCAATTTAATAGCATTTATTTTTATTTATAAAAATATTGAGCATTTAAAAGCACTAGAGATGATTTTAGTGTGGCTAGTTATAAATATAATTATGGGAATAATATTTTATTTTTTTAAAAAAGTTACAAAACACAGAGGAATGATTCATTCTATTCCAAGTGGGATTTTATTTTGGTTTTTAACTTCTTTTATTTTATATAAATTTTTTCATTTTGATGTAAAAAGCTCTTATCTTATCGGAATGTGTTTATTTATAGGATATTTGATACATTTAATTCTTGATGAGATATATAGTGTAGATATTAGTGGAAAAAAACTTAAAAAATCTTTTGGAAGTGCTTTTAAGTTGTATTCAAGAAGTAATAAAATAAATTTATTTATTTATTCTTTATTGTTTTTGATTTTTTTGCTATTACCGCAAAAAGAAATAATGTTTAATATCATAAAAGGATTTATAAATGTTTGATTTGATAGTGCATTTTATAACTACATTCGCAGTTGGTTTTTATCTAATAACAACTCTTCAATGGTATAACTATAAAATTAGCAGAGTTATATTCAAATTTCATATGTATAGATGGCATCTTTTTTACTTTTTAATTCCTATTTTTACTTATATTTTTGCATATAAGTTTTTTTGGATATATCTATTTTTTGGATATATTCCAGCTTTAATGCTTTGGTTTTGGAGGATTAAAAAGCCTTTAAAAATCACAAAAAGAGTAAAAAGATTTTTTTTAATTTTAGGGTTTGTTGAGACAATAAACTTAGTTTTTATGAATAAGTTCCATTACAATCCAGGAATTGCTTTAATTGTAGTTTTGGTTATTACATTAATTATCTCAGAAATTATAGAAGCTATTTTGTTTGCTAAATATAAAAAATTAGCAAAAGAAAAACTACAAAAAATAAATCCTACAATTATTGCTATTACTGCTAGTTATGGAAAAACTTCTATTAAAAATTTTACATATGAATTATTAAAAGAAAAATTTAAAACATATAAAACACCAAGAAGCGTTAATACATTAAAAGGAATTGTTTTAGATATTAATACCAAATTACCTAATGATACCCAAATTTATATTGTAGAAGCCGGTGCAAGAGAAAGAGGAGATATTAAAGAAATAGTAAAGTTTTTAGAAAATCAGTATTCTATACTTGGCAAAATTGGACCTCAGCATATAAAATATTTCAAAACTATAGAAAATATCAAAAATACAAAACTTGAAATTTTTGCATCACCAAAACTTATAAAAGGTTTTTCTTATGAAATTCCTTATAATGAAAAAGTAATAGTAATTAAAGATAAAATATCAAACATCAAAGCTACACTTGATGGAATTGAGTGGGATTTAGAAATTGATGGAGAAAAACATCACTTTAAAACGCGTATTTTAGGAAAATTTAATGCTATAAATATCTCACTTGCAATTTATCAGGCATATGAATTTATAAAAGATATAGAATACTTAAAAAATAGGGTGTTAAACTTGCCATATGTACCTCATAGATTGCAGAAATTAGAAGTTGGTGGAAAAATTATTATTGATGATAGTTTCAATGGAAATGTAGATGGAATGATGGAGAGCTTTGAGCTTGTTAAATCTCATCCAGGAAGAAAAGTTATAGTAACTCCTGGAGTGGTAGAAGCAAATGAAGAAATTAATAAAAAAATTGCAAAAAAAATTGATGAAGTTTTTGATTTGGCTATTATTACAGGAAAAAGTAATAAAAAAGTTTTATGGGAGAATATATTAAATACTGATAAAGTATATATCAATGATAAAAAAAGACTAGAAAAAATGCTCCAAGAGCTTACAAAACCAGGAGATTTAATCATTTTTAGCAATGATGCGCCTGATTATTTGTAAGGAGAGATAATGATTGAGCTTTATGCAAAATTTTTAAATTTTTTAATAAATTTACTAAATCCTTTAACCGAGCATATTGATAAAGCTATCATTTATGCAGTTATTATCGCTATTTTTTTATCTTTAATTCCAAAAATTGATTTTATTGCTGATAATATTTCAAAATTTTTTATGTTTATTTCAGCAATTTCTTTAATAGTTTTAACTCTTTTAGTCTCTTATGATGTAATTACAAGAAAATTATTCTCAGGCGGAAGTATTGCTTTGCAAGAGCTTGAATGGCATTTATATGATATTGTATTTTTATTTGGGATAGCTTATACGTTAAGTAAAGATAAACATGTAAGAGTTGATATTTTATATGATAAATTTCCTTTTAAAGTTAAAAAGATTATAAACTTATTTGCCTTAATATTTTTTGTTATTCCTCTATCAGCTCTTATTGTGATTGAATCAATTCCATTTATTCAAATGTCTTTAATGCAAAATGAAGGAAGTGCAGACCCTGGAGGGCTTCCATATAGATGGATAATTAAAAGTACAATATTTTGGGCTTTTTTAATTGTTTATATTCAAGCAATTGGAGAAGTTAGAAAAAATTTTTATATGCTTTTAAAAGGTGAGAAATGACAGGAATTATACTTTTTATAGTTGCATTTATTTTATTAATGATAGGTGTACCAGTCGCGTTTGCATTTGGTGGAAGTGCTATTATTGCTGCAATGCTTGATTCAAATATTGGGCTTGATGTTTTTGGATTACTTCCATATAGAATTTATGGTATTATGCAAAACTTTACTTTAATGGCAGTACCGCTTTTTATTTTTATGGGATTTATTTTAGAAAAAAGTAAAATTGCTGAAAATATGCTTGAATCAATTGGAAAGTTATTTGGTCCAATAAGAGGTGGACTTGCAATTGCGATAGTAATAGTTGGAGCTATATTAGCTGCTTCAACTGGTATTGTAGGGGCTAGTGTAGTTATGATGACAATAATTTCTCTTCCTATAATGTTAAGACATAACTATTCTCCAAAACTTGCAAGCGGAGTTATTGCCGCTAGTGGTACTTTAGGACAATTAATCCCTCCAAGTATTGTTTTAATTATCTTAGGTGCTGTTATGCAAATTAGTGTAGGGGATTTATTTAAAGGTGCAGTTGTTCCAGGAATTATAATTGTATTTTTATATATTGCTTATATTTTAATAGTAGCCTTTTTAAAACCTGAAATAGCCCCAGCAATTAAAAGTGATGAGCCATATTCAAAAATATTAAAAGAGGCTGCAAAAAGTTTAATTGCACCTTTTATTTTAATCTTTTTAGTGCTTGGAAGTATATTTGCAGGATTTGCAACTCCAACAGAATCAGCTGCAATAGGTGCACTAGGCTCTATTATTTTAACGATTTTTTATAGAACATTTAGTTTTGAATTATTAAGATATGCAGCAGTTGAAACTGTTAAAATAACTTCAATGATTTTTATGATTTTAATAGGAGCTACTGCTTTTAGCTTGGTATTTAATGAAAGCGGAGCAGGGGATATTGTAACAAGCTTTTTTACAGATGATATATCAAATAAATACGTTTTTATTGCTATTACGATGGTTTTAATATTTATTTTGGGATTTTTTATTGATTTTATAGAAATTACTTTTATTGTAATTCCAATTTTACTTCCAATTGTTGAAGCTTTTGGAATTGACCCGTTGTGGTTTGCTTTACTTATTGCTATAAATTTACAAACTTCATTTCTAACTCCACCTTTTGGATTTAGTCTGTTTTATCTAAAAGGTGCAGCTGGAGATAAAATTAATACAAAAGATTTATATATAGGAGTAATTCCATTTATTTTAATACAAATTTTAACTCTTTTAATAATATTATTTTTCCCAAAATTAATTTATTTAACAGTGAGGTAGTCATGATTTATGTAGGTACGAGCGGATTTTTATATAAAAATTGGGTAGGGGATTTTTATCCTCCTGATTTGCCAAGATATAAATACTTTGAATATTATGTTAAGTTTTTTAATTCACTTGAGCTTAATTCTACTTTTTATAGATTTCCAAAAATTTCGACTATGAGAAGTTGGAAATATAGAATAAAAGGTGATTTTAAACTTTCAATTAAGGCAAATAGAATAATAACACATACTAAAAGATTAAATTGTGATAAAAATTATTTAGAAGATTTTTTAGATATTGTATCTATTTTAGAAGAAAAATTAGGAGCTATTTTATTTCAACTTCCTCCAAGTTTTAAATTTAATTATGAGAGATTGAAAAATTTTACAAATAAACTAAAACCAAACTTAAAATATGCAATAGAATTTAGGCATAAAAGCTGGTATAACGATAAAACATACGAAATTTTAAAAGAAAAAAATATAGCACTTGTGTGGCATGACTTTAATCAAGAATTTATTTTTGAAAAAACGGCTGATTTTGAATATGTCAGATTCCATGGATATACAGGCAAATACAAAGGAAGTTATCCAGATGAGGTGCTAAAAAATGTAGCAGAAAAATTAGATAATGAAGCTTTTGTATATTTTAATAACACCGCAGATAAATCAGCGTATAAAGATGCAATGAGGTTTAAAAAGATAGTAGAAGAGATAAAATAATTTTCAAGAGAATATACATTATGTTAACTAAATATTAATAAAATAAAAAAACAACTAAAAAAACTCTCTCACAATAGAAACAATAAAATTAATAAACACAGCTACTATACTATCAATATACAAAAAAAACATAATAGCAAAAAAGGCTATCATTAGTTTATATTTAATATTCTCTCCATCATAAATATGAATTGATAATTTCCAAGAAAATAATATAAGATATAAAAAACTTATAAAAGATACTAAATTAATAATACTCTCAATTTTTTTATTCTTAAAACTAAATGCATTTACAAAATTATTTAATACATAAATGATTATAAAAAAATTAGCTAATAATAACAAAATTAACTCAAAATTCATTCAATTAATCCTGCTTAATATTTCTACTAATTCATTATGGATTATTCCATTACTTGCTACTATGCATCTATCTTCAAACATATCATAACTATTCCCATATTCATTACTTATAATTCCGCCAGCTTCTTCTACTATTAATATTCCAGCACTTACATCCCAAGGTTTAAGATTTATTTCATAAAATCCTTCATACTTTCCTTCTGCTACATAGCATAAATCAAGTGCGGCACTTCCAAGGCGTCTAATATCCTGACATCTTGGAAGTATATGTGAAAGTTTGTTTATAACCCATTTTAAATCTTCTTCACACTCAGCACTTGAATATGGAAATCCTGTAGCAATTAAACTTCTTTGAAAATCATCTTGATTTGATACATTTATTTTTTCTCCATTTTTATAAGCACCTACTTCTTTTTTTGCATAATAAAGCTCATTTAAAATTGGATTGTAAACTACTGCATATTTTGGCAATTTTTTTTCATAAACTCCTAAACTTATAGCGCAGTGTGGTATATGATGAGCAAAATTTGTAGTACCATCAATTGGGTCTATTATAATTGAATCAAAAAAATTCTCTTGTGTTGTCTCTTCTGCTATAATTGAATATTCAGGAAAATTTTCTTTAAATTTTTTTATTAAAAATTTCTCAACCTTTAAATCATATTCGGTTACTAAATCTTTAATTCCTTTTGATTGAATTTCAAGCTTTTTATTATATCCTTCCCTAAAAATCTCTCCAGTTTCTTTAATAATTTCTATAAATTTATTAAGCTTTTGCATCTACTGCCTTTTTTTATAACATTTTACTTAAAAAAAGATAAATTATAAATACAACAATTAAACCACTTAAACTAAAAATCTCAGCCACCCTCTCCCCTACTTTTTCCCAAATTTGCCCTATTATAACCGCTCCAAGTGAGCTACTTATAGCAACTCCTCCATAAAAAATACCATAAACACTAGCTTTATTTACAGCATTTATAGAAATATAACTTCTAATAGAATTTAGTGAAGAGACTAAAAAAAGTCCTAAAAATATAAATGCTAATATTACTAAATTAAAATAAACAAAAATCATTGATAAAATTCCGAAAATATATGAAAAAGTTATAATTTTTTGAGGAGTATATTTATCTATCAAAATTCCAAAATAATAACTTGTAATAGTTTGAGTAAAATTTAGTAAAATTACAAGAAGTGGGATAAAAGCTATATCAAATCCAACTTCTTTTGCTTTAATAATAAAGTATTCATTACTAAACATAAAAAATAAAAATGCAAAATATATCAATAAAAATCCAAAAAGTGACTTATCTTTACTCAAATCAATTTGTTTTTCTTTTTTCTCAACCGCAACATCCTCTACAAAAAAGATAACTAAAATTATCGAAATAATACCTGGAATTATAGTAGCTAAAAATATACCTTTGAATACCTCAATGTTTTTGCCTATAAAATATAGCGCTAAAAATGCAATTAACGCCCCTATTGTCTCACCTCCAATATCCATCATCTTATGAAATCCAAAACTTCTTCCGCTTTTATTTTCAGCATAAAAAGAGATAAGCTTATCTTTTGTAGCACTTCTAATTGCTTTTCCCATTCTCTCAATTCCTCTAAGAAGTGCAATTTCTTGCCAACTTGAAGCAAAAGCAAATAGAGGCTTTGAAATAGCAGAAATTATATATCCAGTAACTACAAAAGGCTTTACAATTTGATATTTATCGCTTATTATCCCAAAAAATACTCTAAAAAAATATGAGATAAATGTAGCAATACCAACAATTATTCCAAGCTTATCTACTCCATCTTTAAGGATATATACAACATATAAAGGCAAAATTGTGCTAACCATTGCACTTGCCATATCAGTAAAGAAACTAACAAATCCTAAATAGATAATATTTTTATTCAACTTTTGTCTTTTGATATTTGTAATATACAAAAATAATTATTGCTAAGATAATAAGCGTAATTATTGTAATTTCTCTTAAATATTTATGAATTAATTCTTGATTTTGACCTATAAAATATCCAAGTGCTACTAAAACCAAAATCCAAATTAAACTTCCAAGCCCTGTAAAAAAAGTAAAAATAAATCCATTCATTTTAGCAAGTCCTGCAGGAAAAGAGATATATTGCCTAATTCCAGGAATAAGTCTTCCACTAAAGGTTGAAATATGCCCATGTTTTTCAAAAAATTTATCAAGTTTATTTAATTTTTCTTTATTTATAAACTTCTCAATTACTCTTCTTCCAAATTTGCTTGCTATCAGATAATTAAACCAAGCTCCAGCAATGCTTCCAAACACACCACTAATAATTACTAAAACTAAATTCATTTCACCTTTATATGCCAAATATCCAGCAGGTATCATTACTACTTCACTTGGAAAAGGAAAAAAACTACTCTCTAAAAACATTAAAATAAAAATACCAATATATCCTAAATTTCCTATACTCTCTACTAAAAAATTTATAATATCTTGCATATAAAATCTTTTTAATAAAATTATACCAAAGGAGAAAAGTTAAATATTATATCCTAGTCTTCTTGCTGTCTCTTTAATGTTCTCGAGTCTTTTTTCAATTGGAGGATGAGAAGAAAATAACTCACTTAAAAATCCAACAATTCCAAATGCTTTCATCTCTGGTGGAAGTGCAACTTTCTCTTTTGGTAATTTCCCTAATTTTGCTAAAGCATAATATATTCCATAAGGACCATCAATTTCTACTGCCCCGCTATCAGCTTTGTATTCTCTATATCTAGAAAACCACATTGCAATCATTGTAGCAAAAATTGATAAAACAATCTCAAGTACAAAAGAAATTGCCATATAAGCAAATGGATTTGGATTTCCTTCTTCATCTTTTGGAGCTATTATATTTGCTATAATTCTTGAGATAAAAAACACCAATGCATTTAAAACACCTTGCACTAAAGTCATAGTTATCATATCTCCATGTCTTATATGGTTAATTTCATGTGCAATAACACCTTCAATTTCTTTTGTGTCCATTAAATCAAATAAACTTACACTAACTGCTACAAGTGCATTATTTTTACTAGGTCCTGTAGCAAATGCATTTGGAGGTCCATCAAAAACTCCCACATCTGGCATAGGAATATTTGCTTTTTTAGCTAATTTTGCAACAGTTTCAACCAGCCATCTCTCAGCTTCGGTACTTGGATTTTTAATAACTCTAACTCCCATGGTATTAATTGCCATCCATTTTGACATTAAAAGTGAAATAATACTTCCGCTAAAACCAATAATAACAGCTAAAATAGCAAGTCCTGTTACACTTTGAGGGTCAATCCTTACTCCAAAAATAAGCTCAATTAAAAACAACGAGAAATAAATTGATGCCATTACAGCAATATTCATCAAAATTAGCATTAAAATTGCCATTTTTGCCTCCATTTTTTTTAGTTATATTATATCAACTATTGTTAATTTTAGATGAATTTCTAATCATCAAGTAATAAATTGTAACTATAGGTACTGTAATATTTAGGATAGTCACTATTATCATTAAAATGCCAAGATTTGAATAATCCATTGGAATTATGATTTTGCCATTTTCTACAACCTCTCTTGAAACTGGGAAAAGCTCATTTAGATATTTTGTAAGAAGTCCGCCAGCAGTTAAAGCTAAATTCATTAAACTTGCCATTAGAGCAAACCAAGTAGCTTTATTCCCTTCAGGTGCATATATCGCTATAAGAGTTAGAAGTGGTATCATACTAAGTTGTGCAAAAGGTGATTCTAGTGCTGTATCAATTAAAGCTACTGCTTTTGGTGAAATTCCTAAACTTTGAGGAATATTGTAATATAGAGCAATTATTGGTAAAAATAAAATGGTTGTAATAATGGTTAGCCAAAGTAACGTATAATGAGCCGGTTTTTTAGCAATAAAGTCACTAAATAGCCACATTCCAAGGATTGAGAGAATTGCTCCAATTTGAGATAAAGTCCCAAAAAATGCTTTATCAAAATGTAATACATCTATCTCCCACCATTGAAGCCCCGGACCCACACTTGGCATAGCACGATATACAAAAATAACTATTGCAGTTTTTACTATAAATTTTCTTATTTGCTCATTCACATCTTTTAAAACTAAGCTTAACATATATACAATTACGCTTAAACTCACAATAAATACAATTTCTTGAGAATATTTAAAAATAAAAGCTAATATTTTATTATGCCACTCTTGATATTGCCCATATCCCATCAAAACTACAAAAACTGCAAATGCAATTCCACCGCATAGTATTTTACAATTAATTGGGCTTGGTTTTGCTACATCAAGTTTAACTAATGTTACACCAATAACTGAAATAAGAGGGATAATAAGCCCTATTTTAAACATAGTTTCATATGAAAAAATCTCAGCAAGCCACCCGCTTAAACCTGCTACAATTACTCCAGCAAGAGAAATAGCTAGTCTTCCTAAAATCTGAACATATGCAAGCTCTTCTTCAACCTTTTCTTTTGGCTGATTTCTATCAACTACTTCTGTGCTCATAGTATCTGCTACAACATCTTGAAGCACAAATCCTATAACTGTTAAAAGAGCTGAGATTATATAAACATTTTCTTTGCTTGCAAATTTAGCCCACTCATAATTTCCTGCAAGTCCAATAAGTAAAATATCTCCTAATGCAATAAGTCCTGCTCCAATATAAATATAAATTCTTCTTTGAGAGCCTAAAATTGGCACACTATCTACAAGTTGTCCAAAAACCATTTTTATAGTCCAAGGGATACTAAGCCAAACCCCTAGACTAACAAGAGCTGTGGCTGAGAGTTTAAGCTCTTCTTTTACCCAAAATGTCTCAGCTACTCCTGTAATACCACTTGCTCCGTATGCAAAATATACCATCAAAAGTGGCAAATATTTAAGTTTAAAGTGTTTAATTGGATTAAGTAAAGAATTTTTTAAAGCTTCTTTAATCATTTAACGCCTTTATTCCTTCATATGCAGTATTTATCATTTTATCAATTTCATCTTTTTGAATAATATATGGTGGCATAAAATAGATAACATTTCCAAGAGGTCTAAGTAATACCCCATTTTTTAAGCCATATTCATATACTTTTAACCCAACTCTCTCTTGCCAAGGATAATCAATCATCTCTATTGCCGTTATCATTCCAGTTTGACGAATCTCTTTTACATTTGGTAAGTCTTTAAATTTTTGAATACTATCCCAAATATATTTGCTTGTTTTTTTATTAAATTCTAAAATACTTAATCCTTTATTATCAATTTTTAATTTCCATTTTTCTTTCTCTTGTACCCATCTCCCTTTTTCAAATATATCTAAAGTTGCATTTGCAGCAGCACACCCAAGAGGATTTGCAGTGTAAGAGTGAGAGTGAAGAAATGCTTTAAGCTCGGTATAATCACAATAAAAGGCTGAGTATATTTCATTTGTAGTAAGTACTACACTAAGAGGCAAATACCCACCTGTGAGACCTTTACTAAGTAGCATAAAATCTGGCTTTATATGAGCTTGCTCGCATGCAAACATGCTCCCAGTTCTACCAAAGCCAACTGCTATTTCATCAGCAATTAGATGTATATCAAACTCATTACAAAGCTCTCTAAGTCCCTTTATAAACTCAGGTGAATGCATTTTCATATATCCAGCACATTGAACGAGTGGCTCAATAATTAAAGCACTCACATCTTTATAATGTTTTTCAAAAACCTCTCTAGCCTTTTTTAATGCTTTTTGTGTTTCTTCTTTGCTTTTATCTTTTGGAATAGGAATAGTTATATTTTTAATTAAAATCTCTTTATAGGTATCTTTATAAAGCCCTACATCTCCTACACTCAAAGCCCCAATTGTCTCACCATGATAAGAATTTTCTAAACTAAAAAAAAGAGGTCTAACTTTACCTTTATTTTTCCAATAATGAAAACTCATTTTTATTGCAATCTCAACCGCACTACTTCCATTATCAGCATAAAAAACTTTATCAAATCCTGTTAATTTACATAGTCGCTTACTAAGTCTTATTGCCTGCTCATGTGTAAATCCAGCAAATATTACATGCTCTAACTTTTCTAATTGCTCTTTTATTTTTGAATTTATATATTCATTGCTATGACCAAAAAGATTTACCCACCAACTACTAATTGCATCAATATATCTATTTCCTTCAAAATCTTCAAGGTATACACCTTTAGCTTTTTTAATAGGAATAAGTGGCAAAAACTCATGGTCTTTCATTTGAGTGCATGGATGCCAGTTATATTTTAAGTCAATTTCCATAATTTCTTGATTTTTCATTGAAAATCCCTTTATTACCAAGAATTTTTTTATTATAATATCAAAAGAATTCCGAAAAATAGGGAAAATGATATGAAAATGACAAAAGAGGTTTTAAATGATTGAGTGGATGCAAACACATAGAAAATGGTTAGTAATAACAATATGGATTGCCACAATAGCTTTTATTGGTGCAGGATTTGTAGGATGGGGTCAATTTCAATTTTCACAAAAAGCAAATGTTGTAGCAAAAGTAAAAGATACTGAAGTTACTATACAAGATTGGCAAGAAGCTTATAATCAGATATTTGATAGTTTTAATAAACAATTTGGTGGCAATTTAGATAAAGCTACAGCAGAAAAACTTGGATTAAAGAAACTAGCACTTCAAAGAGCAATACAAGATGCAATACTTAGACAATATGCAAAAGATTTAGGACTTTATGTAACAGATGAAGAAGTGGCTAATAAAATTTTAGAAGTATTTGGAAGTGATAAAAAATATAAAATGTATTTAAGAAATGCTGGATTAAAACCTGCAGAATTTGAAAAAAGTCTAAGGAAAAAATTACTTATTGAAAAATTAATAGCCCTATTGCATCTAAAACCTACTAATACAGAAATTATAAGTGTAGGCTCAGCACTATATAATGCAGATAATTTAGATATTAAAGTGCTTAAAAAAGAGGATTTAGAAGTTAATCTTACAGAAGATGAGATTAAGTCTTTTTGGCAAAAACATAAAAATGAATTTTTAAGCAAAGAAAAATACAAAATAGCGCTTATAAATATACCTTTAGATATTAACGCAAGTGAAGAAGAATTAAAAAAGTATTATCAAGCTAATAAAAATATATATAAAAACTATAACGGAGAAATTTTAGAATTTAATGAAGTAAAAGATAGAGTAAAAAAAGATTTAGCAAAAGAAAAATTATTTAAAAAAGCAATTCTCTCTTATAAAAAATTAAAAGCAAATAAAGCAACTTATAAAATTGTAACTATAGATAATTCAAATAATATTATCCCTTCTGAAAAATTACAAAAGCTAAAAAAAGAAGGTATTTTAAAACCTTTTGTATATAATGACAATTATATAATTGCAAAATTGCTTGAAGAAATGCCCCCTACTCCGCTTAAATATGAAAAAGCAAAACCTTTTGTTATAGAAAAGTTATTATCAGAAAAATTAAACAAAAAGCTAATAGAACTCTCAAAAAAAGAGTATAAAACATTTAAAGGAAAAAATATTGGCTTTGTTACAAAGTATGATGCATTTAAACTAAAAGAATTAAAACCTTCTTATGCTATAGAATTTTTACAAAAACTTTTTACTTCTTTTAATCCAAATTATTTTATTTTGATTCCTGAGAATAATCCTGATGTTTCAATTCTTTACAGAATTAAAAAGCAAAAATTACTTGATGAAAAAGAATTTAAGAAAAATAAACAAAATATTGTAAAATTAACTGAGGGATTGATAAATACTGAGCTTATTAATGATTTATTAAATACTTTATCTCAAACATACAAAATAGATGTTTACATAAAATAAAGGGTGAAAATTGAAAAATATTTTAGCAATTGATATAGGAAGTTATAAAACTGCAGCAGTTATTGCAAATTATAATGAAGATAGTATGGAATTATCAATAAGTGGTGTTGGTATAGCAACTTCAAAAGGAATTAAAAGAGGAAGTATAGTAAATATTGACAATGCTGCAAAATCGATAAAAAAAGCTTATCTTGATGCTAAAAGAGTAGCAGGAGTAGAGATAAATAAAGCTATAATTAATGTCTCTACTACATATACTAAAAGTATAATAAGTTTTGGAATTGTAAACATTCCTGAAAATGAAATAAATATAAAAGAAATTAATAGAGCTATTCAAATGGCTCTTCACAACGCAAATATTCCAAAAGATTATCAAATTCTTCAAGCAATTCCAATTAATTTTAAAGTAGATGAAATGAGTGATATTGAAGACCCGCTTGGAATGAGCGGAAGCAGACTTGAGGTTAGTGTTCATATTATTGCTATTCAAAAAAGTGGACTTGATAATATTAAAAAAACTATAAGACAAGCAGGACTTGAGATTGAAAATTTAGTATCTTCTGTATATGCAAGTGGATTATCAGTGCTTAAAGAAGATGAAAAAGAGCTAGGAGTTGCAGTAATTGATATAGGAGCAACTACTTCAGACCTTGGTATTTTTACTAATAAAACATTAAGGCATACTGATACTTTAGGAGTTGGAAGTCATCATATTACTAATGATTTATCAATTGCTCTTCATACACCTTTAGCAGATGCGGAATATATAAAACTTAATTTTGAAGAGCTTATAAAAAATGGAGAGGATTTAATTGAAATTTCTGTAATTGGAAATGAAAATGAAAAACAAAAAGCATCTCTTGAGGCAATAACACAAATAATTTCTGCAAGAATTGAAGAGACTTTTTTACTACTTAAAAAAGAGATAGAAGATTCAGGGCTTAAGAGTAAAATAGGAGCTGGAATAGTACTAACAGGAGGATTTACTAATTTTTATAATGTAAAAGAAATAGCTAGTGAATTTTTTGATGGAATGCCTGTTAGAATTGGATATCCAAAAGAGATAAATGGATTATTTAAAAACCTAAAAAAACCAGAATTTGCATGTGTGTTAGGACTTATTTTATATGGAATAAGAGATGGTATAAATTATGAAATAGACTCTAATAACCGATTCATTACTAAAAAACTAATAAATGATACATTTAATAATACATTAGATATAAAAATTGAGGAAGAAAAGGAGGAAGAAGAGCCTAAAGAAATAGCAGTAATAGCAAATAAACAAAAAAACAAAACAAATTTCTTACAAAAATTCAAAACTTGGCTTGGTAACTTATTTTAAAGGGAGGAAAAATGGAAGAGCTATATGTAATAAATGAACAATTAGATGGACCAAAAATTAAAGTAATAGGTGTAGGCGGCGGTGGAAATAATATGATAAATTATATGGCTGAAAAAGGTGTAAAAGATGTTGAGCTAATAGCAGCAAATACCGATACTCAGGCACTTAAAACTAGTAAAGCTCATAAAAAAATTCAACTTGGAAAAACTCTTACAAAAGGTCTTGGCGCTGGTATGAGACCAGAAATTGGAGCAAAAGCAGCAGAAGAGAGTTATGAAGAAATAAAAGAAGCACTAAAAGGAGCTGATTTAGTATTTATTTCTGCTGGAATGGGTGGAGGTACTGGAACAGGAGCTGCTCCAATCATTGCTAAAGCAGCAAAAGAAGTTGGAGCTTTAACTATTGGAGTTGTAACTAAACCTTTTACATTCGAAGGACCAAAAAGAAGAAAATTAGCAGAAGCTGGAACAAATGAGCTAAAAAAAGAAGCTAATTCAATAGTAGTTATTCCAAATGATAAAATTTTAACTATTATTGATAGAAAAGTTGGTAGAAAAGAAGCGTTTTCATTGGTTGATGATGTATTATATAAAGCTGTTAGCGGTATTTCAAATATGGTTGTAAGCTATAGCGAAAATGACATTAATGTAGACTTTAATGACTTAAAAACAGTAATGTCACATCATGGACTTGCACTAATGGGTGTTGGTGAAGTAAAAGGTGAAAACGCTGCATTTGAAGCTATTAAAATGGCAATTGAATCACCTCTTCTTGATAATATCTCAATTGATGGAGCTATGGGAGTGCTTGTACATTATACAATGCATGAAGATTATCCACTTGTAGAGATTCAAGAGAGTATGGCAATTATTGAAGAAAAAGCAGATGAAGATGCAGATATTATCTTTGGTACAACAACTGATAATTCTCTTGCACCTGATGAAATAAAAGTAACAATAGTTGCTACTGGTTTTGAGAGAGAAAAAGCAGTAAATAAAACAGAAGATAAAGAAGTAAAAGTAAATCAGATTAATGAAATGCTTATGCAAAAAAAAGTAGTTGGTGGAGATATTGAGCTTGATACTGATATTTTAGATATTCCTACATGGCTAAGAAAAGCAAAAGATTAGTTTTTCTTAGTCTAATACTAGAAAAATAGTAGATAAGATATAATCTAGCATAAATACTACAATTGAGGATATAACTACTGCTCTTGTAGTGCTTATCCCTACTCCTTTAGCACCACCTTTTGTATTGTATCCTATATAAGTACCTATTGCACTTACAAAATATCCAAACACTAATCCTTTAATAACACTTTGAGTAATATCTTTAAGCTCTGCATATTGTCTTATGGTGTCTAAATATTTATATTCGTTTACTCCAAGAGAAATTGTAGATATTAAATAAGCGCTAAAATTTGCTACTGCATCAAAAAATAAAATTAAAAGAGGCATTGAGATTATAGTAGCTAAAATTCTTGGCACAATTAAATAATGTTTTGAGTCAACTGCCATAACTTCTAAAGCATCAATTTGCTCAGTAACTCTCATACTTCCAAGCTCAGCAGCATACGCACTAATACCTCTACTTACTACCATTAAGGCAGCAAATACAGGACCAAGCTCTTTTACGATTGATAAAAATATTGTATACCCCATAAAATCTTCTACTCCAAATTTATGAAAACCTTGATAAAGCTGTACTGCTTCAACAAGCCCCGTAAAAAATGATGTTAAAAATATTACGCCTAAACTTCCATATCCCATAAATTGAATTTGCTCTAGTAGATTTTTAATTCTAAATGGAGGCTTAAAAAATAAAAATAAAACTTGTATTTGAAATATAGTAAAATCGCCTAAAGCTTTTATAAAGTCAATTACTTTTTTTCCGATAATATATAAAATATGCAATTGCAAACCTTTTTTGATAAAATTATAGCAAAGTATAAAGGATAAATATGGCAGAAGAGAAAGAAACTCAGGAAGTAGAAGAAAAAAGTGGGGGCAATAAATTATTGCTTATTGTTATAATAGTATTATTACTTTTATTATTAGTTATTGGAGGATTAGTGGCATATTTTTTATTAAGCGGAAATGATGAAGAGCAACCACCTCCTCAAAAGATTGAAAAAAAACACAAAGTTGATTCAATGACTGAGATTGGACCTATTTATCCTTTAGACCCTTTTATAGTAAATTTAGTTAGTGCAAATGCTAATAGATATTTAAAATGTAAAATTGATTTAGAGCTTGATTCCCCTGAATTACAACAAGAGATTGATAAAAAATTACCTGCTATTAGAGATTTAATCATACAAATATTATCATCTAAATCTGTAGAAGAAATTCAAACTGCAAAAGGAAAACAAAAATTAAAAGAAGAAATTAAAAGAAAAATAAATGAAATACTAACAACTGGAGAAATAAGAAACGTTTATTTTACGGAATTTGTAATTCAATGAAAATAGGTATAGATATAGTAGTAATTAAAAGAATAGAAGACTTAATAAAAAAATTTGGAATTGAAAAATTAAAATTTTTAAATCAAGATGAATATTATTCAAAAAATCCAAATACTATTGCGGGAATATATGCTTCAAAAGAAGCTTTCTCAAAAGCTTTAGGAAGTGGTATTGGAGAAGAATTTTCTTTTAGAGATATATCTATTATAAAAAATGACAAAGGAAAACCTTTAATAAAAATAAACTCCCCTACTTTAAAAACTAAAATCAAAGATTGCGATGTAAGTATTACTCATGATGGGGGATTGGCAATAGCTGTTGTAGTTTTAAAATTTAGATAAATTTGATATAATTTCACTCTCCATGACCCCGTAGCTCAGCTGGATAGAGCGTCACCCTGCGGAGGTGAAGGTCGCGCGTTCGAATCGCGCCGGGGTCGCCA
>JALVAK010000187.1 GCA_027011225.1 Nautiliaceae bacterium | reverse complement strand
CTGTTGTAGTTTTAAAATTTAGATAAATTTGATATAATTTCACTCTCCATGACCCCGTAGCTCAGCTGGATAGAGCGTCACCCTGCGGAGGTGAAGGTCGCGCGTTCGAATCGCGCCGGGGTCGCCAAAATTTTCTTTATAGCTCAAAACAAATATTACTTGTAGCTTTTAACATTAATGCCTAAGTAAAACAAATTTATAAATAAGTATAGATTCTTTTTTGATGTTTGGTTCATACAAAATGGTTAAGTATAGGTGTCAGAGATATTAATTTGAAAGCTTAAAAGACCCGGGAGGGCGTTCGCGCAGTGACTTTGGGCTCCCATGAGCCAAAGTTGAGGATAGGAGGGCTGGTTTAGGGGCGGGATAACCCGCCACACACCCCAGCCACTACCATCTCCTCTTGAGTATTGTTGTAGGGCCCCAAAATGTGCGGGTAGCGCTCCTCCCAGGAATTATAAAATTATATCAAAATGTTTAGCTATTGTCAATCAAGTTTTTTAAAATTAAAAACTAAAAGTTGTTTTAAATTTTACTAAAATTTTACATTTTTAGCAATATCAATGCACTCTTTTATTGAAGGTTTTTGAGGCATAAGTATATTATTAGTATATTGCAGAAGTTTATTTTTAGTCTTTTTGCCAATTGCAATAGGGATTATATCTTTAAAATTTTCTATTTTAGCAAAACATTCAACAGTAGATGGAGAAGTAAAAATAACAACTGAAGGTTTTTTTAATTTCTCTTTTGGTTTATTACAAATAGTCTCATATACTATTATTTCTTTTAAAGTATTGGTAGAATTTTTGAAAATTTCACTTATAGGAGAAATTATCTTTTTTGCTCTAAAAAAAAGAAAAGTTTTATTTTGATATTTTGAGATAATTTCTTTTGCAAACTCATCTCCATATGATGATTTTGCAACATATTCTATTTTACCGCCAAGTTTTTCTATCTCTTTTGCTGTAGCGTTACCTATAGCAAGAGATGGTATTTCTTTCCATTTATTACTTAATTTGTTAACCGCCCTAACCCCGTTTTTTGAAGTAAATAAAAGATAATCTATCCCTTCAAAAGAGATAAAAGGAGAGAGAAAATTGATTTTTATAACTGGATAGTTTAAAACTTCTTCATATTTTTCATCTGTTAAGATATAAATTGGTAACATTACTCCCACTCAATTGTTGCAGGAGGTTTGCTTGAAATATCATATACTACCCTATTGATTCCATCTACTTCATTTATAATTCTCGTACTAACTCTTTCAAGAAATTCATGTGGCAGATGAGAAAATGTAGCAGTCATACCATCAGTAGAGCTTACACATCTAATAGCTACAGTATTATCATAAGTTCTATTATCTCCCATAACTCCTACACTTTTTACATTAAGAAGTACCGCAAATGCTTGCCATACTTTGTCATAAAGTCCCCATGCTTTAAGTTCTTGAATCAAAATTGCATCAGCTTCTCTTAAAATATTTAAATCTTCTTCATTTACTTCCCCCATAATTCTAATAGCAAGCCCTGGTCCTGGAAATGGATGACGATATACTAAATCTTTTGGAAGTCCAAGCTCAAGTCCAAGTTTTCTTACTTCATCTTTAAATAATTCTCTTAAAGGCTCAATTAATTCAAATTGCATCCTCTCAGGTAGTCCTCCTACATTGTGATGAGATTTGATAGTTTTACTTGGACCTTTTACTGATACTGATTCAATTACATCAGGATATAAAGTACCTTGGGCTAAGAATTTCGCATCTTTGTGTTTTTTTGCTTCTTCTTCAAACACCTCTATAAAAGTATGTCCTATTATTTTTCTTTTCTCTTCTGGGTCAGTTACGCCTTTGAGTCTAGATAAAAATTTATCTTTTGCATCTACTGTAATTAAAGGGACATGTAAGACATTTTTAAAAGCGTGCTCAACTTCTTCTCTCTCATTCTTTCTAAGAAGTCCAGTATCAACGAATATAGGAATAAGGTTATCTCCTATTGCTTCATGTAAAAGTGCTGCTGTAACAGAGCTATCTACTCCTCCACTTAAAGCACATATTACTTTATTATCACCTACTTGCTCTCTTATTTTTTTAATTTGCTCTTTTGCAAAGTGAGCCATATCCCATTTACTTGTTACACCACATACTTCTCTTGCAAAGTTTCTAAGTATTTTACTACCTTCTATAGTATGAGTAACTTCTGGGTGAAATTGAATTGCATAAATTTCTTTTTCTTCATTTACAATAGCTGCATATGGAGCATTTTGAGTGTGAGCAATTCTTTTAAAACCTTTAGGCAATTTTTCTACTCTATCAGAATGACTCATCCATACAATTGTAGGATTGCTAACATCTTTAAAAAGTTTATGAGGCTCATCTATAAAAAGCTCAGCTTTCCCATATTCGTGATGGTCAGCTCTAACTACCTCTCCTCCAAAATCAACTGTAATAAGCTGCATTCCATAACAAATCCCTAAAATTGGAAGTCCTAAATTATAAATTTCTTTATCTACTCTATAAGCATCTTTATCATATACACTTGCAGGACCTCCACTAAAGATTATACCTTTTGGCTTTTTTTCAATTGCGGCTTTTAGACCTTCGTAATATGGAACAATTTCACTATAAACACCCTCTTCTCTAAGTCTTCTAGCAATTAATTGAGTATATTGGCTACCAAAATCAAGTATTAAAATTTCTACTTGCATTTATATCCTTTTTGTTGAAATTGTATCAAATTAATAAAGCTTTAGTATTTCAAACTGAATATACCAAATAACAATACTTAAAATATATCCAGCTAAAACAGCCCATGCATACTTCATATGCGAATTAAAAGTATAAATGCCTCTCATTCTTCCCATTACTCCAACTCCTGCCGCACTACCAAAACTAATTAAACTACCCCCTATTCCCGCAGTCAATGTTACAAGCATCCACTCAGCTTTATCCATAGGAGGGTCTGCTTTTAAAATAGCTGCCATTACTGGTACATTATCAATAATGGCACTAATAAATCCCACTCCAATATTTGCCCAAGTTGGACCTATTATTTCATAAAGTTTTGTTATATAAATAAGCCATCCAACAAATGCTAATGCTCCAACAGCACTTAAAATTCCAAAGAAGAAAATTAAAGTATCATTTTCAATTTTTGCCATATTTATAAATACGTTTAAATTTTCTTTGTATTTTTTCTTATGAAAATACGCATATAACTGTAGTAAAGACAATCCAAACATCATCCCCCACATTGCAGGATAATGCATAATAATATGTCCTAATACCGCAATTGCAATTGTTAAAATTCCTAAAAATATAACTACTTTTCCACCTTTTTTAATTTCTGCTTTTGGAGTGGTTAGGACATCAAAATGAGGCTCCCCTTTTGGAACAAATAAACTCAAAAGCCATGCAGTTAAAAGCCACCCAAAAAGTGATGCAGGAAAGAGTGCTAAAAAGTCAAAAAATTCTCCTTTTCCAGCAGTCCAAGCCATAAGGGTAGTAATATCTCCAAAAGGAGACCACGCACCCCCTGCATTTGCTGCAACTACGATATTAATAGCTCCTGGAATTAAAAAATTTAAATTTTTCTTATCTATTGTAAAAAGAACAGTTGAGAGAATTAGCGCAGTTGTTAAATTATCTGCAACTGGGCTTATCCAAAAAGCAAGAGTTCCTGTAATCCAAAATAGCTTTTTATAACTATATCCTCTAGAAATTAATCTAAATCTAAGAGCGTCAAAAACCCCTCTTTCAATAAGACTTTCTATATAAGTCATTGCTACAAATAAAAAGAAGAATATCTCAGCAATTTCTTCAATAAGCTCTTTTAATTGATGATGTAAAGGAGTAATATCAAGATTATTGACATAATAATAAATTCCAATAAGCATAAAAGAAAAAGTTCCTACAAATAAAGCAGGCTTTGCTTTGTTCATATCCCATTTCTCTTCTGTAGCAATTAGAATATATCCTACTACAAAAACAATTAATACTGCCCAACCAACCCATGTGTGAGTTAAATTCATTGTATGTTCCATCTTTATCCTTTTAATTTATTCTATAATGTGCACCAAGAGATTCTTTTCTATTAAGCGCACTTTTTACTATCTCTTTTGCTGTTAGAAATCTAAGTTTTGTCATCCTTCCTACTTTATCAATTGAATTTTCAATAAATTCTAATGCCTCTTTTAATCCTTTTTCACTTCTAATAATTCCGACATTTTTCCACATTTGCTCTCTTAGTAAATTCTTATATTTTTTATCGTCATTTTTAAAAAGTTCTTCATTGTTTATATTAAATTTTTTATTTTGAGTTTTAAAATTATTTTTAATAATGTTTTTTGCAGCTCTTTTTCCGAAAATAAAACATTCAAGCAAAGAATTACTAGCAAGCCTATTTGCTCCATGCACTCCCGTATTTGCCACTTCTCCAATTGCATATAAATTTTTAAAATTTTTAACTTTTGAATTTAAATCAACTTCAATTCCTCCCATTATATAATGAAAAGCTGGAGAAATTGGAATAGGCTCATATGGGACATTTACTCCATAATCTTTTAATTTATTATAAATAGTTGGAAATCTCTTTTTGAAAAATTCTTCATCAAACATACTAACATCAAGATAGACTTTATGTCCTTTTTGCTGATGAAGAAAAATAGCTCTACTTACAATATCTCTACTTGCAAGCTCTCCTCTTTTATCATATTCAAATAAAAACCTCTCGCCATTTTCATCTATTATATGAGCTCCCTCTCCTCTTAGTGCTTCTGTTAGCAATAATTTTTGTGAAAATTTCATTTCTATATAAACTGTTGGATGAAACTGAGTCATTTCCATATCTTTGAGGCTAATTCCTTTTTCAAT
>JALVAK010000186.1 GCA_027011225.1 Nautiliaceae bacterium | reverse complement strand
TATGTGCTAAAAGTAAAGCGTTAGGATATAAGATACTTAGTTTTGATAAAGATATTGAAAAATGTTTAAAATGATAAAAAGTATTTCATTAGAATAGATGAAATTTTTGTAATCCACACTCATTTTTTGGGGTGATAGTGGGGTAATGATTTTTAACAATCTTTTAAATATAATGGAATTTAGAGATTTATGAAAGTTTATAGTGGCGGAGAGGGTGGGACTTGTCCACACTCTCCTAAATTAGGCTTTTTTTAAGTTAGTGTCAGTTATATTGTTATATTGTCAGTAAAAAGGTCAATATTTCTATTAATTTTAAGATGTTCATTATTGATAAATTTAGCATAATTTTCAAGAGTTTCTTGTGTATTTCTATGTCCTAGAATTTGCGATACATTATAAATCGGAATGCCTCTTTTAATTGCAAGCGTAGCAAATGTATGTCTAGTATTATACATAATCCTTTTTGTTAAATTACATTTTTCAAGCAATGCATACCATTTTGTATGCAGTTTGTCTGATGAGTAATATCTCTTCCCAGTTTTAGTGGTAAATAAATTAAAAATTTGTTTTTCTTTTGCCATTTTGACTAAATCTTTAATATAAGGTAAAAGAGATTAAAAGATAGGTACTTTTCTTATTGAATTTGTTGTTTTTGGAGTATCAATATTACCTTTTCTCACTCTTTTATTTACATTGATATACATTTCATCAAGATTTACATCACTAATTGTAAGGGCTATTATCTCACCAGGACGCATTCCGGTATAAAAAGCTACTGCTAAATAGTTCTTAAATTGTCCCTCTGCATTTTCCATTAATAAATTAACTTCTTCTTTATTAAAAGGTTTCATATCTCTCACTTTTTTGTGAGATGGAAGCTTAATATTTTTAGCTGGATTAATTGAAATGTGTTCATAATCGACTGCTATATCTAAAATTGCGATTAATATATTTAAAATATTTCTCATTCTTTTTGATGAAATCTCCTGTAGTCTCTTATCAACCCATTCTTTTATCTCACCCTTTGTAATTTCATTAACCTTTTTGTGTTTAAATAGAGGGAAAAGCTGATTTATTACTATATTTTCATATTCATAGTAACTTTTTAAATCCTCTTTTTGTCTAAGATAAATAGAGGCATAATACTCAAATTCTTTTGCTTTCTTGTTTAACTGCTTATATTCTCCACTCAAAATCTTTTTTTCAATTTGAAGAACAATTAATTTTTTAGCTAATTTGATATTTTCTTTAGTATATGGCATTCTAAGAGATTTTTGTTTTAATTTACCCTCAATATAAAATTGCACATATAATATACCTTTGCGATTAAATAAACTGACTCTTGGATTTTCAATCATCACTGGCCTCCTTAAAACAGTGCCAGCTTTTTCGTGAGATATATAATTATAACAAGTTGATACTTCTTGAATCATTATTATCCTCCTAAAATATTATCTACCATTTCGTTAATGTTTCCAAATACACCTGTATCATTATCATATCCTCTAACCCATACTTCCATTGCCTCTATATTCCAAAGCAGTTTATTTATTCCTGCTGGATTAAAATAATGTTTCCCTTCTATAAATAATAAGCCTCTATTCCTAAGCAAAAAATCTTTACTAAGACCTAGATATTTAGCCATCTGTCCTGTTGAAAGATATCTTGTAGTCATTTTAGTTCCTTTTTAATTTTAAACTTTCTCCATTTGGACAAACTAAAATTCCACTTTTTTTGTTATATGTAGCTTTCTTATTTAATAAATCACCTATAAGAGTATTTAAATTTTTATACTCAGGACAAATTTCCATTATTTCTTTGCGGTTTTTCTGATATAAATTTATTTGAATAGGTAGTCTAGAAGCAATATATAGTTTTTTACATACTTTTCTGATAAACCTTTTTTGAATCTCATCCCACTCTTCCTGTTCATCATATATAGCTTTTATATTATGTTTTACAAATTGGCTACCAATAACTTTTTGTCTCGTCGATTTTGAATAGCTTTTTGTTAAATATTTGACAATTTTTTCGCTGTAATGTTTTTGTAAATTTTCTTTTGTATAAAAATATAATGTTGGCCAGCTTCCTGATAAAAACTCATCATCAGACACTAAATTTAGACATCTATATTCATCCCTGTCTGTTTTAGGGTTTGTATATTTTTTAAAGTTAAACCCAATTTTTTCTAATTTTTCTTTTACTTCATAAGCAATTCCTAACTGTCCTCTGCCAATAGGTATAATCTTTATCTCTTTTTTATTTAACTTCACAATACTTTTTTGTGTGATTTTGTGATAGTAGTTATGATATGCATTAAATAATACTCCAAAGCCTTTTAAAGGTATTGAAAAATATATATGCATATGTAGCGTTCCGTCTTTTTGAAGCTCAAACGCTCCTAAATATATAAGATCATAATCTTCTTTGTTTAAACGCTTTTTTAGATAATCTATAAAATACAAAGTGCTATAATACATTTGAATTGTTTTTCTTTTTATTGTTGAAAGATAGTCATTAGATAAAATTCTGTCATATTTATTTCTTCCAAAAGTAATAGTAAGCATACCAATCATTCTATTTTTTTGTGCTCCATAAGCGGCTATTGCTTGTGTAATATTTTTAATTTGAGCATTCTGAATTTCGATATCCTTTTCAGGTTCTTCTTTCTTTACCTATTATTTGTTTTAATTTATTTTAAATTACTAATTCTTTTTTGGTCATGATAAATCCTTTTTTTGATTTTTTTTCAACAGGGCATACTTTCCTCTCTTTCCCTTGTTGATTTCTTGGTAAAACCTTTTAAAAACAACAATAAAATTTAGATAATAATCCTCTTAGGATAAGTTTTAAGTTAATTTTTCTACACAGAATCAATTGAATTTGACAAATCGAGAGGAAAAGAAGTATAATATCTGGCCATAAATACTATACCCTTTTCCTCAAAATAGGTCAGTTAGATAATTAGTTATCAACCCAATCTTGAATATCAGATAACCTCCATCTACTAAGATGACCTATTTTAATTTGCTGAGGGAATTTTCCCTCTTTTATTAATTTGTAAAGAGTTGATTTTTTAATTCCAACTATTTTTATAACTTCTTGTATCGTAAGAAGTTTATTGATTTTCATGTAATACCTTTAAATATTAGATTTTTATTGTGTGGTTTTTCTTTTTACACAGGCTTCACCACTGTTGGCCTGCCCTGGGGTTACCAGGAAATCATTGTTTTAATTTGGACAACAGCATTATAAAATATCTCTCTTTTCTACTTTTGCAAAAATTTAATTTGCACCCCCCTTGAAAAAATTTCTAAAAATACGATAAATTAAATATTTTATGCTAATTTATCGGATAAAAAACCTAACCTAAAAAAAAGAAAAAAAGACTAACTTTTATTAGCCTTTTTATTCAAAATCTTATGAAATAGCTTTAAAATTTTATTCTCTGTATAGAATACAACTAAAGGATACACAAAATATTTCATTCTGTTTAAAGTTTTTATAACAGTAGCCACTATTTCAAATATAACTGAAAATAATCCCATAAACCATTCTTATGATGCTTCTTGTAATGACTTATGCCAAACCTTTTTAGATGGTTGCCATTTATAGCCTAGTTTTTTAATTAAATTTTGTTTGCCAAATGTTTTACCCTGAATTATCAAAGTGTTATCTTGGAGATATACGCTTAAATCAACCTCTTTTAGTTTTTCATTTTCTTGCTGAAGAATAGTTTTAATATCTAAAGAGTGAGTATTTTGATTATTCTGTTTTTGAATAGCATTTTCAACTTCAAATGAAGAAGCATATTCTCCACCAATTAATCCAAATGCTGCTAAGGCTCTACCTATTGCACTTGTTTCTGCATTTTCTATTGCTGAAGTAGTGTTTATAAGCCCCTGACCTCTAATCTCTTCTGCATAGCCAGTAGATATAGTTTGATTGTTTTCATTGATTATAGAGGCTCTAATAACTACTCTTTGCTCATCATCTGTAACGATTTCTGTAATAATAGAGTAAGCAGGGAAATATTTTCTAAATATCCCCACTCTGCTTGCAACTGTTGCATATTCTTTGCCTTTGATATTTACCTTATCTATTTTTTGAAGCTCCTCCATTGCTTTTATTAGTTTTTCCATTGTTTACCTCCTTATGCAGTTTCTAACTTAGGAATTTGAATTTTGCGTTTGTTGATTTTAATAGTTGCAGGTTTAAATACATTCTCAAGTTCAATATCAATATAAGGTTCAATCTCATTGTATTTATCAGTATAGAGAGCATCTTTTATCTTTTTCTCATCAACTTTTGCATATCCAAGTTCAATTAGAGCCTCTTCATTTTTTATAACAATATGCTCTTTTACCTCTTCTTTGCTTGGATTAATAGTTAAAGATGAGACCATTACCCCGTTTAGTCTATCAATTCCATATTCTTCAAATATTTCAGTTATAATCTCTTTTGTCTTCTGTTTAGAGGTTTCAAGCTGTTTTTTGATAGTGTTTAGCAGTTTGATTTGAGATTTTAGATAATCTATTTTTTCATTTACATCTAAAAACATTTCTGCTATTAAATCAGCTTTTTCAAATTCTTTTTTATTTTTATCTTCAAGGAGGTTTTTAATTTCTTCTTTGAAGATTAGTTTTGTTTGATTATTATCTGTATGAAGTGAATATAATAGTTGTGTAGGTTTATTGATTAATTGCATAGTATACTCCTTTTGTTGAATTTGATTTGAATTAATTAATGGATTGTGTATAGATTGTCTAAGAATTAAGCAGATAGTTTTATAGAAGCAAATCTCTCTATTAGGTCAAATAGTTTTTCATTTATTGAAACCAAGCTATCAATTGATTTAATAGACTTTGAGGTAAAGTTTCTACCTGTAAGCAGGTTTTTACCTTTAACTCCTCCTCTGATTGCATTCTCTTGTATTCTATTAAATACTCTCCACAAATCATCTCCGTTATCCTCCTTTCTGTGTGATTGGATTAAGGTATAAATATCAACCTCTTGATATGGTTTAA
>JALVAK010000185.1 GCA_027011225.1 Nautiliaceae bacterium | reverse complement strand
TCTCTCTCAGGTTTAATATAACTATTTAAATCATCTAAATCATATTTTTCTTTTAGACCTGGTAGAATTCTCCCAGCTCTCTCACCTTTTTCAAAATACTCTCTTAAATGATTATATCCACTAAATCCTGTAACTCTATGATATAAATCATATAAAAAAAGTCTTGCCGCTACAAAATTCCAATTTGGTCTATCTACATCAATTTTATCAACGGCTGTTTGAATTAGTGTATTTTGAATCTCTTCAGTTGTAATACCATCTCTAAATTGAAGCTTTGCATCAAGCTCAAGCTCAGAATAATCAACTCCCTCAAGCCCTTTACATGCAGCAGTCGTATATTTTCTAATCTTACTTATATCAAGCGGTTCTCTTCTTCCATCTCTTTTAATAACTGTTATTCCTGGATACATTTATCTCCTTTTGAAAATTCTAATAGAATAATATCTAAAAAAACTAAGAAAAAAATTAAAAGAAAAAATTAAGAGAAAAGTTTAATTAAGCTAACTGCTAAAAGTGCTGCAAAATAGGCAAAAACATTTGGATAAATTGTATAAAAAATTCTCCACACCCACTGAGGCACCTCAGCATAAAATGTACTCATTGCAGCAACACAAGGAGAATAAAACATAACTACTATAATCATCGCAACAGCTGCAGTAAATGGAAGAGAATTCCTAATAATTTCAATTAATTTTTTTGAATTAGATGAATTTCCTCCATATAAAACCGCCATTGTAGATACTACTG
Organism: Nautiliaceae bacterium; assembly: GCA_027011225.1. Classification (GTDB taxonomy): domain Bacteria; phylum Campylobacterota; class Campylobacteria; order Campylobacterales; family Nautiliaceae; genus JALTBU01. The sequence continues at coordinate 15,423 of JALVAK010000185.1, read as the reverse complement.
TTTCTTTTGCAGCAAGCCCGCTAAGAAGTGCTACATCTTCTCTCCAACTTAAATCAAGAGGCTTTGTAATTGGCTCCATTATTTTACCTATTCTTGCAATATATGAATTCTCAAGAATTTTTTTGCGCATCTCTTCTTTTAACTCTTCTTTTTTAACTTCGCTTTTTACGTGTGCTATTTTTAATGAATACTCTTTTACAATATTTTCTCTTGGAAACGAGCTTAAAAACCAAACCGCAAGTGAAGCTAATGCAATAAAAACTCCGGCTTTTTTTAAATAAGTTTTTGTTTTTATCCATAAATCAAATAAAAGAGCTTTGATTTTAGGAAATCTATATTTTGGAAGCTCCATAACAAATGGCTCAGGCTCACCTTTGAATAAAACTATTCTTAAGATTTTAGCAACTATTAACCCAACTAATGCACCTCCTATATAAATTGCAAACATTACATTACCTTGAACTTCTGGGGCAAAAAATGCACTAACAAGCAAAACATATATTGGTAATCTTGCTCCACAGCTCATAAATCCAATTATAAGCATAGTAATAAGTCTATCTTTTGGATTTTTAAGTGTTCTTGCTGCCATGTAAGCTGGTACACTACATCCAAATCCGCTAACAAGCGGAATAAAAGCTCTACCTTGCAAGCCAAAACGTTTTAATATTCCATCCATAACATAAGCAGCTCTTGCCATATACCCAGTCTGCTCCATCAAATTAATACCCAAAAATAAAATTAAAATGTTTGGTAAAAACATTACAACTGCCCCAATAGCAGGAATAACTCCATTTATAATAGCATCTTTTAAAATTCCATCTGGCAAAAATTTACCAACAAAATTTGAAATAGAATCAAAAACAGAAGCTATATAATCCATAGGAGCCGCACCTAAATTAAATGTTGCTTGAAATAAAAGCCACATTACAAATAAAAATATAGGAAGACCTAAAACTGGATGAATTAAAATTTTATCTATTTTTTCACTAAGAGTTTCACGTTTTGCTATTTTAGCAACTTGCGAAATTATTCCCTTGCTAAGCGCTAGTCTCTCTTCAAAAAAAATCTCTTTTAAATCATCTTCATCATATTCATTTTTTATTATCTGTTTACTCTCATTAAGTTGTGGTAAAAGCTCCACAAACCATGGTTTTTCATGCACTATTTTATAAATATCTTCATCATCTTCTAAGAGTCTAATAGCTACAAATCTTTTATCAAATCTGCAATCTTTAATTTTTTCTCTAACATTTTCTATCTCTTCTTCTATAATCTCAGAATAATAAATTCTAGGCTTATTTTGCTCTTGATAAGTTTTTATTACCTTTTTAAATAGCTCTTCAAGCCCAAAATTCTCTTTTGCTGAAACATTTTGCGCTCTTATATTTGTAAGTTTAAAAAATTTCTCAGTATCAATCTCTCCTCCGCGTTTAGAATACTCATCATACATATTAAAAGCAATTACCATAGGCTTATTTAAATCCGCTATTTGCCAAGAGAAAGTAAGATTTTTTTGAAGCTGATTTGAATCTACTACATTTAAAATTAAATCATACTCTCCATTTAATAAAAACTCTTTTGTAACTCTCTCTTCAGGAGTATAAGGATGAAGAGAGTAAGTACCTGGCAAGTCAATTAATTTTAATCTATATCCATCTCTTTCAAATTCAACTTCCTTTTTCTCAACTGTTACACCAGAAAAATTTCCAACATGTAACGTAGCACCTGATATTGAATTAATAAGATGGCTTTTACCAACATTTGGCTGACCAACAAGAGCAATTTTAATCTCAACCATTAACTTTCCTTCATAACTTCAATTTCTCTAGCCTCTTCATCTCTTAGAGCAACATTTACCCCATTAATATCTATATCAAAAGTATTTTTAGCAAGAGTGTGTTTAAGTACTTTTACTCTCTCTCCTCTTGCAAATCCCATTGAGAGAAGTTTACTTTTCAAAGGCTCTTTTGCATGGATTTTAGTAATAATACCACTCTCGCCTATATTTAATTTATTAAGTCTCATCTCTCTCCTTTAATAGTTTATGAGATAACGAGTAGATGAGTGTATAAGAAAATTTTTAATTTCTCATCCACCTATATACCCTTTACTTTTTTGCTGGTATAATATCACAATAAATAAAAATGTTTTTTGACATATATCAAGAAAGGCAAAAAATGGCTGCACCTCTTATTAAGTATACGTATGAAGATTACAAACACTTTGAAGGTAAATGGGAATTAATTGAGGGTTTTCCTGTGGCTATGGCACCAAGTCCCGTTATTAACCATCAATATTTAACAGGTATGTTTTTTAGTGAAATTAATAAAAATCTACAAGAATGCGATGAATGTTTAGTAGTAGTTGAAGAAGATTATATAATTAATGAAGAGACTATTTTAAAACCAGATGTAGCAATGATTTGCAATGAAAATAATAAGTTTATTACAAAAGCTCCTGAAATTGTAGTTGAGATAATATCTTCATCAACCGCTAGAATTGATGAAAATATAAAATTTAACATATATGAAAAAGAAGGGGTTAAATATTATATTTTAGCTTATCTAAATCACCTATTTGCAAAAGTATACAAAAATGAAAATGGATTTAAGAAAATTGGAGATTTTGAAACTGAAGAAATTACACTTGATTTAAAATGCAAAGTAAATATAAATTTTGATACTATTTTTAAAAAACTAAGGAGAAAAAATGAGAGTTCTTAAAACTCCCCTAAAATCAGATTCAATTAAAATAATGCTTTTAGGAAGCGGAGAGCTTGGAAAAGAAGTTGCAATTGAAGCAAATCGCCTTGGATGTGAAGTAATAGCAGTAGATAGATATCCAAATGCTCCTGCAATGCTTGTTGCTCAAAAATCTTATGTTATTGATATGAAAAATAAAAATGAAGTTTTAGACGTAATTAGAAGAGAAAAACCAGATTTTGTACTACCTGAAATTGAAGCTATTAATATTGATGCATTATTTGAAGCAGAGAGTGATGGAATTCACATAATCCCAAATGCAGAAGCTGTAAATAAAACAATGAATAGAAAAAACATAAGAGTATTTGCAGCAGAAGAGCTTGGGCTTAAAACTTCTAAATATAAATTTGTCTCAACCTACGAAGATTTAAAAAAAGCATGTGATGAGCTTGGATATCCAAACGTAGTAAAACCTGTAATGAGCTCATCTGGACATGGTCAGAGTATTGTAAAATCACCAGAAGATGTCAAAACTGCATGGGAATTTGCAAAAAAAGATGCAAGAGGAAATGCAGATGAATTGATAGTAGAAGAGTTTATTGATTTTGATTATGAAATAACTCTGCTTACTGCAAAAAATGATGAAGAAATTGTATTTTGTCCGCCAATTGGACATATCCAAAAAGATGGAGATTATATCTTTTCTTGGCAAGAGATGGAGATGAGTGAAGTTGCTTTAAAAAAGGCTAAAGATATTGCAAAAAAAATAGTAGAAGGTCTTGGAGGTAGAGGAATATTTGGGGTTGAGATGTTTGTAAAAGGAGATGAAGTATACTTTTCTGAAGTAAGCCCAAGACCTCATGATACAGGACTTGTAACATTAATCACTCAATCTCAGAGCGAATTTGCACTTCATATAAGAGCAGTGCTTAACTTACCGCTTGGATTTGAATTTATTACACCTGGAGCTAGTGCTGCTTTTAAAGCGGATAAAGAGAGTTATAATCCAACATTTATCATTGAAGATGAAGTTTTTTCTAAAAACTCAAGATTTGTTGTTTTTGGAAAACCTAAAGCACACCCTGGCAGAAGAATGGGAGTATTACTTGTTAGTGACAATAATGCAAAAACTGCATTAGAAAAAGCACAAAAATTAATCAAAAAAATAAAACTTCTTTAACACAATTGATTAAAATTTAATCACTTTTTCTTCTTTTTTCTCTCTTTTTTATACTAAAATTAATTTAAAATTAAAAAGGAGTTATTATGAAAAAAATTGAAGCAATTATTAAACCATTTAAACTTGAAGATGTAAAAGAAGCTTTATTTGAGCTTGGTATTAGTGGTATTACGGTAAGTGAAGTGAAAGGTCATGGAAGACAACAAGGTCACACAGAGCTTTATAGAGGGGCTGAATATGTAGTAGATTTTTTACCAAAAATAAAAATTGAAATAGTAGTAAAAGAAGAAGATGTTCCAAAAGTAGTAGAAGCTATTATGCAAAATGCAAGAACTGGAAAAATTGGTGATGGAAAAATTTTTATTTTACCAGTTGAGAAGGTTATAAGAATTAGAACAGGCGAAGAAGACGAAGAAGCAATATAAAAATTAAAAAGGAGTTATTATGGATTTTGCATGGGTTATTGATACCTTTTTTATTTTATTTGCATTTACTCTTATTATTTTAATGGTGCCTGGCTTTGCAATGCTAGAAGCTGGACTTGTTAGAACTAAAAACGTAACAGCAGTTTTAACTATTAATACAATGATTTATATTGTAGCAAGTTTAGTATTTTTCTTTTGGGGATATGACTTAGCTTTTGGTGGATGGGATGCAAGTCATGTTAGCAAATATGCGGCATTTTTATTTCAAATGGCATTTGTTGGAAAAACGGTTAACATTATGAGCGGGGGTGTTAGTGAGAGAACTAGAGTAATTCCTCTTGCAATTTTTACTATTTTTATGGCAGGATTTATATATCCGTTAGTAGTTAATTGGACATGGGGTGCTAATATGCTAAAAGGCACAATTTTAGATATCTCTTCTATGCATGATTTAGCAGGCTCAACCGTTATTCACTCAACTGGAGCTTGGGCACTCTTAGCTGCTATTTTAATTATTGGTCCTAGAAAAGGAAAATACAAAGATGGAAAAATTAGAGTATACCCTGCAAGCAATATCCCTTTAGTTGTACTTGGAGCATTTTTACTTTGGATTGGATGGTTTGGATTTAATGGAGGAAGTGTAGGCAGTATTTCAACAAAAGAAGCAGCTGATACGGTTTCACTTGTAATTATGAATACAAACAATGCAGGTCTTATTGGTGGGCTTGTTGTTATGATTTTAGTGTATCTTGCATACAAAAAATTTGATATTACTATGATTTTAAATGGAGCTTTAGGAGGTCTTGTAGCAATCACAGCTGGAGCTGATGTAGTAAGCCCAATAAGTGCCTTAATTATAGGAGCAATTGGAGGAGCTTTAGTATATTATGCAGTACCTTTTTTTGATAAATTAAAAATTGATGACCCAGTTGGAGCATTATCAGTGCATTTGGTAAATGGTATATGGGGAACAATAGCGGCTGGAATATTTGGCAAAGATGTGAGTTTGTTAGCACAAATTAAAGGAATTATTGTCGTTGGAGTTTTTGCATTTACAACTTCATATATAATTCTTTACATTATCAATAAAATAATACCGCTTAGAGCAAATGAAGAAGATGAAATCGAAGGTTTAGATGTAGTAGAATGTGGGCTTGAAGCTTACCCTGAGTTTAAAAGGGCAATTTAGTATTTCTAAAAAAAGTTAAGTTTGATATAATTTAGATAAAAAGGAATAAAATGAAAGCACCTGATTTTTGTCTGCCAAATCAAGATGGAGTTGAAATTTGCCTAAGAGATTTAAAAGGGAAATGGGTAGTGCTTTATTTTTACCCAAAAGATAATACTCCTGGATGCACAACCGAGGCTAAAGAGTTTAGTGAATTAATTGATGAATTTGAAAAGCTTGGTGCAGTTGTTATTGGAGTAAGCCCAGATTCTCCAAAAAAACATTGCAATTTTATAGAAAAACATGGATTAAAAGTTACGCTTCTTAGTGATGAAGAAAAGCAAGTTTTAAAAGCATATGGAGCATGGGGCAAAAAGAAAATGTATGGAAAAGAATATGAAGGTGTTATCCGCTCAACTTTTATTATAAATCCTCAAGGAGAGATAGTTAAAGAATATAAAAATGTAAAAGCAAAAGGACATGCAAAAAAAGTACTTGAAGATTTAAAAGAGCTTAAAAACCATACTTCTTCATAGCAGCTGCTGCTTCTTTTTTAAGCTCTTTTTCTTTCATAACTCTTCTTTTATCATGAAGTTTTCTACCTTTTGCAACTGCAATTTCTAATTTTGCTTTATTTTTATTATTAAAATAAATTTTAGTTGGCACTAATGTATATCCTCTCTCACTAGTATATCCTGCAAGTTTTGCAATCTCACTTTTATGAAGTAAAAGTTTTCTTGGTCTTTTTTCATCGTGTCTAAAAGCTTTATATGTAGAATCAAGATTACTTATATGCCCCTGCACCCACCAAGCTTCACCATCTTTTATTTTTACAAACGAATCTTTAAGATTTACTCTTCCTTCTCTTAAAGCCTTTACTTCGCTTCCTTTTAATTCAATTCCGGCTTCATACTTATCAAAAATATCATAATCATGGTAAGCTTTTCTATTTGTTGCAACTACTTTCACACTCTCTCCTTTGGCAAAAATAGTGTACCATTTGTTTGATTTCCTTTTAAAATATCTTTTACACTATCTAAATTCTTACCATTTGTTAAAAACATAGGAATACCTCTATCCATTAAAAATTTAGCAGCTTTTAGTTTAGTTACAATTCCTCCTGTTGCAAATGAATCATTAGGATTACACTTTTGCTCTAACCACTCATCTTTTATTTCTCTAACTACTTTTATAGGTTTCGCATTAGGATTTGTTTTGGGATTATCTGTATAAAAAGCATCAATATCACTAAGCATAATTAACATATCAGCATCAAAATAATATGTAACATATGCACTTAACTGGTCGTTATCTCCAAAAAGTATCTCTTCAACTGAAACTGAATCATTTTCATTAATAATTGGAATCACTTTATTTTCAAGCAAAACGTTTATCATTTTTTTTGCATATTCTGTACGTTTTCTACTATCTAAATCAGCGGCTGTTAGAAGTACTTGAGCCACTACAATATTATATTTGTTAAATCTCTCTTTATACTCTCTCATTAAAAGAGGCTGACCAATAGCAGCTAGAGCTTGTTTATTCTCAAGCTTATTCTTATCAAGTGGGCACTTTGTATATCCAGCTCCAACTGCTCCAGAGCTCACAAGCATTATTTCATAATCTTTATTAAGCTCGCTAAGTAACTTTACAATCTCATCTATTCTTTTGCTTAATTTTCCATTCTCATATAAAGTTGCCGTACCTACTTTAAATACTAATCTCTTCATCTTTTACTCTCTCTACCATATCTGCTAAAGCAAATTTAAGTGGCTCTAAGTTAATTCTAGCTGCTGCACTTATTGGCAAAATAAATGTTTTGTCATCAAAATAACAAGGGTATCTATCATCAGCGCCATACTTGCATTCTGTTGGAGTAATTTTTAATTTCTCAAAAAATTCTTTAGCTTTTTCTTCTGCTACATCTACTTTATTAAGAGCAATTGCATATGGTCTATTATATAGTTTTTCAGAATATTTTTTAAGCTCTTTTCTTAATGTTTCAAACTGATATACAGGCTCTCTAAAAGAAGCTAAATCAATTACATAAAGAATAATTTTCGTTCTTTCAATATGTTTTAAAAACTGAAGCCCAAGCCCTTTGCCCTCATGCGCTCCCTCAATAATTCCTGGAATATCTGCCATTACAAAGCTTCTATATTCATCAATTTTTACAACGCCAAGTTTTGGTGTAATAGTAGTAAATTCATAATTAGCAATTTCTGGTTTTGCATTGCTAAGAGCACTAATTAAAGTTGATTTTCCAGCATTTGGAAATCCAACAAGCCCTACATCTGCTATAAGTTTAAGCTCCATTATAATCTCAAGCTCTTTTCCTTCTTCTCCTGGCTGAGCGTATCTTGGTACTTGGCGTCTTGGACCTCTAAAATGCCAATTTCCAAGCCCTCCTTTTCCGCCTTCTAATAAAACTTTCCTCTCACCTGGAGTTTTCATATCTAACAACACTTCTCCTGTATTTGCATCCTTAATAATTGTTCCAGGTGGTACTTTAAGTACTAAATCTTCTCCATCAGCTCCATGCTTTTTTCTACCTTCTCCAGGTCTACCATTAGCTGCTTTTAAAAATTTTTTACCTTTAAAGTGAGAGAGAGTATGAAGGTTATTATCACATTCAACTATAACATCGCCACCTTTTCCTCCATCCCCTCCATCAGGACCACCTTTTGGTACAAATTTTTCTCTTCTAAAGCTAACGCATCCAGCACCACCTTTGCCAGATTTAACTTTTAGCTTGATATTATCAATAAACATTAATATATCTCCTTTTATTAAAAATTATACCAAAACTTAACACAACAATTAGTAAGGAATTTTAAAAAGAAAAGAGAAGGAATTAATCTTTTGTAGGATAAACTGATACTTTTTTTCTATCTTTGTCTTTAATTTCAAATTTTACATATCCATCAATTAATGCATAAATTGTATGGTCTTTTCCCATTCCTACATTATTACCAGGATGATATTTTGTTCCTCTTTGTCTAATAATAATATTTCCAGCTTTTACAAATTCTCCACCAAATTTTTTAACGCCAAGTCTTCTACCAGCAGAGTCTCTATTATTTTGAGTTGACCCTTGTCCTTTTTTGTGTGCCATTTGCGCTCCTTAATTATGCTTTGATTTCTTTTACTCTAACTCTTGTAATATCTCTTCTAAATCCTCTTTTTTTCTTAGAGTCTTTTCTTCTTCTTTTTTTAAAGATTATTACTTTTTTACCTCTTGCGTTATTAATAACTTCAAGAACTACTTTTGCCCCTTCAACTTTAGGCGCACCAATTTTAATTCCGTTATCATCTTTAATTAAAATTACTTCATCAAGCTCAATAATTTGTTTTGGCTCTGCGCCTTCAATTCTATCAAGCTCTAAAATATCACCTTCATGAACTTTATATTGTTTTCCACCATGTTTAATTACTGCATACATATTTTAACCCTTTTACTCTGGTTTTAGGATGAAATATTACCAGTAAAACCTTAAAATTAACTTAAATTAAGATTTTTTTAAGGTAAAACAGCAATACATTCAATCTCTACTTTTGCATTTTTTGGAAGCTCTTTTACTGCAACTGTGCTTCTTGCTGGTTTATGAGCAAAATACTTTCCATACACTTCATTTACTGCATTAAAATCATTAATATCACTTAAAAATATAGTTGTTTTTACTACATTTTCTATTTTTGCACCAGCAGCTTCTAAAACTGCTTTTAAATTCTCGCAAACTTGTTTTGTTTGTGTTTTAACATCTTTATCTAAAAATTCTCCATCTTTAGTTAATGCAATCTGACCTGAAGTAAAAATCATATTACCAACTTTAATAGCCTGAGAATATGGACCAATCGCTTCAGGCGCATTTGAAGTATGAATCTTTTGCATAGCAATCCTTTTTTCAAATTATACTAAATTTTTCTTTTTTGCTTTTTCAATTGCTTCTTTTGTTAAAATTTTTCCAATTTCTATCAAAAATGGCGCTTTGTGAAAATCATACCATTTAGCTACATTTTTTGGAATTTCTATTAAAATATCAGGCACATACTCTGCTTTTCTATACCTATAAATTACATCCATCATCAAATCAATAGACAAACTAACAGGCGATTCTTTTTCTTTAAAAATTTTAGCCCATATATCTTCTAATAGATTTTGTTTGTGAATCACTTCTTTAGGTATATCAAAATCAATATCCCTCTCAGGCGCATATAAATCAACAGCTACAATTAAATCATTCATATCACTCATAACAGGCGCTATTGGTAACAAATTTAAAACCCCACCATCAACTAGCATTCTATTATTTATTACCACAGGATTAAATACTCCAGGTATAGCACTTGAAGCTTGCATAGCTTTAAATAAATCTCCTCTTTGAAGCCACACTTCTCTTTTTTTAGTTAAATCTGTAGCAACAGCTGTATATTTGATAGGAAGCTGCTCTATTTTAATCTCTTCTCCTACTATTTGTTTGATTTTCTCAAAGATTTTTTCTCCATCAAGTTTAAAAGGAGGCTTAAAAAATTTAAACATATCTATAAAATCTAAACTAGTAACCCACTCTTTATATTTATCTAAGCTTCCACTTGCTTCAAGCCCTCCTATAACTGCTCCCATTGAAGTACCAGAAATGCTATTTATCTCAAATCCTAAAGATTTTAATGTTTCAATAACTCCTATATGAGCATATCCTCTAGCCCCTCCTCCACCTAATACAAGTGATATCTTCAATGTAAACCTTTTTATTAATTATAACATAAAGCAGTATGTGCAGATAAATTGTAGTAAACTATAAGTGTCAAAGAGTTTTATATAATATAAAAAAGAGGAAGGGATTACATCATTCCTCCCATTCCTCCCATTCCCATATCTGGCATTGCTGGTGCTTTTTCTTCTTTTGGCTCTTCTGTTACAGCTGCTTCAGTTGTAAGAAGCAATCCACTTACACTTGTTGCATTTTGAAGTGCAATTCTCTCAACTTTAGTTGGGTCTATAATTCCAGCTTCAAACATATCTACATATTCACCAGTTGCTGCGTTAAATCCTGTATTATCATCAGCTTCTTCTACAGTTAGCGCAACTACACCTGGCTCATATCCAGCGTTTTGTGCAATTTGTTTAATTGGAGCTTTTACAGCTTTTTTAATAATATCAATTCCGATTTGCTCATCTGGGTCTACTGATTCTACCTCAGTTTTTTTAGCAGCTTTAAGTACAGCTGCTCCACCACCAATTACAATACCTTCTTCAACTGCTGCTTTTGTTGCACTAAGTGCATCATCAACTCTATCTTTTTTCTCTTTCATTTCAGTCTCAGTAGCAGCACCTACTTTAATAACCGCTACACCACCGCTAAGTTTAGCAAGTCTTTCTTGTAATTTTTCTCTGTCATAATCACTTGTTGTTTCTTCAATTTCTTTTTTGATTTGTTTAATTCTAGCTTCAATTGCTTCTTTATCACCTTTACCATCTACAATTGTAGTATTTTCTTTATCTACTACAATTCTTCCAGCTTGTCCAAGGTCAGCTAAAGTTGCGCTCTCAAGTGTTCTACCAAGCTCTTCAGAAATTACTTGTCCGCCAGTTAAAATTGCGATATCTTCAAGCATAGCTTTTCTTCTATCACCAAATCCAGGTGCTTTTACTGCTACTACGTTTAATACACCTCTTAATTTGTTAACAACTAAAGTTGCAAGTGCTTCACCATCTACATCTTCAGCAATGATTAATAATGGTTTATTTCCACCTTGTTGTACTAATTGCTCAAGTAATGGTAATAAATCTTTCATATTGCTAATTTTTTTGTCATAAAGTAAAATGTATGCATCATTATACTCAGCTACCATTTTTTCTGGATTTGTTACAAAATATGGGCTTAAGTAACCTCTATCAAATTGCATACCTTCAACTACTTCAAGCTCATCATTAAGTGATTTACCTTCTTCTACAGTAATCACACCATCTTTTCCAACTTTATCCATAGCTTCAGCTATAAGCTCACCGATTTTTTTATCATTGTTTGCTGAAATTGTTGCAACTTGTGCAATTTGCTCTTTATTCTCAACAGGTTTGCTCATTTTTTTAAGCTCATTAATAATTGCTTCAGCTGCTTTATCCATTCCTCTTTTAACTGCTACTGGATTTGCACCAGCAGTGATATATTTTAAACCTTCTTTAAAGATTGCATGTGCTAAAACTGTTGCAGTTGTTGTACCATCACCTGCTTCATCAGCAGTTTTACTTGCAACTTCTTTTACAAGTTGCGCTCCCATATTTTCTACTGGGTCTTTTAATTCAATTTCTTTAGCAACACTTACACCATCTTTTGTAATATGTGGTGCTCCAAAACTTCTTTGAAGTAATACGTTTCTTCCTTTTGGACCCATAGTAACTCTAACAGCATCTGCTAATTTTTCTACACCTTCAAGTAATTCATTTCTTGCTTTATCAGAATATACGATTTCTTTTGCCATAGCTCCCCTCCTTTAATTATTTTTCAATTTTTCCAAGAATATCATCAGTATTTAATACTAAATATTCTTTTCCATCAATTGTAATATCAGTTCCTGCATATTTTGCAAATACTACAATATCCCCCTCATTAATTGGTAAGTTTTCATCTTCTTCAACTTCTTTTGAAATTGCTACAACTTTTCCTTCTAATGGTTTTTCTTTTGCATTATCTGGAATAATAATTCCACTTGCAGTTTTTGCTTCTTCTTCTACTCTTTCTACTAATACTCTTAAGCCTATTGGTTTAAACATTTCCTCCTCCTTTTGTCAATTATTGAATTTAACTGCCAAAATTATAATAAATTTTTATTAAAAAGTCAATAAGTTTTAAAATTTATTTTAGATAAATTTAGCCAAGAAAACTAAATGTTTTTTATCCCATCATTTTATTTGGAAGCCATAGCGAAATCTCTGGAATGTAAGTTATAAGAAGAAGTCCTATAAGCATTACCAAAAACCAAGGAAGTACCGATTTTACCACTTCTTTTATAGGCTCACCTGTAATACCACTTGCAACAAACAAGTTAAGCCCAACTGGTGGAGTTAGCATACCAAGCTCCATATTTATAGTAATTATTACTCCAAAGTGAATTGGGTCAATTCCAAGAGTCTTAGCAATTGGAAGAAGAAGTGGTACCATAATCATAATAATTGAGCTTGGCTCCATAAAATTCCCTGCAATAAGCAAAATTATATTAACAGCAACTAAAAACATCACTTTGTTTAAATTCATATCAAGTACAAATTGAGTTAGCATTTCTGGTATATTTTCAAGTGTTAAAAAATAAGCAAAAATAGATGCATTTGCAATTATAAACAAAATTATACCGCTAGTCTTTGCACTCTCAAAAAATACGTCTCCAAGCTCACTTATTTTTATATCTTTATAAATAAAAATTGATACAAATAACGCCCAAATAGCACTTACTGCTGCAGCTTCTGTTGGAGTAAAAATACCTCCATAAATACCGCCGATGATTATTACAATCGTCATTAAAGCCCAAAAACTCTCTTTAAATTTCTCCCACCTCTCTTTCCAGCTTGCAGGTTTTTGTTTTTTAAATCCAAGTCTTTTTGCTCCTATATAAGTTACTGCCATAAGCATAAATCCAATCAAAAGCCCTGGAATTATCCCTGCCATAAAAAGTTTTCCAATACTCTCATCTGCTGTCACTCCATAAATAATCATTACAATACTAGGAGGAATTAAAATACCAAGACTACCGGCTGTAGTAATGGTACCAATAGCATAAGTTTTAGGATATCCAGCAGCTGTAATTGCTCCAAACATAATTGAGCCAATAGCAGCAACTGTTGCAGGTGAGCTTCCGCTAACTGCGGCAAAGACAATACTAGCTAAAATTGCTGCTATTGGAAGACCACCTGGCAAGTGCCCAACAAATGCTTTAGCAAATTCAATAATTCTTTTTGCACTTCCACCTTTAGATAATAAATTTCCAGCTAAAATAAACATAGGAATAGCCATAAGAGCATATTTATCAAGCTGAGTAAACAAATTACTAGTAAGGTCAATTAAAATATCACTTCCTTCAAAAAAATAAGCTGTTATAAAAGTAGAAAGCCCAAGAGCAACTGCTACTGGAACACTTAAAAATAAAAGTAAAAAAAAGATTCCAAAAAGTACACCTACAATCATTTCTCTACCTCAAATTCTTCTTCTAATTCTTCTATGATTTCAAATTCTTCTTTTTTTCTTAGTTTATAAGCTGGTGTTAAAATATCATCTTTTAATTTAAAAATTACCATAAAAATTCCAAAAATAGCACTTATTGGAAGCACTAAATAAACAATCCACATCTGAACACCTAAATCAACACTAACCTCACCACTAGCTTTAATACCAAGGTCTGCATCAAAAATAAATATATAAGTAAAATAAGCTACAATTGCTAAATAAAGCAAATTTATAATATCAACTAAAATAATAACTACTTTTGCAAGAGTATCAGGCAACGTATCTAAAAATAAAGTGACTTTTATATGAGCTCCTTTTCTAAAAAGATATGCAGCTGCAAAAAGCGCTGAATATATAAATAAATAACTGGTTAATTCAAATGCCCATTCAATACTTTTGTTAAATACAAATCTAACTACTACATTTATAAATGCTAGCAATACTCCTGCAAAAATAGTAGAAGAAGTAAGGAATATTAAAATTCCTTGTAGTAACTTATCTAAAAAATCTAATATTTTCATTCACCCGCTTTTATAGCTTCTTCAATTAAATCTTTCCCTATAGTATCATAAAATTTTGGATAAATACTTCTTAATTTTTTAACCCATAAAGCTCTCTCTTGAGGTGTTAAATAGTCAATTTCAAGTTTTCCAGTTTTTTTTGCGTATTCTTTAATTTTATTTAATTGCTCATTATTAAGCTCTTTTGCCCACATTCTTTCTTTCTGAGTTGCTTCTTTCATAGCTTGAATTACAACTTTTTTTAAATCATCAGGAAGCTTATTCCAAAATCTTTTACTCATAACTACTAAATATCCTAAATACCCGTGATTAGTCATAGTCATATATCTTTGAACTTCATAAAACTTTTTAGTATAAATATTTGAAATAGTATTTTCTTGTCCATCAACTACACCTTGTTGAAGAGCTGAATATACTTCACTAAATGGTAAAACAACTGGAATTGCTCCAAGCGCTTTAAATTGCTCAATTAATACTTTTGAGCTCATAACTCTAAATTTAAGCCCTTTGCAGTCTTCTGGCTTAATTAAAGCTCTTTTTGAATCAGTAAGTTGTTTAAATCCATTATCCCAATATGCAAGTGCTACATATCCTTTTTTTGTAACCATATCTCTAAGTTTTTTACCAACTTCACCATCAAGCACTTTATGTAGATGGTTTTCATCTTTAAATAAAAATGGCAAATCAAATAATCCAAGCTGAGGTACAAGCCCTGTAAATTTAGAAAAACTTGGCGCTGCCATTTGCACTGCATTAAACTTCATTTTTCTAAGAACTGCTTTATCTCCTCCAAGCTGAGCATTTGGATAAACTTGCACTTTTATTTTTCCGTGCGAGAGCTCTTCAACTCTTTTAGCAAAAAATTCAGCCGCTTTTCCTTTTGGAGTATCAGGTGATACAACATGAGAGAATTTTATTACATAATCAGCTGCTAAAGAAATACTAGCAATTAATGCAACTGATAATACTCCTTTTAAAAATTTCATTTTTTCTCCTTTTTATTTAATTATACTACTTAATAAAAACTTTAAAAAAAATTTAATGCTTAATTTTCAATTAATGTGAAAAAAAGTAACATAATTAGTATTGACAACCAAAAAAATTTTTTATATCATTTCACTCCACATGGTGAGGTAGCTCAGCTGGCTAGAGCGCCGGTCTCATAAGCCGGAGGTCGGGAGTTCAAGTCTCCCCCTCACTACCATTAAAAT
>JALVAK010000184.1 GCA_027011225.1 Nautiliaceae bacterium | reverse complement strand
CTAAAAAAGGAATTAATATGTCTATAGCTTCAATCAATATCCAAACAGCAAAAGCAACCTCTAAAGCTCATATCAACAGAGATAAAAATCATAAAATTACTTACCTGCTTGACCCTGACTCAAAAAAAAATGAGTATAAATCTTTTTTAGATTCTGAGAAATATTTAGAAGCTGCCAAAGTTGCAGCCAAAAAATTAACTGGTCGAAAAATGCAACAAAAAGCAATTGAGCATTTTATCCAGGAAGCCGTTTTAAATTTAGAAAATTTTCATACCGTGGCAGATGTGGAAAAAGTTTTTTTAGAACTCAAAAAAGAGTTTGGAGGATTTGAAGTTTTTGAAATTGCGATACATCGAGATGAAGGATATTTTTATAATCTCAAAGAAGAACTGGAGTATCGACCACAACGAGATATTTTTTTTAATGACCAAGATAAAAAATTCTACTTAGACTCTAGTTTCAAAAATGAAGCAGATTTAAACCAATTTGAAAAAAGATACAACTATCACGCTCATGTACTTTTTTCAAAATTCGATTTGACTACAGGAAAAAATCCAAGATTAAAAAAATCAGATATGAGCAAAATTCAGACCATCACAGCTAAAGCTCTTGGAATGCAAAGAGGAGAACTTTTCTCAAAAGCTAAACGAATGAGCCATTGGCAATTAAAAAAAGGACATGATTTAAAACGAGATGAGAAGCAGAAAGAGCAAAAGAAGAGTCTAGCCAAGCAAAAGGACCTTAAGAACGAAATAAGCAACTTAAGAGCTGAATTACAAAAGCTTGGAGCAGTACGAGCCGATTATGCCAAATTAGAACAGGTCAACAAAGAGCTAAAAAAAGAAATCCAAGAAAGAAACCTCACCATCTACGAATTACGACAAAAAATAACCCTTTGGCGACATGAAGAGACAAATTGGGAAAATGGAAAAAAATATAAAGAACTTTACGAAGATTTACGCCAAGAGAACAAAAAGCTTAAAAATGAGCTAGAATCGAAAATAAGCTCTAATGAGGGTCAAAGTACACCAAAAGGGGAGAAAAACGATTTAAATGGCATTTATGACGAAATAAATAGCCTAAATGACCCTATTGAACGCTATGAAGCAGGTAATTTAGAACTAGAAGCAAAAGAAACCGAAAGATTTAATTCAGCATGGATTTTTAAAAATGCGTATGAAACCAAAGGCGAAATTAAAAAAAGTGGGATTCTCAACAAAAAAATAACAGTCACATTTCAACATCATGACTTAGATAAACTCTATCACGATTTGCAAAATCACGATGAAAAACGAAAAGAGCAATTTGACCATGCAATGAAGCTTTTTCAAAAAGTTGAAAAATCTCTTGGAAAAATTTTAAATTTTGTCAGAAACAGATTCAAAGCTAAAGAGCCAAAAAAAGAATTAGAGAAAATTAAAGAACGATTGAAAAAAAATAAGTTAAATCGAGGAAGAGGATTTAGTCGTTAAAAAAATTGGCAAATAGAGCGAAGCTAAACAGCAGTAAAGCCAAAGAGTAAAAATATCAAATCTAAATTTTTTAAACCAAGCAATTACACTCAACGGTTTTCAGAGCTAAAAAAATTCCCACTTCAAAAAAAGTTCCTCTCTGCCCTAAACCGAGAAAAGAAAAATGAGCCGATAGGCGAATAGGTAAAAGTGACCTTAGGAACTTTTACTCCAAGACAAATATTTTTTGAAAAAAAATTTTCCTATCAGAGCGAAGCGATTTTTTAAATAGAAATATCGTAGCGATAGCGAAGATTTTCCTAAGGGATTTGGAACAAATTCCCTCATAGATATCTTAATATAAAAGCTGTAATAAGCTGTAGGGGTCGATTGAAGCCCGAATTTTAGGGATTTAGAGAGTCTAAATATGGCTTTTTCCCCATTTAATATGGCTTTTTCCCCATTTAATATGGCTTTTTCCCCATTTAATATGGCATAAAAATAAAAAGCATTTTTTAATATTGAATAAAAAATAACACGCTATAATATGGCATAAATTTTTAAAGGCTTTAATATAACATGGAAACAAACTTAACTGAAAGAAACTATAGCCGACAGTCTCATCTTATTGTTAATGCTAAATATGCTCTTACTCCTAGTGAAATAAATTTGATTTTAACTCTACTTACTGCTATTAAAAAAGAGGATACAGATTTCAAAGATTATAATTTTACCCTTGCTGAGTTTAACCAAAAGACTAAAAAAAGTATGACTACAAAGGATTTAAATAATACGGTTAAAAGCCTTATGAGCAAACCTTTAGAAATCTATATTTCTGAGAAAAAATGGAAAGTATTTCATTGGTTTTCTTACTTTGAATGTGATGATAGTCTCATTACTTGCCGTTTTGATAAAGCTCTAAAACCCTACTTACTAGAGATAAAAGACCGTTTTGTAATTTCTGATTTAAGAATGATTCTTCCTATGCGTTCTAGTTACTCTAAACGTATGTATTTACTTTTAAAAGAGTATGCAAAAATAGGAATGAGAACTTTTAATGTCGAAGAATTACAAGAGACTCTAAAAGTACCAAAAAGCTTTAAAGTATATAGTGAATTTAAAAAGAAAGTTTTAAAAAAAGCAGAAGCAGATATAAACAAATTTACAGACCTTGAGATAAAACTTAGTGAAAAGAAGAGAGGTAGAAAAGTTGTAGAAGTAACCTTTACTATCAGAAAGAACAATGCTGATTTAAAGGCTTTTATCGGCTATATTAGAGAACTTTATGTTAATGAACTACTCTATCATACTAAAGATGGAAGACCTCTTAAATGTAGTCAAGATGGATTACTATACTACTCTGACACTATGGAAAATATCAACAAAAAAGAGAGTATGAAACTTTGGGAATATCTCCATGAGAACCAAGCTCGTTTAACTTGTTTTCAGGGAAATTTATTTGATGAAGAAGAGGTAATGAACAAATTATCTTCAAGCGTAAATTAAGGCAATTAAATATTAAAAACATATTATTTTAATATGATTAAGATATAATTTTTATAAAAAAGGGGCATATATGATTATAGTAGTTTCCCATCAAAAAGGTGGAGTTGGAAAGAGTACCATAGCTTGGAACATAGCTACTGTTCTGCAAAAAAAACATCAAGTAGAATTAGTTGACCTTGATATACAAAGGACTCTAACCTATGCTAATGAAATACGAAAACAACATCAAAATTTAACCCCTTTAACAATTAGACATTTTGATACTCCAGAAGATTTAAAAAAATATATTCAAGGAGATAGCAAAGAGAGATTATCAATTATTGATGTTGGTGGATTTGATAGCTCTATGAATAGATTAGCTTTAGTCCTTGCAGATATTATTATTACACCTGTAAGTGATAAGAGCTTTGAACTTTTAGGCATAAAAACATTTGAAAAGATTATAAGCCAATTAGATGAATTGGTAGAACATGATATAAAAGTAAAAGTACTTCTCAATAATTTAAACCCTCAAAAATCTAAATTAGATGGTCTAAAAAGTTTTATAGAAAAATCCCCTTATTTTGAATTACTTGATACTGTTTTACGAAATAGAGCAGACTATGATAAATCAGCTGGAGAGGGTAAAAATGTTATTGAATATAAGGCAGAAAGTAAAGCAGCCAAAGAGATTGAAAATCTTAACAAAGAGATAATAAAGATATTAAATACATAGTATAATAATATTAAAAACATATCATTTTAGAAAAAAGGAAATAGAATAATGGCAAAAGAAAAAAATTTTGATAACCTAGATTTGGTTATGGATAGTGCAACTTTAACAGAAAAGAAAAAGACCTCAAATAACAAAAAAAAGAAAGTAAAAACTATTCAAATTTTAGTTGACTGGGAAGAGAAAATTAAAGAGTATCATGGAGGGACAATTAGTTCATATATTACTATGGCTATTCAAGAGAAGATGAAGAGGGATGGGATTTTATAATACTCCCAAACTATCTATTTGATATCATTTAATTATTTTTATGATATTATTTGGAATATTGGAAGGTAGTAATTAAGAAGTAATGTTGCCCTTGGCACCTTTAAGAATTCATACCCGTTCTGATACTATGGAAAATATCAATAAAAAAGAGAGTATGAAACTTTGGAAATATTTCCATGAAAACAAAGTTAGTTTAACTTGCTTTCAAGGTGATTTATTTTAAATTCTAATATATGTATTTGACTTATTTATTAATCAAAAGTTGTTGCTTTACAATTTGAACAATACCAATATCCAACTTTCTTCTGATGCATTGTATATTTACCACATTTAGGGCATTTTTTGCCCTTTGCCATTATATAAGCCCTCTTCTTTGAGCTTCTGCATTATAATATCTATTATTTGGATACTCAACTACTTTATTTAATAATTCCGTATCGCTTAATCTTTTTGCTGTTCGTTCTCCTGCTTTATCCATTGCAACTACAGTACTATCAGCTACAGTTTTTAATTTGTCAAAAAATCCCATTATATCAATCCTTATTATTTATTTAAATATTTTATTTAATTTATTTATTTAAAATAATATACTATAAATTCTTAAACTCTCATTATAATGAGAATATCATATAAAAAATAATTAGCTATAGTTGATGTCTTTATTGGTACGAATTCAGAAAAGTGCCAAGGGCAACATTACTTCTTAATTACTACCTTCCAATATTCCAAGTAATATCATAAAAACAAAGAAACACTATCAAAGAGATAAATAAAAATCTAAATATTCTATATCCAAAGTTTAATAGAAATATAGTTATAATGTAGCCCAATAAAGCTACAAAAAGGATTTTTTATGGCACTAGAAGCAACAGTAAGAGCAAGAATAGATACCAACCTAAAACAAGAAGTTGAAGATATTCTAAAACAAATTGGATTAACCACTTCCCAAGCAATTACTCTTTTTATGAATAAAATAAAAAATGAAAGAGGAATACCTTTTGAACTAAAAGCACCTAATGCATTAACACTTCAAGCAATGGAAGACGCAGATAATAATATTGGTGAAACAATTAGTTATGAGGAATTTATGAAAGAAAGTGAAGACTATGCTAAATCTCTACAGAGGTAAAGTTTTTAT
>JALVAK010000183.1 GCA_027011225.1 Nautiliaceae bacterium | reverse complement strand
TTTTTGAGGTGGTTGTTTGCAAGGGAGATGAGATATTTTAAAGTCAGATTTTGAACAAATGTGCGGTATTTGCTTCCATCTTGCTGACCTATGAGTTTATTTAAAAGCTCATAATATTTAAATTCCTCTTCTTTGTTTTCTATCTCTTTTAAAAGCTCTTTTTGTTTATAAGACTCTTCATCGCTTAATTTTAAAATATGTTTTTTTTCAATTATTTCTCTATTTAGCTCATTAGTTTTTATTTTAAGCTCATTAATCTCTTTTTTTAACTCTTCAACATCTAAATTTTCAAATTTTTCTTTATCAAAATTTAGAAGCTCTTTATTAATTGAATCAAGTTTAGCTAATAACTTTATCTCTTCATTTTTTAAATTATTATAAGCATTCTCAAATAAAAAAATCTCTTTTTTAAACTCTTCAAAGGTTTTATTGTTAAACAAATTATTCAAAATAGCTTCTTTTTGTAATTTTTTGTTTTGTAATAAATTTATCTCATTTTGAAGTTTTTGAAGATTTATTGAATTTATTTTAGTTTTCAAAATTTCAAGGATATTTTGCTTTTGATTTATAGCTTTGTTAATTTTCTCTAATTCATCAAGTTTTTCTTTTAGTATTTTTGCTTTTTCAAAAAGCTCAATAAAATCTATATTTTCAAAATCTTTATTTAAAATTGTGCTTATTTCTTTTTGTAATGTATTTTTCTTATTTTTAAGCTCTTTTTTTGTAGCTTTTAGAGAAATTTCTTCTTTTTTAAGTGATTCTATTTTAGAGTTTAGTTTTATTATCTCTTTTTCAAGATTTAATTTTTGCTCTTTTAGAGTATTTATTTCATTTTGAAGTATCTCTTTTTGCTCTTTCTTTTTAGTCTCTATTTCTATTTTTTTATCAATTTCATTTAATTTTTCTTCTATTTCTTTTTCATTTAAAATAGGTTTATTTTTTAATTTCTCTTCAATAGTTTCTAAATTCGCTTTTAATTTGCTAATTTCAATATCAATCTCATACAATTCATTGTTTATTTTTTCAAGCTCTTTTTCTTTTTTAATAAGCTCTATTTCAACATCATCCTTAAATTCTGGCAGATTTTTTGCATAAGGGTGATGGGTTGAGCCACAAAGCGGACAAGGCTCTCCTTCTTTTAATTTTGCACGCTCTTTTTCAAAATTTATAATCTTTTTATAACTCTCAACAATATCTTTTAGCTTTTCAATCTCTTTAATTAAGATATCTTTTTTTTCGTTTAATTTGATTTTTGTTTTATTTAAAGCATTTAAGTTTTTAATTATTTTTTCTTTGTTTTGTTGCAAAATTTTACACTCTTTTGCTTCTTTTAGCTGGTTTTGAAGATTTTGTTGTAGTTTGTGAAGTTCTATTAGATTTTCAAGTTTTATTTCATTAAATTCATAAGCTTTTTTGGCTAAATTTTCTTTTATTTCATTTAAAATATGCTCTTTTTTTGATTTTTCTTCTTCTAAACTTTTTATATCAATATTTTGTATAAGAGTATCTATTTTTTCAATCTCTTGATTTATCTCTTTAATTCTTTGATACTTAAATTTAATTTCTTCAATTATATCTATTAAACTCAAATCTTCATTTTCTAAAAATTTTTCAATATTTTCTTTTTGATTTTTTAATTTATTAAGCTCTGATTCGTTATCTTTTAAATCTATTTTTAAACTCTCAAATTCATTTTGTTTTTGATTTAACTCTTTTAATTCTTTATCAAGATTTTCTTTTATTGAATTTATCTCACCTATTATTTTGCTTGCCTGCTCTAATATCTGCTTTTTATATTTTAGCTCATCTAAATCATATGTTTTAAGTTTTTCTTTTATTTCATTAAGATTTAAACTTAAAAATTCTTTTTCCTTTGAAAGCTCATTAAATGTTTCAAAATCTTTTAATAATTTTTCTTTATTTTCAAACTCTTTTTTTATTTTTTCATATTCTTTTGAAAGAAATTTAATTTCTTCTTCTATTTTTTTATACTCATCCTCGCTTAAAATATTGCTATTATCTACTTTTGCTTTTAAAACTTCTAATTCATTTGCTTTTTGTCTATATTTTTCAAATATTTTTTTTGAGATTTCACCGTATATTTTAGTGCCTGTAATATCTTCAAGCAAACTTGCCTTTTCTTTATCTTTTGCCTTTAAAAACTTATCAAATCCGCCTTGGGCTAACATCATTGATTTTGTAAATTTGGCAAAATCAAAACTTGTAATCTCTTTTATTTTCTTTTTACTCTCCGTAATTTTCTCAGCTACCGCCCTCCACTCTCCATCTTTAAACTCATAAAGAATCATTTTTGGAGTTTGAAGTTTTCCATTTGGGTTGTTTCTGGCTTTCCTTGCTCCAAAGTAGGATTTGTAGAGTTTATTTTTTATCTGAAATTCACATTCACTATAACACTCTGCTGTATTTTTACTCATAATATTTTCAATACTGCCCTGCCTTGGAGTCTCTCCATACAGTGCTACACATATTGCATCAAGAATTGAAGTTTTTCCACTTCCCGTCTCACCTGAAATTAAAAAAAGCCCATCAAACTTCTCAAAATCTATTTCCCACTCTCCCTTTAAAGAGTTAATATTTGAAAATTTAACTTTTTTAATTTTCATATTCCACTTCCTCAACTATTTTTTGATAAATCTCTTTTAATTTTTCTATCTCCACATCGCTTAAATCTTCAAGCTCAAGTCTTTTTTCAAATACATTCATTGGAGTTAATTTTTCTATATCAATATCATCTAATACATACTCTCTAAATTCCAACTTTTGCTTAATAGCTGTAATTTCAACGCCTTCTATTCTTAATTCATCTATTTTTGAAGAAGGAATATTCTCATCAAGCAAAATTTCAACAAAAGGAGGATTTTGAGGGTTTTGAATCTCTTTTAGCTTTTCTTTTACCTCATCAAAACTTCCTTTTATTTCAAAAAATTCTTTAAATTTTGGAACCTTAATTTCTTTAATCTCTTCATCTATTACTAAAACAATCTTTTCTTCTTTTTCAGAAAAGCTAAGTGGCACAGGAGAGCCTGAGTATCTTATATTTTCGCTTATCTTTTGAGGTTTGTGGATATGCCCAAGTGCCACATAATCAAAATTTTTAAATATCTCAGGTGAGATGGTTTTTATTTTCCCTATATAAATTTCTCTCTCACTATCACTCATCATCGCACCGCTTACACTCAAATGCCCTGTGGCAATTATTTTTTTATTGTATTTTTTTGCTCTTTTGTAGACTTCTTCATAAATTTTTTTAATTCCTTCGCTTAGCTCACTCTCTTTTTCGCTTAAATTAAGAGCAGTTGTTTTTATAAATCTCTCTCTTAAAAAAGGCACTGCACAAATCACATATTCACCCACATCAAATATCAAATCATCTAAATTCTCAACATCAGCTATGACGTGAATATTAAAAGCATCAAGCACATCTTTTGATATTTCAAGAGTTGAAATTGAATCATGGTTTCCAGCTATTATGAAGATATGTTTTAAATGTTTTATTGCCTCAGCCAAAAAGCTGTGATACATTTTAAGAGCATAATTAGCAGGATTATATGAATCAAAAATATCCCCCGCAACTATTAAAATATCAATATTTTCTTTTTTTATTGTATCAATAAGCCAATTTAAAAATTTTTTGTGAATTTCTTCAAAACTTCTGCCTTTGAAGTTAATGCCAAGATGCCAGTCTGATGTATGCAGTATTTTCATATTAAGCCTTATTTCAAATTTTTCAAAACCGCCCTTGCTTCATCCAAATCAGCAAGCCTCTCAAGTTCTCCGTCTCTAAACACATACCATTCTCTCTCATCAAATTTTCTGCCAGTTTTTAGTCTTGCTTCTATTACATCAAAATTATTAAGCTCTACATCCCAGTCTTCTTTGTATGATTTTTGCTTTTTGCACCACTCTTTGCCATTTGAAGCTATAAATTCCCTCTCAATCTCATCACCACTTAAATAGAGCTTTGCCACATAAGCAGGACCAAACTTTGGAGTAAAACATCCATCAGTTTTGAAATGAAACCATTTAGCTCTGCGTGAAGCTAAAATGCTTTTTGCTTTTTCAATTAAATCATATAATTCTTCATCGCTTAAATTTTCAAGATTCATATAAAACCTTTAGAGTCTTTTTAAACATTAGATAAATCAAAAGAGGTATCAAAACAATATTTATAAAAAACATCCCAAAATACAAATAAGCAAGCTTAATAAGACTATCTACAATTTTTGAAGCATTATCTAAAAATAAAATAAATTTCTCTTTTATTTCCTTTAGTTGATTTTGAGCAAAATCAAACTTATCTTTTAAAGAATCCCAAATACTATCTGATGATTCTGGAATAGTAAAAGCAGAATCTTTTGTGTCACTAAATATTTTAAGAGTATTTTGAGTGGTATTTATTTCTTTTTGAATATAGCCATTTATTACATTTCCGCCAAAGGCTACAAATACAAAGAAAAATCTAATAAAAGAAATCAAAAGTATAAAAACTGCAATATTTATAATTTTTTTCTTCCCAAAAAACATACCAAGCGCCAAAATTAAAGCTCCAAAAGGAAAAATAAAGTAAAAAAGCTCTACTGAAATATTAAAAATAGCTTCCAATGCCCCATATACCAAAACTGAAATAAACAAAAGCTCAGAAACTCTCTCTGTCAAATCATCAACTGGGTCAAGAATTTCCCCTACTCCTACGCTCACACCAACACCTGCTGGCTCCATTTCAAGAGCTGAGTGTTTTAGAATCGAAACCCCTGCGTTAATACCTCTTATTATCGCATAAGAAAATAAAGACTCCTTAATATTATTTTCAATAAAATTTTTTGCTATGTTGTCAATTGAAGGTATATTCGGTTTAAACATAAACACTAATCCAGCAATTAAAATTAAAAAAGCTGAGATTATTTTATTTTTGTAATTCATCCAGCGCCTTTTTTATAATCTTTTCAATCTGAGGATATTCATAAATACTGCCATGAGTTATACCATCAAGATAAATTATATCTTTTAGGTTTTTAATGTTTTTTAAAAGATTTTCTAAAGATTTTTTAGGTATTACATCATCATTTTTAAGAGCAATTACTACTGTTGGAATATTGGTTTTTGATATAAATTTGGCTTCGTTGAATT
>JALVAK010000182.1 GCA_027011225.1 Nautiliaceae bacterium | reverse complement strand
TTAATTGCAAAGAATTTTTTTGTCTATCAAGAGTTTACAAACAAAATCCACTTGAGAGTTACTTTTTTTATCATTTAAAAAATATAAAACATATTCCTTTAAAAAAGATAACATCCCCACTTAATATGCCAAAAAGTTTGATTAGAGAAATTAATACAAAAAAAGCTCCTAAAAAAATTTCAAATAGATTCCTTTATGCATTAAGCTTAAAATATCCACTAAAAACTTTTAGTATACTTAATTTTAATTGCTGTGAAAAATGGATAAAAGAAAATAATTTGTGGGAGAGAAAATACAAACCAAAAAAAATTGAGCCTAAAAACCCAAGAATTTCAATTCTTAGAGAAATCAAGAGTTATGATATAATTTTTCTTAAAAATTTTGATATATGTAAAGGCAATAAATGAAATATACTCTTTTAATAGATTGCGATGATAAAAAAGGGCTCGTTTATAAAATATCAAAAGTTTTGTATGAAAATGATTTTAATATAGAAACTCAACAAGAATTTGTTGACAAAGAAAATAACAAATTTTTCTTTCGAGCAGTAATTGCAGGTGAAGTAGATAAAGAAAAATTAAAAGAAGATATTCTAAAAGAAGTACCATGTGCAAATGTAAGAATTTATAAAAAAAGAAAAAAAAGATTATTTTTAATGGCTACAAAAGAAGCTCATGCACTAGGAGATATTTTAATCAAACAATATAGCGGTGATTTGGATGTAGAAATTTTAGGAGTTATAGCAAATAGAGAAAATTTAAGAGATTTGGTTGAAAAATTTAATATTCCTTTTTATTATATTCCAGCTGAAAATAAAAGCAGAATTGAGCATGAAAATGAAATGCTAAAAATTATTGAGCCTCTAAATCCTGATTTTATAATTTTGGCTAAATTTATGAGAATCTTGACTCCTAATTTTGTTGAAAAATTCCCAAATAAAATAATTAATATCCATCACTCATTCCTCCCAGCTTTTATTGGAGCAAATCCATATAAACAAGCATATGATAGAGGGGTAAAAATTATTGGAGCTACCGCTCATTTTGTAAATAATAATCTTGATGATGGACCAATAATTGAGCAAGATGTTATTAGAGTATCTCATGAAATGAGTTGGGAAGAGATGAGATTGCAAGGTAGAGATATAGAAAAAATAGTACTAAGCCGTGCTATTAAACTTGCAATTGAAGATAGAATTTTTGTATATGCCAATAAAACAATAATACTATGAAAGATATAAAACTAGAAATTTTAAAAAACAGACTAAAAGAAATATTATCTAAAAACCCAAAAAAAGTAGCTAAAATTCTATCTTTTTTAACAAAAAGGCAAAAAAATGTTTAATATAGTGCTTTTCTCTCCTCAAATTCCTCCAAATACTGGAAATATTGGAAGGCTTTGTGTAAATGCAGGAGCTACTTTACATCTAGTTAAACCTCTTGGATTTTGTTTAAGTGAAAAAGCAATAAAAAGAGCTGGGCTTGATTATTGGGATAAGCTTGATTTAGTTATATGGGAGAGTGTAGATGAATTTTTAGAAAAAAATGATACTTCAAAAATGCACTTTGCTACTACAAAAACAAAAAAACCTTATTTTCAAGCAAAATTTAATCCAGGAGATTTTATAATTTTTGGGAGTGAGACAAAAGGAATTGATGAGAAAATTTTAAATAAATATAAAAATCAATGCATTACAATTCCTATGACTAAAAATGGAAGAAGTTTAAATCTAGCAGTAAGCGCTGGAATAATTCTATATGAAGCAATAAGGCAAAATTTTGATTTGTTTGATTTAAATCAATAACTTTTTCCTTCTTTTTAGTTATCCTTTTAATAAAAGGAAAATAATGACATTTGAAAAGTTTAACTCTGAAATACAAACCCTAAAAAAATTTTTCCCGATTTATTGCAACGACAAACATACAGGACAATTTGAGAGAGAATATATAATCCCATATCAAAACAAAGTAATTAAATTTAAAATTAATTTATGCAATGAATGTCATGAGCTTTTAAGATATGCAATAACTAAACTTCAAGAATGTCCAAATGAGCCAAAACCAAGATGTAGAAAATGCCCAAATCCTTGCTATGAAAAAGATAAATTTAAACAAATGGCTAAAATGATGAGATACTCAGGAATGAAGCTTGGACTTACAAAAGCAGCAAAAAAACTCAAATTTTGGAAAAATTAAAAAGAGTTAAATGTTTTTAAAAATGCAATAACTTCCCAAAATACCGCTTGAATATTTGCATTCCCTCTTCTCATTTTAAGCTCGGCTTCTAATAAAAATTTCAAAAGCGTATAAAAATCTTTTTCTTTGAGTTTTATAGCAAGCTCTACTCTTTTTTTTTCTATATCAAAAGGCAGTTGATATCCAAGAAGACCTTTTAGAGATGAAAGACCTGTTTTTTTTATATACAAGTTGTATTTATATAAATCTTTTATGTATCTTATAATAGCGCCTAAAAATTTCCTCTCATCTGATTTTATTAATAAATTTTTAAGTTTATCTTCAAAATCTTCTCCTTTTAAAATAGCTACAATTACATCTTCAAAAGTACTCTCTTTATAATCAAAAACTAATGTTTCAATATCCTCTGCACTAATATCTTTTGTATACAAAGAAAGCTTCTCAAGCTCTTTTTCTAAAAATAAAGGCTCTACTGAATTAATAAGCTTTAATTTAGCTTCTTTTGAGATAGTAATACCCAAATTTTTACTCTTTTCATCAATAAATGAAATTAACTCTTTAATATCAGGATTAAAAAATCTTACATGCTCCATATAACTTGGGGGCTTTTTGCCATAAAAAAAGAAAAAAAGATATGAGTTTTTAGCTTTTTTCACAAGTTTATCTAAATTTGGAGGAATTTTATTATTTTTTAAAATTAAAACATTTGTATCTGAAAAAAGAGAATTTTCACTCAAATGAAGCTTTGCTTCTTCATAATCATACTCATCAAAATACATTTTTAATATATTTGCATTTTTAAACTTATCTATTAATCTTTTTTCATATAAATCAAGATAAAATTCGTTACCATAAAACACAACTGCATGAGGAAGCTCTTCTAACTTATCAAATTCTTTTTTATACATGACTCTCTTTTTTATAAAATTATACTAAAAAGGAGATATCAATGAAAAAACGTATACTTTTTTTTACAGCAACTTTACTTTTTGCAAATGGTTATAAAATCCCAGAGCAATCTATCGCAGGTATTGCCCTTAGCAGTGCAAATATTGCAAACGCTAATAGTGCAGATGCAGCTTATTATAACCCAGCAAATATTCCATTTTTAAAAAATAAAAATTATTTTGAGCTTGATGTCACTTTTATTCATTTAAACAAAATAAAGTTTAAAAATTCAAACGGAGAAATTTATTATTCAAGAAAAGAAGATTTTGTCCTTCCTCAATTACATTTCGCAAGTAAAAATATAAATGGATTTAGATTTGGATTTAGTATTACATATCCTGATGGATTATCAAAAAGATGGGATGATGTTGTACCAGAAGCTGGAGCAAAAGAATTTACTTTAAAAACAATCGAATTTAATCCAAGTATCGCAAAAAAATTAAATAATAATTTTGCAATTGCTTTTGGTCTAAGGTTTGTAAAAAGTGAAGGAATTGCTAACGTATTAGGTTTAAAACAAAATAGTGATAAAAGCGTAACACCTCTTTATTCTCAATACTTAAATGGAACAAGTTTTGATAGAGGATGGAATGCAGCTATTAGTTATCAAAACAACACAAAAGACATAAAAATAGCACTAACTTATAAATCACCCATAAATCTATCTCTTAGCGGAAATGGAAGTGGATATTATTCAAAATACCTCATAACACAACAACCTTCGGATATAAACAAATATATCTATTTCAACACTCCAGGTAAAGTCACAATTCCAATTCCAGCACAAATTGATATTGCATTATCTAAAACTTTCAATAAAACTACTATTGAAGCAGTGTTTGAGAGAACATATTGGAGCAAATATAAAACACTTGATTTTGATTTTAAAGACCCATACGTCAATGCAATATTTGGAAAACCAAAACCAAAATATTGGAGAGATGAAAATACCTATAGAATTGGTTTAACACACAAATGCACTCAAAAACTAACTGCAATGATTGGATATGCATATGATAAAACCCCCGTTCCTGATAAAACAATAGATTTTAGTTTGCCTGATAATGATAAACATATTTTCTCAGGAGGAATAAAATATAAACTTGATAATAGAATGAGTATAGGAGTTGCAGGATTATATGCTTATCAGAAAAAAAGAAGTGCAAAAATATATGACCCTATAACTAATTCATATACTACAGGAGTATTTAGCAAGGGAGGAGCTTTCCTATTTGGAATAGGACTTAGCTATAGCTATTAATCTTTTTTAACTTTTCCCTTTATTTTTGCTGTTGCAATATTAGCATTTGTTATTTCAATATCAACTTTTTCAAAAAGATTAAATTTTTCTTTATCTTTTAAAAATACTCTAGCTCCAAGAAGTTTGTCTTCTAAAATTTTTGCAATAGGTGGAATTTCAGTATCTTCAATAATTCCTTTATAAACTCTTCCAATATTTTCCTTTGCAACTCTTGCATATTTTCTATCATAAAAATCCCATTCAACTTTCATAGCTTCTCTTTCCAGCTCACTTAATTTTACTACCAAAGCTTCAATATTTCTTAAAATATAATCAAGAATTTTTTTCTCATTTTTTATAGTTGCTTTTAATATCCTATGCAAAGTCAAATCTGAATATCTTCTAATAGGCGAAGTAAAATGAGTATATCTATCAAATCCTAAAGCAAAATGCCCAATATTACAAGCATCATATCTTGCTTGTTGTTGAGAGCGTATAATAAGCTTATCTACAAATTTTTTAATTCCAAGCTCACTTGCTTGTTTTTGGATATCTTCAACTACTTTTACAAAATCATTCTCATCTACCTTAACATTAATTCCAAGACTTCCAAGCTCTGCATATAATTCATCAATACTTGTTTGAGATGGTTTTTCATGCACTCTAAAAATCCCAAAATCAATCATTTTAGCTGCTGCTTTATTAGCAAGTAGCATACAATCTTCTATAAGCTTATGAGATGGAGTCTCTTTTTCAATTTTAACTTCTTTTATCATTCCATTTTCATCTAATCTCATTCTAATCTCATCACTTTCAAATTCAAGACCACTTTTTAGCCTCTCACCTCTTATGTGTTTTACTCTCTCCCATAAAGGCAAAAGCCAATTTAGAATTTCTTTATCAATATCATCGATATTTTCTAAATTTCCATCTAAAAATTCATCTACTCTATCATATGAATATTTTCTTTTTGATTTTATAATTCCCTCAAAAAGCTCTTCTTTAATAACTTCATTATTTTCATCTAAAGTAATTTTAAAAACAAATGCTAATCTATCTTCATTTTCTTTGAGTGAGCAAATATTTTCACTAAGCTCTCTTGGAAGCATTGGAACAGATTTATGAGGAAAATAGATACTAAAACCTCTCTCTTTTGCTTCTTTATCAATATTTCCATTTAAATATACATATTCACTTACATCTGCAATAGCTACATACACTTCATTTTTCTCTTTATCAAAATAAATTGCATCATCATGGTCTTTTGCACTCTCAGGGTCAATTGTACAAAAAGAAAGCTCAGTTAAATCAACCCTATCTGGATACATACTCTTATCTACATAATCACCAAAAGCTTTTGCCTCTTTTATAGCTTTTTTTGAAAACTCTTCTTTTTTATTATAAAGAGCAAGCGAAATTTTATCATCTACCCATGGGTCATCTAAAACTCCTAAAACTTCTTCAATTTTTGCAGTGTAGTTATTTACTTTAAATACTGCACCTTCTGGAAGTTTTTTTAGAGTTTTTTTCTTCTCATTTACAAATACAGGCTGGTCTGTTTTAATGTTTTTAAGCACCGGTACTTTTTTGCCCTTTTTAACTTCATAAGTTAAATAAACTACACTATAAGCAAAAGCTTTTTCTAAAATATATACAACTTTTGCTTTTGGACGACCTTTTTTATTATTAAGTTTTTTAGCAATTACTAAATCACCTTTGCTAGCACCATTTAAATGATGTGCTTCTATTAAATAATCTTTCTCTTTTACACCAATTGGAATTAAAAACCCAAAACCTTTTTTTGTAACATCAACTTTACCTACTCTATAATCAGGCTTTAACTTAATAACTTCACCATCTGTAACAATTCCAAGAGCTATTAAATCATTTATAATATCTCTTTTATCTCTTGGAATATCTTTTCTTTGAATTCCTTGTACCAATTTAAATGCAAATTCTTTCACATCTATCCTTTCACAATATCTAATGCAATTTGCAAAGCATCAACATCTAAATTATACTCTTGTGCTTTTTGAAGCCCTTTTTTTATATTCTCTTTTGGCTCTAATAAATCTATCATCACTCTTAATACATCCATAACTTTTGAATATTCATCATTTGGAGTATCTATATTTGCAATAGGAGTTATTAATTCATCTGCAAAATGCCAATGTTTGAATATTTCAGCAGTTATTTGAGTAGTATTAAAGCCTGTAAACTCTTTTTCCAAATCATACCTATTTTCAGGAGTTAATCTTTTTTTAAATTCTTCCGCTTTGTCTTTGCTAATCAAATATAACGATATTACAACCGCCCCTAAATCTATCAAAAATGAATCAGTTGCAATTATATCAAGTTTTTCTCTTTTTAATCTATACCAATTTATAGCAATTGCATTTCTTTTAGTAGCTACATCATGAAACTGAGATTCACTTATACCATATGCACTCAAATCAAATTTTAAAGTATTTCTAATTGCAAAAGAAATTACAAAACCTTTTATAGTATTCATACCAAAAAGAGATACAGCTTGGTCTATTGTTTTTATTTGCTTAGTAAATCCATAAAGAGGAGAATTAGCAGCTTTTAATAAATTTGCCGTTATCATTGGGTCATCTTTTATGACTTTTACTAAATCTTTTATAGAAGAATTAGGCTCATTTGTTATTCTTTGCACTTCTAACACACTTTTTGGAAGAGGAGGCAAATTTTTAATATGGGATAAAATATCACTCTCCATCTAAACTCCTTAGTTTTTCCTCTATTATATCATTATTTCCATATGAATCGATGTATGCTTTTAATAAACTCTTTGCTTTTTTAATTTGCTTTTTTCTAGCTAAGATATCTGCAAAAATTATCCAACTATCTGGTTTTGATGGAGAGATATTGTTAGCTTCTAAAGCCCATTTTTGCGCATGTTTTAAATCATTCCTCTCTAAATATGCATTGGCTATAGTAATTGCAATATTATAATCTTTATTCTTTTTATATTCACTAATTAATTGATTTAAACTTACACTTTTTGCTGATAAATTTATAGAATTTATAGATTGTTGTTTAACTTCTTTTTTAGGTTGAGTAGGTTTTTTCTTAATAATTTTTTTAGGCTTTTTAGGCTCTTTTAAAAAATCTATATTAGGCAAAATGAATGTGATTTTTTGAGGTTTAGATGCGTTTTTATCAGTTTTAGTAATATTTATTTCATTATTTTTTTTAATCGCAACTTTTTTATTTTTATGTGTATTTGAGTTTATTTTTTTATTATTAGCATTTAAATTTATTGTGTAAAAAATAGCAAAAGCTAATAAAATAATAATTAATGCAATTATAAAAATTTTAAAAAAAAGCTTTTTATAATAAAGCTTCTCAAGCTCTTCATACCTGTGCATCTATTGCCTTTAAATCCATAATTGCTATATGAATATATTTATTTTTAAGTTTATTTAAATTTATTTTTCTCTTTTTATGAAAATAATCCAATACATCAAAGAGTTTATACATTAATTGATTTGTAGCTCTAAGAGAGCCTTTTGTATATTTATAAATAAGATTAAAATTTGAATCATTAAACATTGAAGCTATATCGTTATGATTATGCTTTAAGAGTTTAGTGAGTATAAAATTTTTCATCTCTTCTTTTGAAATATTTTTCATAGGAATAATTGTATTAATTCTGGTTTTAAAATGTTTTTTTGATAATAATTCTTTTACATTAGTATCATGGGTAGCAAATATAATAGTAATATTACCTTTATCAGCATAAATTCTTAAATTCTCCCACGTTTGAGGCGTTAGTAATTGAGCTTCATCCAAAAGCATTATATGATGTGTTTTTAAATCTAAACCTTTTAAAATATTTAATACATTATCAACTTCTAAATAAGGATTTGAAATAAAAAAAATATCCTTTTTATCTTTTAGTTCATGATATATACTTTTTAACAATAAACTCTTACCACTTCCAGCTTCCCCAGTTAAAAGAATCATTTTCTCTTTTTGTGCAATTGCACTTAAAAGGTCCAATTTTACTTTTTCAGAGGATGGTAGAGGGATATATTTATCTACCTCTACTATATCTCTAAAAAGCTCTTTTGCTTCTTTAAAATTTACCAAATCCTAAATCCCTTAATGTTTTTTTATGTTTTGAATCAATAATATGAGGAGTAATTACAAATACCAACTCTTTTTTTGTAGTAATTTGCTCTCTTGAAGAGAAAAGATATTTTATAAGAGGTATCTCTTTAAGAATAGGTACTCCATTTACCTTTAAACTTTTATCATCAGTAATAAGACCTCCAAGCACCAATGTTTCATTATTTTTTAATTTTACAATACTAAGCATTGTATTATCTGTTGTATCTGGCGGCATTCCTCTATCTACATTTGAAATTTGAGTAATATCTCTAAATTTAGAAAGTCTAGGCTCAATACTTAAAATTATATCCCCATTATCACTAATTTGAGGAGTTATATCAAGCACAACTCCTACAAATTTAGAATCTACCGTATATTCAGCTATTGGATTTCCATTTTGGTCTGTTACAACTTTTGAAGCATATTTATAATAAATAGTATCTCCAACACTAATAATAGCTTTTTGATTATTAAGTGTTACAATTTTTGGATTTGAGATTGAATTTACATTTCCATTTTTTGATAAAAAGTCCAATAATCCTGATATATTAAACGCTGCCGAATTAAATACAGCTTCAGAGCCTCCTAAATATCTTGCTCTAAGAGGAACATTTGTTTTATTTAAAGAAATTGAAAGCTGAGACCAGTCAATACCTGTTTTATGAGATTTTGATAACTCTACGCTATAAATATGAACATCAATTAAAACTTGTTTAGTTAAATTATGCATTAAATTATTTACAAATTTATTAACTGCATTTAATTGTTTCATTGTTCCAGTTATAATTATTACACCTGTATTTTTATCAATAATCGGTTTAAAAGGTTTAATGCCCGCTTTAGAAATCAAATCATAATTTGGGTCTAATAAGAAACTACTTTTTACTAAATTTTCAAGTTGAGTTTCTATTTTTTTCCAAAAATCGAAATTATAAGTATTTTTTACTTTGCTATCTGTAGCATCTAAATTAGATTCTCCACTTCTACTAGAAGAGATAAAATTTATTTTAAAAGATTTAGTTTTAAAATAACTAAGCTCTAATACATTATTTTTAAGAGTGTAGAATACACCTTTTTGAGTTAAAATTAAATCTAATATTTGTCTTAGAGTATAATTTTTAATTCTCACATAAGGCATTTTTTCTTCTAAAACTTTTTTAGCAATATCATCTTTATACACGATATTAATACCACATTTTTGCGTAAGCAACAAATTTAAAAAAGAGCTAATTTTTAAATGGGCATTAGTATTCATCGAATTTGAGTAACTAAATAATTTCGTTTCACAATTTGAGGCGTTTAATCCTACAATTAATAAAATTAAAAATAGAATTTTTCTAGTCATTGTATTTCCTTAATATTTGGAATTTTTTTATAAAGAGTTTTTACTAAAGTTTTATCTTTACATTTAAGTATCATTTTATCAAAAGTAATAGATGAAACCACACAATTACCTATTTTATCACCTGGTTTTACCCATTTTCTGTAATTTTTAATTAATTGCTCCCCTAAATACTCTTTTATATTTACATACGCTCTATTATCAAAAATTGAGAGCAATTCTACTTTGATTGTTTTTATGAGTGTTTTTATGTTTTTAATTTTTTTACCATTAATAATATTAATAGTAGGCTCAAATGGCTCTTTGATTTTATCAAATCCTTTTAATTCAAACTGATAATTAATAAGTTGGTTTGTATAATTTAAATACTTATCTACATCAAGCGCTAAGATTGTAGAGCATATGATTAATATTGCTATTACTACTCTTTTCATTTTTCATACCCATATAAAGTGAATTCAACATAGTAATCATTTCTATCTTTAACCTTCATTTTCTCCACCCTAATTAAATCTTTTCTATCTTCGTATTTATAGATAAAATGAATAAAATTGATATAATTTCCGTTCAACTCAAGCCCTATACTCATTTTTTTAACTATCATTCCAGATGGCAATTTTTTTAATTTTTCTTTCTCATCAAAAATTTTATTTTCTACTGATTTAACTTTTAAACCTTCTGCTTTAGCATCCATTATAACATTTTTTACAAACTGAGCCCATTTTACTTGGTTAAACTCAGCAAAATCTAATAAATTAGTAAGCTCATCAAAAAATATTTTTTCTTTTCTTAATTCGCTTAATTTTTTACTTAGAGTTTGCAGTTGTTTTTGAAGTTGAATTTTTTTAACTTTTAATACATTTAATTGAACTTTTTGCTGTTGTAATAAAGTGAGAGTATTTAAATACTCTTCTTTCGATTTTAATTGGTAATTTTTAGCAATAGGATAAATGTAATAATAAATAACAAAGCCTATTGCTAAAACAAGTAAGATTAACAAATACACAAACTCTTTTTTAGAGCTTTTTTCATAAAAATATTTATCAATTCTCTCTAACATTTTCATTCTTCTATCCTAAGATTAATATAGTATTTGTTGTCTTTGTTTTGTATTTTATCAAATGATGCTCTAAACCCATTATTTACTAAATCATCTATAAATTTTCCTAACTTGCTATCATCATAAGAATAAACTTTTAGAATATATTGATTATCTTTATACTTCATATTTGATAAATAAACCTTATTTTTATTCATTAAGTAAGTAATATCTACTAACTCCTGAGATTTTGGTAAGTAACTAAACTTAAATTTATACAAAGTTTCAATTAATTGCTTGCTATCTTGAATATCTTTTATTAATTTTTTAGAAGAGTCATCTAATTTTTTTATTTTTGTTTTAAGAGTATTTATTTGAGATAAAATAACATTCTTTTTAGCATTAATTTGAGCTAATTCTTCTTTTAATTTTTCAGTTTTAGATTTATATATTTTCCCATCTACAAACAAATATATAGGATAAGCAGAAAAAATAATAAGAGATAAAATAAATACTATTAATAAAATTCCTGATGGTCTATAAAATAATGTAGGCTTTCTTAAAAATAAAGAAAAATTATATCTTAAGTCATTATTTTTATATGCATCATGTGTCTCAAGCATTCCTAAAAATAAGAATGGGTCAATAGGAAGTTTATCTAAGTTATATTCTTCATAAAATTCAAAACCTAATACTTTTTTTTGTAACTGATATTCATAAAAATCATTAATTCCTGGAACTTTCCCATACTCAGTTATAATAAAAATTCTCTCAACATCATCAACTTCATATTTATTTATAACCTCTGCAATTTGCTCTTCAATAATTCTTCCATATGCTCTAAATTCATTTTCCATTATATTAAGCACTGGTAATTCTGAAGGAGTATATTTATTTCTATCAAGCCCTTTTTTAGTAAGAAGTTTCTTAAAAAGCTCAAAATCAAAATTTGCAATTTTTAAAGATTTTAAAGATTCATAAATTTTATTAAGACCACCTGAGACGGTATTTAAATAAATAAGTTTACCCTCTGAATAAAATGTAAAAAATATCTTATCATACAAGATAACTACAAATAAATCATTACCTTTTTTTAAGATATTTTCATTATATAATGACCTGTATGCAAACGCTGGAAATGATAAATAATCAATATAGCCGGTTTCTTTTAAGATATATTCATAATTTTTTGCTATGAAATTAACAGGTACAATTACACATTGGATAACCACATACTTATCATCTCTTAAAGATTTTACAACTTCATATTTAATTACATACTCTTCGGTTTCTAAAAGCCCTGCTTCTTCATAAACTTTTGTCTCTACAAAGCTATCTAAATCAATATTTTCTATTACATTCGCTTCAACTTCAAAGCTATAAAATATAGCATTCTCAATTGGAATGTAACTACATAAAAGGGCAGATGATTTTAATTTATCTCTATAGATTCTGATTAATTTTTTCTCGGCTAATAAGACATATCTCTCATTACCTTTGACCCCGATTACTCTATTGATATTATAGTTATACTTCTTAAAAAGTTTTATATTTGAAAATAAATTCAGCTTTTTCATTTTCCCTCTTTTAATCTATTTCATATCCTAATTCTTCTAACATCTTTTTATTTTTGCTCCATCCAGGAACAACTTTTACATAAAGCTCAAGATAAATTTTTTTCCCGCTAAATTGCTCTAGAAGCTTTCTTGCATACATTCCAATTTCTTTAATTTTCCTTCCCTTTTTTCCAATAATCATACCTTTTTGAGAAGGTCTCTCAACTATAATTGTAGCATAAACTTTATCTAAATTGTCAAACTCTTCTATTTTATCAATAACAACATCTGTTTCATAAGGTAACTCATCACCTAATTTTTCAAACAACGCTTCTCTTATTAGCTCTTTATATATATCCCTAATATTTTCAGTTGAGATTATTTCAGGGTCATAATAATAAGGATGCTCTGGTAGATGCTTTACAATTTCATCTAAAAGCTCATCCTTTCCTTTACCTTCTACTGCGCTAACAGGAATTACTGCTAAAGCTTTTCCAAGACTTTCATATTCTTGAATTTTTTGTTTTATTTCATCTTCACTTGCTAAATCAGTTTTAGTTAAAACTACAATATGCGGTATATTTTTTTTATTAAGCTCTAAAAACCACTTATATCCATCTAAATCATCTCTTACATCAGCTAAAAACAATACTAAATCACTATCTCCTAATGCTTTTAGCGCTTCTTTTAACATAAATTTATTAAGAAGTTTTTCTTTTTCATGAAGCCCTGGAGTATCAAGTAAAACAATTTGATTATCTTTATGCATAACTATTGCATTTACTCTTTTTCTACTTGCATTTGCTTTAGGAGAGACAAGAGCAATTTTTTCCCCTAAAAGCCAGTTAAGAAGAGTTGACTTCCCAGCATTTGGTTTACCTAAAATTCCTACAAATCCACTTTTTGCCATTTTTATCCTTATAAAATATATTTTGTTACTTCTTCATTTTCAACTATATCTTCAAGTCTAGATTTTACATAATCACTATCAATTACAAAATCTTTGCCTTTATACTCATCTGCATTAAAATTGATATCTTCTAAAACTTTTTCAACTACTGTATGAAGACGTCTAGCTCCTATATCTTCTGTCTTTTCATTTGCTAAGAAGGCATATTTTGCTATCTCTCTTAGAGCATCTTCACTAAATTTTAAATTCACACCTTCAACTTCTAAAAGTTTTTGGTATTGTTTAATTAATGAATGCTTAGGTCGTGTTAAAATTTGATATAAAGCCTCTTCATCAAGACTTTGAAGCTCAACCCTTAGAGGAAATCTTCCTTGAAGCTCTGGAATCAAATCACTTGGTTTACTTACATGAAATGCCCCAGCTGCAATAAATAAAATATGGTCAGTTTTTATATATCCATATTTAGTTTGAACTGTGCTACCTTCAACTATTGGGAGTAAATCTCTTTGCACCCCTTCTTTGCTTGGGTCTTGTCTAGTATTGCCAGTTGCTGCAATTTTATCAATCTCATCTATAAAAATAATTCCATTCTCAGCTCTTTTGAGAGCTTCTTTTTTTAATTCCTCTTTGTTAATGACTTTATCTGCTATTTGTTTTTTTAAAATCTCTTTTGCTTCTTTTACACTAACTTCTTTTTTCTCTTTATTTTTATTAAAAATACCTATAATTTTAACTAAAGATTCTTGAGCTTTTAACATATCAGGTGGTAAATTATCACCCATTGACATATCTTCATCTACTTCAATTGTAATTTTTAAATTATCAACTTCGCCTTTTTTAACTTTCTCTTTCATTCTCTCAAATGTTTTTTGATATTCAAGCTGTTTCTCTTCTGGTGCATTTTTTGGAAGAGGTGGAATTAATTTTTTAGTAATCTCTTCAATTACTTCATCTTCAATTTTTTCTCTGCTTCTCTCTTGAAGCTCTTCTCTTACTAAATTCATAGAATTATTTACCAAATCTCTAATCATACTCTCTACATCACGCCCAACAAATCCAACTTCTGTATATTTGCTAGCCTCTACTTTTACAAAAGGCACTTTCATCATCTTTGCCATTCTTCTTGCAATCTCAGTCTTACCAACCCCTGTTGGTCCTATCATCATAATATTTTTTGGTAAGATATCATCTTGCCACTCTTTTGGAAGCTTTAGTCTTCTATATCTATTTCTAAGAGCTATTGCTATAGTTTTTTTCGCATCTTTTTGACCTACTACATACTCATCTAGGTAAGCTACTATCTCTTTTGGCGTCATATTCATCTTAATCCTTTAACTTTAGAAGTGTAATATTGGTATTTGTATAAATACATAGCTCACCTGCAATTTTAAGTGATTCTTTTACTAAATCTTCTGGATTCATATTAGAAAATTTATCAAGCGCTCTTGCAGCAGAGAGGGCAAAATTTCCTCCACTTCCAATAGCTGCAAGTTTTCCATCTTCTGGCTCAACTACATCTCCATTGCCAGATAATATAAAAATATGTTTAGTATTAAGCACTATCATCATAGCTTCAAGACGTCTTAAATACTTATCTTTTCTCCAAGCCTTTGCAAAATCAATCACAGCTTTTAATAAATCACCTTTTCGATTTTGCAAAAAATTCTCAAACATATCAAACAAAATAAATGCATCAGCAGTGCTTCCTGCAAATCCTGCAAGCACTTTTCCATTATATAATGCTCTTACTTTTTTAGCATTACTCTTTAAAACTGTGTTACCAAAAGTAACCTGCCCATCTCCACCAATTATTGCTATTCCATCTTTTCTATAACCTAAAATAGTTGTAGCTTCTAAATGAATATTTGACATCACTCTCCTTCTATTTCAATCTCAGCTCTTGCGTGTATTCCATGACCTAATTTTATATCGATATTATAAAGACCCGGCGCTTTAATAGGTTTATGCTCTATTTGTTTTTTATCTATATCATAACCTTTTTGTTTTAAAACTTCTGCTATTTCTTTATTTGTAACTGAGCCTAAAAGCTGCCCATTAGCACCTAATTTATGCTTAATTACAATTTTTTCATTTTCAAGTTTTTCTTTTAGCTTATTAAGTTTTTCCATTTCTGCTTTAAGCTCTGCTTCTTTTTTAGCTTGCTCTTCTTGCCACTTTTTAACAACTTCTGGTGTTGCAAGTTTTGCAAATCCCTTTGGTATAAGATAATTTCTTGCATATCCATCTTTTGCTTCTTTAATCTCTCCAGCTTTTCCTAAGCCTTTTACATCTTTTAATAACAAAACTTTCATCTTCACCCTTTTTATTTGAATTTTACTCAAAATTAGCTAAAATTGCAAAAGGACAAAAAAAGGAGAGAAGATGAAAAAGCCAACTCCTGTAGATGAAGAAGTGACTTTTGAAGATGTGGGAGTTTTAAATAGACCCATAATTAGCAAGACCGACTTAAAAGGTATTATTACTTATGTAAATACTCCCTTTTGTAAGTTAGCAGGTTATTCAAAAGAAGAGCTACTTGGAAAGCCTCACAATATTATAAGACATCCTGACATGCCAAAAGCAGCATTTAAAGATTTATGGGATACAATTGAGAAAAATGAAAAATGGAGA
Source organism: Nautiliaceae bacterium (assembly GCA_027011225.1). GTDB lineage: Bacteria > Campylobacterota > Campylobacteria > Campylobacterales > Nautiliaceae > JALTBU01. The sequence goes on along the minus strand of JALVAK010000182.1, from coordinate 718 downwards.
GGATTTGTTAAAAATTTAAGAAAAGATGGGAAATATTATTGGGTAGAAGCATTTATTGAGCCAATCTTTGATGAAAATGGAAATAAAATAGGCTATATAAGTGCAAGAAAACCTATATCAGAAGCTGATAAAAAAGCATATGAAAAAATATATAAAGAAATGAAAGAGAAGGAAGAAGGATGATTGTTTTATTAAAAAATAATAAAGTAATTGGGGCTGATACTAATCTTTTAAATAAGCTTAATGCAAACTTAGATAATCTAAGCAGTAAAATTTCTCAATTAGAGCTAATATTATCTTCATTTAACGGAAATGAGCTTATTATAGATAATTACGCGTTTAATGTAGAAGAAATACCTCTTATTTCTTTAGAAAATTTAAAAGCTTATAACCTAACAGAATCTTCTAACCTTAAACCGCAAACAGAAGAGCTCTTAGAGCTTGAAGAGACATTAAATACACAACCTATTATTGAAGAGTTTGAAAATATAACAAAAGAATTTGAGCCACTAAATTTAGAAGAAAATTTAGAAGAAAAAAAATTTGAGCCATTAAATTTAGAAGAAAAAGAATTAATAAACCAAGAGCCACTATTTATTAAAGAAGAAAAATCATCTCATGAAGAGATGACTCCAATAGAAGAGAGAGAAATTAAGATATCTTTTGAAAGCTCTCTTGATGAGATAAATGAAATTTTATCTTTAAATAAAGAAGAAGC
>JALVAK010000181.1 GCA_027011225.1 Nautiliaceae bacterium | reverse complement strand
ATATCAAGTATTTTTGGGTCATATTTACTCCATAAACCTGTTGGACCTCTAAATGGAGGAATACCACTTTCTACACTTATACCAGCTCCTGTAAAAGCTACTAAATTTTTTGAGTTTTTTATAATTTCGGCAGCTTTTTTGTAATTATTTATTTCCATTTTATTTCCTTATGATAAAATACTAAAGAAATTATACTAAAGGAGATAAAATGTTTAAAGAATTAATTAAAAAAATCACAGAATGGGCACTTGAAAAAGAAGAAGAAGCGGCAAAAAAATGTGCAATTCCTATTGAAGAGATTGAAAAACAATTAAAAATTTTACATGAAAAAAAAGAAGAGCTTCAAAAAAAGTGTGAAGAGCAGCTTAGAGAAATTGATGCGTTAATTGAAAGAATTGAAAAAATTAAAGTTGAAGAAGAGCTTAGATGTAAGTTAAAAGAAGAGAATAAAAATTAATTTTTCTCTTCGCATAAATGTTTATTGTTTTTAAAAATTTCTTTTATTTTTTCTAAATTAGTCTCTTTTGAGAGGATATGTTTTAGCATTAACATATGACATTTGTTATTGATATCAGCTCCAAATTTTTTAAAAAAATCTTTTGCATCATTTAAAACTTTTTTTGCTGTTATATGATATATAAAATGAGATAAAGATAGCAAAAAAATACTTCCAAAAAATAGCTCTATTGAGAAAATTCTTATATCAAAATTATAAGGCATTGCTTGAAATGCTACAATTACTAACATAGCTAGCGAAAATAGCACTGCTCCTATAAAATAATAGCTGCTTGTTGTTGCGATATAGACATAATTTTGAATATTTTTTTCAATTTTTCTAGCGTTATATATATTTAAAAAAGCAAAAACTAAAATTACAATACTTATCCCAATTAAAATATAATAAAAAAGCATTAAATTCCTGCTTTAATTTCTTTTTCCATATCTTCAACTATCTCTTCTATACTTCTTTCACCATTAATTTTTACTAATTTGTTTTGAGCTTCATAAAATTTTTCAATTTCAGCTAATGGCTCAAGATATACTTTCATTCTGTTATTAAATACTTCTTCATTGTCATCAGCACCTCTAGCCCTTCCAAGTACTCTTTCTCTTGCTACATCTTCGCTTACTTCTACTTCAATAACTTTTACAAGCTCAATTTGAGGATTTTCTTTTAGCATTTCATCAAGAGCTTTCATTTGCTCAACACTTCTTGGAAATCCATCAATGATTACAACTGGTTTGTCAGCTTTTTCAATTGCGTTTTTTATTGTGTTAATTACAATATTAAGAGGAACTAATTTCCCATTATCAATATAACTTTTAATTTCTCTACCAAGCTCACTTCCGCTTGCTACTTCTTCTCTTAGTAAATCTCCAGTTGAGTAATGAATTATTGTATCAGAATTTTTCTTAGCAATAATTTCTGCATCAGTTGTTTTTCCGCTACCTGGTGCTCCAATAATTAAAAATAATTTTTTTTTCATATCTACTCCTTTTATAAAATTGGACATTCAAATTTTTTTACAAAAATTTTTTTGCTCATACCTCTACCTATTGCGATTTTTCTTCCATCTATATCAATTTCAATAGGACCAAAAAAAGACTTATTTAAAATTTGTCCTATTTGACCTTTATGTATACCTAAATCTCTTAATCTATTTTTAAAATTTTTACAACTTTCATCAAAATCAATTATTTTAAAAACATCACCTTTTTTTAAATCATTTAAAGTTAATTTTTTTACTAATTTATTCATTCTTTGGTTTTTTAACTCTTATGTGTAATTCTTTAAGCTGGCTTTTATCTACTTCACTTGGTGCATCTGTGAGTAAACACTGAGCTTTTTGAGTTTTAGGGAATGCTATAACATCTCTTATATTATCAGTTTTTCTCATAAGCATTATAACCCTATCAAGCCCTAGTGCAAATCCTCCATGAGGAGGTGCTCCAAATTTAAGTGCATCAAGTAAAAATCCAAATTTTTCTTTTGCTTCCATTTCATCAATTCCAAGAAGTTTGAAAACTTTTTCTTGAATATCTTCTTTATGAATCCTGATACTTCCACCACCAATTTCATATCCATTGCATACTAAATCGTATGCGATTGATTTAATATCTTCAAAATTTTCTTCATCCCAAGTAGTCATATCAGGCATTGTAAATGGATGGTGAAGCGGAGTAGGGTTGCCGTTTTCATCACGCTCAAACATAGGAAAATCTACAATCCATACAAAATTATATTCATTCTCATCAATTAATCCCATATCTTTTGCAATTTTAGCTCTTAATCTTCCCATATAATCAAGTACTGTCTTTTTATCTCCAGCTCCAAAGAAGATAATATCGCCAACTTGAGGATTTAGTTTTTCTATCATTTTATTAAGAGATTCTTCACTTAAGAATTTAAGAATAGGTCCTTTTAATCCTTCTTCTTTAACTTGGATATAAGCAAGCCCTTTTGCTCCAAATTTTTTAACGAAATTCTCAAGCTCTTTTAGCATTTTTCTAGAATAAAACTTATCTCCTCCTGGGACTTTTAGAGCTTTTATTCTATTATTTTTTTTATCTTTTGCAATAGAGCTAAAAATTTCATTGCTTGAATCTACAAACTCATCAATAACATCAACCATTGCTAAATCATATCTTAAATCTGGCTTATCGCTTCCATATTTCTCCATAGCTTCATTATAACTTATTCTTTTTATAGGAAGTTTTACATCAATTCCAGCTACTTTAAATGCTTCTTTTACCATTTTTTCAATTGTATCAATAACATCATCTTGGTTTACAAAACTCATCTCAACATCAACTTGAGTAAATTCTGGTTGTCTATCAGCTCTTAAATCTTCATCTCTAAAACATTTTGCAATTTGATAATATTTATCAAATCCTGCTACCATTAGTATTTGCTTAAAAAGCTGAGGTGATTGTGGGAGTGCGTAAAATTCACCAGGATAAATCCTACTTGGAACTAAATAATCTCTTGCGCCTTCTGGTGTAGATTTTGTTAGAATTGGAGTTTCTACATCAATAAAACCTTCTTTTTCAAAATAATCTCTAATAGCTTTTGTAACTTTGCTTCTTAAAATGAATGTCTCAAGCATATCAGGGCTTCTAAGGTCTAAGTATCTATATTTTAGTCTTAGCTCTTCATTTACATTTTTATCGCCAATTTGAAATGGCAGTACCTCACTTGTATTTTCTATCTCTATTTTATCTGCAACTACTTCAATTTTTCCAGTTTTTAGCTTTGGATTTTCAAGCCCTTCGCCTCTTAGTCTAACTTTTCCTTTTACTTTTATTACATATTCATCTTTTACTTTTTCTGCTACTTCGTGAGCTTTTTTGCTATCTTGAGGGTCTGCTACAACTTGAATAATTCCGCTTCTATCTCTAAGGTCTATAAAAATAACTCCTCCATGGTCTCTATGGGAATTTACCCACCCAACAAGCTCTACTTCTTCTCCCACATTTAATTCATTTAATTCAGCACAATAATGGCTTCTCATTAATTTCCTTTTTTGTCGCAATTATAACAAAATGTGTTATAATTTATATAAAAAAGCTATGAAGAAACTAATTTTAGTATTAATTATTGTTTTTTTTAATATTATTTTTTATTTTTTAGCAAAGTATATAAAGTTATTTTTGTTTAAAAAAAGAAAAAATATTAGATTAAGGCTTCTTTTTTCACGAGTTGAAAAATTTTTACTTCCTTTTATTTTGCTAGTAGATATTAATACTTTATATTATATATTTGATTTGTACCCAAGATTTTATAATTATCTGTTTTTTATTAATTTAGCTCTTATTTTTTGGTTTGTGTATGAAATTTTGAAATATTTTATTTATACTTCTATTACTATTAAAATTAAAGAGAAAAAGAGCGTAAGAAGAGAATTATTTTCTTTAATTATAAATCTTACAAAAGTTAGTTTAGTTTTAATTTATATAATTGTTTTACTCTCAAAATTGGGAGTTAATTTAACTGCAATAATAACTTCTCTTGGAATTGGTGGTATTATTATTGGTCTTGCGGCAAAAGAGACAATAAGTAATTTTTTTGATTCTATAAGAATAGTAAGTGAAGATGCATTTCATGTAGGAGATTGGATAGAGACAAGAGATTTTGAAGGATTTGTAACTGAAATAGGTCTTACATCAACTCAAATTAGAACATTTGATAACGCTTTAATTATTATTCCAAATTCAAAGCTTGCTAATGATTGGGTTAAAAACTGGTCTAGAAGAATTATTGGAAGAAGAATAAAATTTTGGCTTAAATTAAAGCCAACTACCGATGTTGAAGAGTTAAATAGGGTAGTTGATGAAATTAGAATGATGTTAAAAAAACATCCTCAAATTGTAACTGATGAAAAAATAAAAAATAAACTTAAAAAGAATCTTTATAAAAATGCTTTATTTTCAATAGAAGACAAATATGGAGTTAGGAAGACATTATTAGTTTATGTAGATAAAATTGATGAGTATTCTATTGATATATTAATTTATGCTTTTTCTATTACTATAGATTGGGAAGAATGGCTTAAAATAAAACAAGATGTCATTTATAAAATATTAGAAATTATTAAAAATTCAAAATTAGAGCTAGCTTTTCCTACATACATAATTTATGAAGATAAAAAGGAAAATTTATGGAAAAGTTGATAAAAGCATATGTTAAAAAAGATGATTCAGAGATATTGCATGATTTAAGAGTTAGTGCTAGAAAAAAATTATCTCTATTAGCTTTGGAAAATAAAGTTGATGTAGGTTTAAAAAAGCTTCTTAAAAAATCTTCAAAATTAAGAGATAGTGATGTTTTATTGTATATTTGTAAAAATAAAAAAATAAAAAAATATCTTAAGAAAAAGCATAAAAAACTAAGAGAAAAATTTATTAAATTTTTAAAAGGTTATAAAAGTAAAATTGTCTCTTTAAATAAAACAAAAGAAGAGATTTCTATTGATAGGTGTAGAAAAATTTTAAGTGAGAGTTTTTTAAATAAAAATGATAAAGAGTTGCATAAAATTAGAATTGAAGTTAAAAAATGCAGATATACTAGTCAAAATGAAAAAATTTTAAAAAAAATTCAAGATTATTTGGGATTGGCACATGATTATTATAATTGTGAAAAGTTATTAAATAAATTTGGGCTAAATACAAAAAAAGCAATTAAAAAAAAGCAAAAATTTATTAAAAAAGCAGAGAAGAGTAGAATTAAATTTTTAAATCAAATCTCAATTCTACACTCTTCATTGTAAATATACACCTTATTTTCTTCTTCATCTTT
>JALVAK010000180.1 GCA_027011225.1 Nautiliaceae bacterium | reverse complement strand
AGTTTATTTTTATCTTTTTTAAAAAATCTCTATAAATATCATATATAAATATCTAGGATGTTTTTTAGTAATTATTACTATACATTACATTTGAATATAAAAACTATAATGAAAAAATAACTTTGAATATTTTACTTAATTTCATAATCTTCCAACTTAAATATAGGGAATTTATTTAATAATTCTTCTGAATAAATATATGCTTTACCATTCACTATTTTTGCTTTAGCTTCCTTTAAATAAGAAATGAATTTTTTTAAATCATCTTCATTCATTTGTTGATTATATACTTTTTTAACCAATTGCTTTGGCAAATCCATTCTTTTAATTTTATTATATAATAATTCTGTAGATTTAATATTAGATAAATTCATCATTAAATCAAGCCATTGTTTCATCACTTTATCATATATAAAATTTTTTGCAAATTCATACCCATTTTTTCCAAATTTTTCTCTTGTATTTACATCTTCTAATAACTCAATACTCTTTTCATAAAGAGACTTTTTATCTCCTTGCGGAACAATATATCCATTTACCCCATTTTGTATCAAATCATCAACACCAAATACTGTAGAATAAGCAATAACCGGAACTCCAAAACTTAATGCTTCTATGATAACTAATCCAAAGGATTCTCTTTTAGAAGCAAATATCATTAATGCAGCATCTTTAAAAATTTTATTTAAATCTTTTTCATGTCCCTTAAAATAGACTTTATTTTCTAAATTTAATTCTTTTACTAATTTCCTTAATTTCTCCTCTTCTTTACCTTTACCATATATCTCTAAATACGCATTTTGATTTTTTTTAGCAATTTCTGAAAAGACTTCTATAGTATGTTCTACTTGCTTGCCTTCTTCCAACCTTCCCACTGAAACTATTTTTAAAGGTCTATTTTTATGAGACATTATTTCATTTGGAAATTCATGTCTTAGTGGGTTTGGGATTACTTCAATATTATTTTTTTTACCATATAATTTTTCATAAGCTTCCTTAGTTTTTTCTGTAAAACATACTAACTTTGTATAATTATCAATATTATCTATCCAATCACTAAGATAAAAATGCTGATTATGTATTTGCGCCACAGTTGATACTCCTTCAGGAAGCTCTAAATCCCCTACGTGCCAAATAAGAGACGCTTCAAAAGTTGTAACTATATCTCCACTTTTTAAAGATTTTAAATACTCATCCATAATCGGTATTTCTACCTTAACTCTTTGACCATTACTATCATGGTATGATTTTTTAACTAATACTCCATATTCATCATAATAATAACTAATTGTACCTCCAAACCATTCTTTTTTTATAGACTTTCTAGAAACTTGGGGTGAAGTGCTTTTATACTTAGGAGAAGTTAAAGCAAAAATAATATTAATACCAGGATTATACATTTTATAATTTTCACTTTTCACAATTTTTTCATTATAGGATTGATCAACTATAACTGTAACATTAAATCCCTGCTCATAAAAATAATTAGCTTGTAATGCAGACATTATACCTAATCCCCCACCGGTTAAACCATTACGAATAAAAACAATTTCTCTACTCATTCCTTAACTTCCTCCTTTAATTTTGCAATAAATAAATTTTTCATTGTAAAACTTTTGCCAAACATATCTTCAACAAACTTTTCTCTATTTTCTTTTATTTTTTCATCTTCTTTTAAAGATAAAGTATCAATATTTGAAAAAGTCGTTACAATCTCTTCAGGAATTTTTTTATGTATAAACTTTTCTCCCTGTGGTAAATAAATAAATACAGGCTTGTCATAACTAAATAACCATATATCTAAATTAGGCAAGTCAGTTATAATTGCTTTAGAAAAAATTAGCTCTTCTTCAAATAAACTTTTATCTCTAACAAATTTAAAATTATTTTTATGATTAATTATATTGAACTCCTTAATAATAGAATCATCTATTTTATCATTTAAAATCTTTACTTTGATATCTTGTTTAAAATTATGAAGTATTTTATAAAAAGATGAAAATTCATTATTATCTAATGAAGGAAGATATGCTATATCCTCAGCTTTAGTTTTTTTTAATCTATTTTTTATTTGAGGTTTTCCAACTTTTATCAATTTTAAATGTCTTAAATCTTCTAATTCTGACAAAACTTTTTTATATTGATACTCTCCAGAAATCCACATTTCATCATAAGCTCTATATGATTTATTTATTTTAGAAAGCCAATCTGAATTTTTAGTCCCAATAAAAATATGTTTATAATTTATAAATCTTAATAAATGGATATTTTTAGCCCTATTAGTTGGATATAAAACTACTTTTAAATTAGGTTGAGCATTTACAACTGTTTCAACATCAACAGGGGATTTAGCATATAAAATTTGTAAAAAAGGATATTTTTTTATTAATTTTTTAAAATTTTCTTTATCTCTAACTAAAATAGAAAAATTAATTCCACTTTCTTTTAAGACAGGTAACCACCATTCTACATGATTTATTGTAAGTTTTTCATCTGCTGAATGAATCATTACAGTAGTTTCACTTGGTTTTTTTAAATATTTTATATTATAATTCATATTCAATACCCTTTTCAATACATTGTAAATTTTGTATAAATTTATCATTTAATGTTTCTTTTTTTCCTAAAATATACTCTACTGCCATTTCTCTTTTATCAGCTAAATAATCCTTTCCATTAATAACTACTTCATAAAATTTTTCTTTTAATTCTTCAATACTTGAAAAAGTATAAGTATAATCTGCATAATCCATTTTACTTTTAAGTGTTTTTATAGGTTTATTTTTTGGAATATAAACAAATATAGGACCATTTCCTGCTAATGCTTCTGAAATAACTGCTGAAATATCACATATAAATACATTTGAAGTTTTAATAAGCTCTTCTATTGGTGTTTCTTTTGAATAAATTTTTAATGTAGCATTGATTTCAGAAAATTTTAAGTTTGTTATTTCCAAATTTTTAGGATACCTGTTTAAAATATTAAAATTACTTTTTAACATGTCCTGAAAATTTCTATTTTTTTTATAAATTTTACTTTTCCACTCTTTTAAAATTTTTTCGTCATAATTTAATAATTCTTTTCTTCTTTTTCCTAACCAAGGGTGTAATTTTATTTTTATATGCACTTCTGATAATATTTCGTTAATATCTTTAAAAAACTCTTTAATTATTTCTACTGACGTATATTCTTGTTCTTTATATACTCCTTCCCAAGTAGATAAATAAAGCAAGTTAATTTTTCCACCAAATCTATTTTTCCAATTATCTTGTGTTAATAGTAATGTTTCTTTTAAATTAGGTCTTCCTACTTTAATATGTTTAAGTCCAGTGTGGTCAAAACCTGCATTGTTAAATCTGTCTATATGAGCTTGTCCTGCTACCCAATTCTCATCATATACTCTAAAATATTTATGTGCGCTTGCAGTTTTATCACTATCTCCATGTCCTATAAAAATATGTTTAATATCATCATAACTTAATAAATGTAAATTATTACCTGTATTAGAAGGGTAAAAACACGCCTTTAATGATTGCATCTTATCTAAAATTTTTTTTACCTCTTTATCTGATTTTGCCATAATAATTGGAAGTTCTCCATATTTTTCTTTAACATATTTAAAAACTTCATAATTTCTAACCAATACAACAAAATTAATTCCAGACTTTTGAAAAATAGGTATCCATAAATTTAAGTGTGTAATTCCATTTTCTCCTTCTCCTGTATGAAGAATAATTTTATATGGATAAAAAGTATTAACTTGATATGTTTCAAATGTAGGAGCAGAGATTTTAGAAGAAAACTTTTTAACCTCTGGTTTCTTAGAAGAAGCCTTTTTAACATCTATTCTTTTTTTTACTGCATCAATAAAAAATAATTTTGGATTTTTTATTAATTTAGTAAGTTTACTCATATTTTAACCTTTTGAATCTTTACATCTACTATTTGCCCGGTAAAATTTGATATAAGAGTATTCAAAGAAACATATGCAACTTCTTCAGGAGATAATAAAGTTTTTGGATCTTCATACCCAAAGTTAGATGTTCTCATTGGAGTTAATGTTCTCTCAGGATTTATACAATTTATTTTAATTCCTAATGGTAATAACTCTTCTGCTAATGCCTGAGTTAAATTAACTATAGCCGCTTTTGAAGAACTATATAATGAGTAATTAGCTCTTCCTCTTGTATAAGAACTTGAAGTAAAATTCAATATTCCACCTTTTGATTTTTCTAAATATGGAATGGATTCTTTTATAACATTAATAGCTCCTAAATAATTAATATTAATAATTTCTAATATTTTTGAATATTCCATATGTTTTAATGGCTCTTTTATCAAAATAGAGGCTGTATTTACAACATAATCTACTTTATTTTCTTTATCATATACAAAAGCTAATGCTTTTTTTACATCTGATACAGAGCTAATATCGATATTAGTTACACTTCTTGAAAAAGAATATACTTTTGCTCCAAACTTACTAGCTAGTTTTTCTATACTTCTACCAATTCCTGAAGAACCTCCAAAAATTACAATAACTTTTTCATTTAACTTTTGACGATAATATTCATCTGAATATTTTTCTTGAATCTGAGTCGTTCTTAATTGAAATAATTTGTCTGCCAAAAAAATATCTTGAGGATGTGTTATTTTGATATTTTGAGGACTACCGGTTACTACATAAATTTCTTCATTCGGCAAATATTTTTTAACTATCCCACAATCATCACTAACTTTCAAATTTTTATCTTTTATTGCTTCTTTATAAGCTTTTGAAATAGTTTCATATTTAAAACACTGAGGTGTTTGACCATACATCATTTTAGATCTATCAGGAATCTCTTGAATAATTTTATTATCTACTTTTATAATAGTATCAACTGCAGAAATAGCCACATCAACAGCATTATAATAATTAAGTGCTTTTATACAATCATCTATAATTCTTTTATCTAAAAAAGGTCTTACGGCATCATGAAATAAAAAATTTAAATTTTCACCATCTTTTTCGTAAGCTTTAATTGCACTTAAAGAAGAATCTTTTCTTTCTTTTCCACCTTTTAAAATTTTTTTTACTTTTGTAAAGTTATTTCGATTTACTATTTCTTCAATTTTCCATATCCAATCAGGATGTGAAACAATTGCAATTTCATCAATATCTGAGTGTTCTTCAAATACAGAAATAGTATGCTCAATAATTGTTCTTCCTGCCACTTTAGCAAACTGCTTTGGTATATCTAAACCAAATCTACTACCTGTTCCACCAGCTAAAATAACTGCTACATTTTTTCTTTTCATATAATCC
>JALVAK010000179.1 GCA_027011225.1 Nautiliaceae bacterium | reverse complement strand
TAGCAAAAGTTCTAGGAAAAATTGCAGGAGTTGATTTAGACAAGGGAGATGAATATTTTGCTCCAAGCAAATTTGTAGTAACTGATATAAGAGCTGGTATGGAAGTTACAAATGTAACACCAGGAGAATTAAAAATGATGTTTAATGTAAGAAACAATACCCATACAGACAAAGAAAAAATTAAAAATTTTATCCATGAGCATTTTAAAGATATGAACTATACTCTAGAGCTCAAACAAAGCGCAAAACCTTTTATTACTAATCCAAACACAAAAGTAGTAAAAACTCTTGATAAAGCAATTAAAAAAATAACAAATATTACCCCAAAACACTCAACTGCTGGCGGAACAAGTGATGCTAGATTCTTTGCTGAGAAAGGAGTTAAAGTAGTAGAATTTGGAGTAAAAAACGATACAATTCATGCTCCAAATGAGCGCACAAGCAAAGATGAGGTAATAAAACTTTCAAAAGTATTTAGTGAAGTTATAAGGGAGTGGTAGTGAAAGTGTATGAGCTTAAAAAAGGAGATAAATTAATCTATAATGAAGAGATTATAACGTTTGAAGAAATTAGAGGAGATAAAGCAATATTTACAAATGAATGGGGAGAAGAGTTTTCTTTTCCTGATTATTATTATGTTGATGAAATTGGAGAGATTTATTCCAAAAATTCAAAAAAAGAAGAAAATTACCCAAGCTTATTTTAATTCAACCTTAACCACATCTCCAAATTTTAACCCATTTCCTACAAGCTCAACCTTATAACTTGTAATATATGTAGTATCTGTGGTTTTAAAAATTTTATTTATTTTAAAATTACTTTTTTTGCCATTAATATAAACTTTTTTATCTTTAATTCCATCAATTTTATCAATTGGAACATAAATATCAAGCTTTTGTTTACTTATATCATATCCAAGCGCTAAATCTCTACCAACAACTACATAATCACCCTTATTAACAAAAATCGAATACAAATAACCTTTGAATTTTATATTCTTTTTATCTATTAAATCCTCAATTTTTGCTTTTTGATTTTCCAAAGAACTTAATTGACTTTTAAGATTTAATAATTGATTTTTAGCATTTATATAATCAAAAAACTTCATCTCTTTTTGCTCAAGAGATTTTGTTTTTAATTTTTTATATTTTTCATATAACTCTTTTTTCTTTTTTACAACTTCTTCTTGATTTTTTATTTGCTGCTTTAAAATTTCAATTTGAGTTTTAATATTTTTAAGCTCATTTTTTTCTACAAAATCATCAATTTTTACTATTAATTCATTATTTAAGTTTTTTGCTTCTAAATTTTTATTGCTAATAACCACTCTTCCATTAACAGCAGCTTTTATATGATAAGTAGAAAATGGCTCAACTTTTGCTTCATACCCAAACAACAATAAACCTATAAAAAATATTAAATATTTCATTACCCTTCCTATACTGCTTGTTTTGCAACTTTTTCAAACAATTCACTATTTCCTTCTATAAATGCTCTAACAATTGGATTTTTTGAATTTTTAAACTCTTCTACTGTTCCAAATTCTATAATCTCACCATTATACAAAAACGCTACATAATCTGCACTTTTAAAAGTCTCTTTTAAATCGTGAGAAATTACAACACTTGTCATATTATATTTGCGTGTAAGTTTAACTATCATTCTAGTAATTCTATCACTAATTATTGGGTCAAGCCCACTTGTAGGCTCATCATAAAGCACATATTTTGGCTTAAGTATTATTGCTCTTGCAGTTGCAGCTCTTTTTCTCATACCACCGCTTAGCTCATGTGGATAAAGATATGCAACTCTATTAGCATCAAGCCCTACCATCTCAAGTGTCTTAAAAACTTCCTTTTTTATCTCTTCTTCTGTTAGTTTAGTATGCTCTCTTAGAGGAAAAGCAACATTATCATAAATAGTCATACTATCAAAAAGTGCACCCTCTTGAAAAGTAAAGCCGATTTTTTTTCTTATCTTATATAAAGTCTCTTTATCTGCTTTTGTAACATCTACTCCATCTACTAAAATCTCTCCACTTGTTGGTTTTAAAAGCCCTACAATATGTTTAATAATTGTAGATTTCCCTTGACCTGAGAGACCTAAAATATAAGTAATTTTGTTATCATAAATAGTTAAATTTACATCTCTTAAAACAACTTTGTTTCCAAAAACTTTTTTAAGATGTCTTATTATAATCATAAATTTCCTTAAAATTTTTAAAAATTTTATCAAACTATTCTTTTATTTCATAATGAAGCTCTATTCCTTTGCTAGTAGTTACAAACCCTTTTATAATAATTTTTCCTTCATGCACCATTTTGTGATGTTTTTTACAAAGAGGAATAAGATTATATTTATGATTTATTGGCATATGATTTATAAAACCTTCTTTTGCCTTTTGTTGCTCTTTTATATGATGAACATCTTCTACTATGCTTCCACATATTGCGCAAGTAGATACAAATAAATTTTTATTGTATCTAGAGCGTTTTTTTCTCATTAAAAGCTCTAATTCATTGTATTCTTTTGTTAATTTTTTTCTAATCTCTTCTGCTGTTTTCAAAAATTCTTCATCCATATAAATAGACTTTGCAAATTCAAGCCCATATACACTACTACCACTTCCATCTTTAAGTTTTCTGTCATAAATTAATTTTTCCCCATCAAAATAAACTTCTAAATGTTTAGCTACTACATTTGGTAAACTCTTTATTTCATCTAAATCCATTAATTGATGTAGATGTGTTGCAAACACAAATTTTATTTTTCTCTTAGCAAGTTTTATAACTGCACTAGCTACAATACTAAGAGCCGATAGAGTTTCAGTACCATGTGCTATTTCATCTCCAAGAACTAAAGAATTACTATCTGCTCTTTTAAATATATTTTTAAGCTCAAGCATCTCAACTGCAAAAGTTGAAAGACCTTTTGCTAAATTATCTTTTGCTTCAATCCTAGTAAAAATTTTTTTAAAAGGATTAAATTCCATCTTACTTGGAGCAAAAAATCCACTTTGAGCAAGAAATATAGCAATTCCTACACTTTTCATAAGAGAGCTTTTACCAGAGCTATTAATACCATATAAAAGCATTCCATCAAATTCACTAAAATCAACATCATTTGGTACATAAACACCAATTTCTTGATTTGCTTCTATTAAAGGATGGCGTAAATCTTTTAAAATTGTTTTATTAGAAATTTTAGGTTTAAAATAGTTTCTCTCTTTTGCAACTTTTGCACTTGATATTGCAACATCAATTTTTGCTATTTCACTAGCAAAATCATCCAAAAAATCAAATTTTCTCTCAATTTCTTCAAGTTTTTCTAAATATAATTTTGATGTTCTTTTTATTATTTTACTCTCAAAAGCCAAAATTTTTTCACTTAGCTCATCTATAATATCACCCGTTATTTTTACAGAATTTGTAAGCTGCTTTATTTTAAAATCTTTAAAAAATATATTTTTTTTATCAACTTCTAAAAATGTCTCTAAAAATTTTTGTTTTATTAGATTAAATCTTGTTTTTGTAAGAGTTAAATAATGACCTTCTTTATCCAAAACCCCTATTTCAACTTTTACATCTCCTAAAGATTCAATTTTTTCTTTTATTTTATTCAGCTCATTAACATAATAATTTCTCTCTTGAACTAATTCATCTAACTCTTTATCCACCCCTTCTTTAAAAAAAGACTCTTTAATATCTTCAAATTTAACATTCAATTTATCAAGCTCAAAATTATTTTCTATATATTCTATAAAATTATCAAGCTTTGTAGTTTTTTTACGAAGTTTATGATAAATTTCGCTTCCAGCTTTAAGTGATGAATACAAAAAGTTAATCTCAAATGGATGAAGTCTTTTAATTTTTATTTTTCTATTTAACTTTTCTACATCATATATATCTTTTAAATCAAATTCCTTATAACGACTAAGCATATACTCAACCGCTTTATATCTTTTGTTTAACTCATCTTCATCATATATTGGATTATAAAGTCTCTCTTTAATAAGACGTCTTCCCATAGGAGTTTTTGTTTTATCAATAAGTTTTAATACTTTATCAATTTCAAGCTGTTTTATTGGATTGTTGCCAAGATATACAAATTTTTCATCTTCTATAATTTGAGGCTCTTTTAACTTTTCAAGCAAGTTTTTATTATGCATCAAAACAAATTCTAACAAAATAGCTAAAGACTCTGTAATTAAAGGATATTTCTCAAGATTCATTACTTCAATAGGGCTTAGAAGACTTTGAATATTATAAACTCGTTTAAAAAGCTCATTTTGATATTCTATTTTCATACGAGTTTTATTAATAATAATATTTTTCCCATCAAGCTCTAAATAATTTATAATCTCATCACATTCTACGTTCTTTAAAGTTAAAATTATCTCCTTACTTTTATATGTTTGAAGCAATCTAAAAAGCTCATCTAAAGCAAAAGTTTTATCTTCTTTTGTAGAATAATTTTCATATACATAACTTTTACCAGTATTTAGGTCTATATTTGCAAAACCAACATGATAAGCACTATACTTTTCAATTATTATACTAGTTACATAATTTTCTTCTTCTTTGGAATATTCAATATTAACCCCAGGTGAAATTATTTCAGCTAAATACCTCTTTACATTTGGAGGAGTTCCTTTTTGTTTTATAAGAATAATTGTATATTTATTCTCATCAATAAGCCTCTCAAGATACCTATCAAGCGCATGACTTGGAAAACCAGCCATTAAAGGATTTTTAACACTAATTTCAGGAATAGATTTATTCTTTTTCGTTAATTGTATATTTAATACATTTGCTATCTCTCTGGCTTTTCCCACACCTTCTGCTTCATATGTTTCAAAAAATGTTCCAACTTCCATTAAAACAACAGCATTAGGATAAAGTGAATCAAAATATTTTTGAATCTCAAAATAGATTTCTGTTAGAAGTTTTTTAGAATTTAGAAGTTTATTTATATCCATTTTTGCCTTTTTTTATTTATAATTATACTAAAAAGGAATAGAATGAAAAAGTTTATATTTGTATCAATTTTGGCAAGTTTTAGCTTCGCATTTAACTGGAATACGGTTGTAGGATTTTTCAAAAAAACAGTACATACTCTTAGCTATACAATAGAAACAAGCGGAGTTAATCCAAGAGTATATGAATTTGACACTCAAGGATATCCTAGAATGCATTGTGTTGTAATTTTTAGAGATGACCCAAGAACATCTCCTGCGATGCAATGTATCGAAACAAGACCAGAATACATTAAAATGAATGAAAAATTAGCTAAATAAAATCTCAACTCCTCTAACTCTTCC
>JALVAK010000178.1 GCA_027011225.1 Nautiliaceae bacterium | reverse complement strand
GAGATAGGTGGATTTAAATTTAAAGTAAATCTCCCTGATATTAAAATTGAAGAAAGTGGTAAAAATGTAGATATTTTGTTGTATAGGAATTTAGAAAAATATTCAATTATTATTAAGAATTCTCAATTTAGAAGAGGAAAAATAGTTTATAAAGATTCAAATGATGTAATAATCGATAAAAAGAATGTTAGGAATTTTGAAGAAAGGTATAATCTTCCAGATTTTAGTGAAAATGAAAATTTTCCTATTTTTATATTCTTTGAAACTAAGAATTTTAAAAAACTTATAGGAACAATTTATAAAACTGAAATTGTCCAAAAAGAAAATGTGATAGAAATCATTCCAAAAAACAAAAATTTTTCTATTTTTATCCAATCAAAATGGAATATTTTTGAAAAACCTAAGGTATATGAAGAAAGTATAATTGATTATAAAAATTTTCCTAAGCCCAAAAATGGGGATTTTTTAGCATGTATAGTAGATAAAAATTCAAATAGAACTATTTTGGAAAAAACAGTAACAGTAGATAGACAAAAGTTTATTCCACAAAACAAATTAATTAAATTTTTTCAAGAAAGATTTAATATAAGATTATTACAAGATTACATACATCATATTAAGAACATCAAGGATGAGCTTAAATATCTTGCTAATGTAAGCTATCATTTAATAGATGAGGATATAAGATATAAATTTGATATCTACTTAGAAGAATTAGATAAAAAGTATAAAGGTGTAATTGATGAATACATAAAAAAATTAGAAAATAATTTTTTGAAATTAAAATATCTTTTATTATTTCAAAGAAAATTCTTTATAGATATAGAATTTGAAAATACAAATTTGAGTGATGACGTTATTTTAATGATTACTAATAGATTTTTAGATAAGTTAAGTGGTTTAACTACGGAGCATCAATTAAAAACATTTAAAAAAATTATAGAAAAAAATAATAAAGAAAGTAGAAAAGATATTTTAGAAATTTTAAGCACTAATGAAATGCAAGATATTATAAACAAATCTCGAATAAGGTTATTATAATGCAAATGAATCTTACAAATGTTTATAAATATGTGAGTAATAACTACATAGAGTATCTTAAAACTCTTTTTAGTTCCAAAAATGACAAAATCAATGAAAAATTGGCAAAGATTATTACTCCAGATAGATTTACTAAAGGTCCTTATTTAGAGCAAGTTTTTGAATTTGAAAAGGGACGAAATATAAAAGAGTTTATTACATCAGATATTTTACATTCTGATATAGAAAAAATATTAAAATCTTTCGAAAAAAAGAGTTTATATTATCATCAAGATGAGGTAGTTGAAAAAGTTGTAAAAGAGCAAAAAAATGTCATTATTTCTACAGGAACAGGAAGTGGTAAAACATTAAGCTTTTTGCTTCCAATAATAGACTATATTTTAAAACACCCAAATGAAAAAGGAGTAAAAGCATTATTTCTTTATCCTATGAATGCTTTAGTGAATGACCAATTGAAAGATTTGAGGAAACGATTAAAAAATTTGCCTCAAATAACTTTTGGAAGATATACAGGAGAAACAAAAGAGAAAGAAAATCAGGCCATAGAAGATTATAATGAGAAAAAAATAGAGATTTTGGATAATGAAAAAAGAAGCAGAGAAGAGATTTTAAAAAATCCACCTGATATTTTAATAACAAACTATTCTATGTTGGAATTTTTACTTTTAAGGCCAAAAGATACTACCCTTTTTGAAAATAGTAATTGGCGATTTATTGTTTTAGATGAAATACATACATATGATGGAGCAAAAGGTAGTGAAATTGGGTTTTTACTTAGAAGATTAAAAAACAGAGTTTTTCAAGAAAAAAAGCCCGTATGTATTGGTGCAAGTGCAACACTTGGTAATAAAGAAAATAATAAAAAAGTAGCACAATTTGCTACAGATATTTTTGGAGAAAATTTTGATAAAAAAAGCATTATTAGAGCAAAATTTCAAAATATTGAGATTAATGATAAAAATTTATGGAAAATAGATTTTTCTTTAAAAGAGTTTATAGAAATAACTAAAGATACAGATAAATTTTCACTAAAAGAGTTTTTACAAAAATATCATCCATCATTTAATAGCAATAAAGAATGTAAAGAAGATATATTAAAGGAATTTTTTAAAGAAAATTATGAATTTAATGAAATAAAAAAACTCTTGCTAAATACACCAATGACAATACAAGAACTAAAAGATAGTATTAATATAAATGATGAAAATTTACTTTTATTAATAAATATTGCAAAAAAATTGGGACTTTTTGATGCAAAATTTCATTTTTTTGTAAATTCTGCAGATGGATTATACGCTATTATAAATAGTAGTAATGAAATTGAAGAGATATTTTTTGATAAAAAAATCACTTATAAAGAAAAAAAAGTATTTGAACTATCTTCTTGTAGAAATTGTGGTGAAATTTTTTTAACAGGATTTTTGAATAGAAAAGGTATTTTAGAAATTGCTGAAGGTGAAGAAGAAAATATTTTAAAGATGAAAAGAAATAAAAGAGTTTATTATTCTTTTAATACTAACATTAATATTGATGAAGATGAAGAAACTGAAAATAATAAGTTTAGTAAAAAATTTATTGATATAACTACAGGAAAAGTATCTCTCACAAAAGAGAATGAAAATTTTATAGAGGTTTTAGAACTACAAACAGTTAATGATTTTGATTCTATAAAATGTTGTCCAGCTTGTGGAAAAAGTTATAGAAAAAATGGTGCACCTATAAATTATAGATTTGTTACAGGTGATGAGATACCTCAATCTGTATTATTGCACTCTTTATATCACTTTTTGCCAAAAGATAGAAGAAAAAGCTTAGTATTTTCTGATAGTAGAAAGGATGCGGCATTTTTCGCTCCATTTTTTGAAAGAGCTTATTTTGATGCGCTCCAAAGAAGAAAAATCATATATTTTATTGAAAGGGAAAAGAGAAGGCTTGGTTATGAAGAGATTATTAGTGATTATTTACAAAATGAATTTCCTTTTAGAATAAGAGAGTATGAGAATTTATTGATTAAAGAGTTTTCTTTAAAAGATCCAAAATCTTTGGAAAATATTGGTTTGATTAAATTTGTATTAAAAGAAGATATAGAAAAGGATATTTTACAAAGACTAAGAAAGCTTAATCATCATCTAATGCAAAAAGAGATTTTATCGCTGATTTATGTTCTATTAAAAACTATGAGGGAATCTTTTGCCATTGAAGCAGAAGCAAATATATCGGAAGCTTTGGATATGCCTTTTGTTAATCCGCCTTGTTTTAAAGAAATAAGTGATGATAGGTGTAATGGATGGGTAGGGAATAATAAGAGATTGGATTTTGTTAAACGAGTTTTTAATGTTTCTTCCAATGAAGCAAAAAAAATTTTAAAAGATATCTGGGCAATTTTGAATGCTACAAATATTTTTGTAAGTGAGGAGGGTAGAAAAAGAGTTAATATTAAAGAGTGGGAAATTGTTAAGAATGATGAAATATATAGATGTAGTCAATGTCAAAAAGTACAAATTTTTAATGTAAAAAATAAGTGCTCCACATTTAAATGTAATGGTGAATTACAAGGAATTACTATAAATGAAATTTTAGAATCTAAATATTATATTCGTACGTACACAAAAAACTTAGATAAAAATGCAATAAAAATTGATGAAAAGATGCAAATTAAAGAGCATACTGCACAACTTGGTAGGGATGAAGCGCAAAAAGTTCAAAAGGAGTTTGAAGATGGAAAAGTTAATATTTTAAGCTGTTCTACTACTTTTGAGCTTGGAGTTGATATTGGAGAGCTTGAGAATGTATTTTTGCATAATATCCCTCCAAAACCCGATAATTATGTCCAAAGAGCAGGAAGAGCCGGAAGAAGTAGTAATAGTGCAGCTTTTATTTTGACCTTTGCAAATAGAAGGGCTCACGATCAAAAATATTTTGAAAATCCTATTCCTTTAATCAGAGGAGAAATAAAAACCCCAGTAATCAGTATAGAAAATTTACGAATTATTAAAAGACATATAAATGCTTTAGCACTATCTTACTTTTTGAGAGATAGCTTTTATGGAAATAATAGGATATCATTACAAGAATTTATTCAAAAAGATGGCTTTGAGAGATTTAGAAAATTTATAAAAAGTAAACCTAAAAGTCTAAAAGAAGATATTAAAAATATTCTTACAAAATCTCTTTGTGAACAATTAGAAGTAGATAATTGGGGATGGATATATGATAAAAAAGATGAAAAATATGAAGGATGCCTGAATTTATGGGAAAAAATAGAGATTGAAGTAAAAAAGGATATTCATGAATATGAAAAGTTAGAGCAAAATGCAGTTAAACAAAAAAACTATAGACAAGCAGAAAATTACAGCAAAATTTTAGATTATCTTAATGAAATGGATATTATTTCTCTTTTTAGTAGAAAGATATTTATTCCAAAATATGGGTTCCCTGTTGATACTGTTTCCCTTGATACTACAAGAATAGGTCTTAAAAATCTCTCTCTAGATAGAGATTTATCTATTGCTATTAGAGAGTATGCTCCTGAAGAGAAAGTAATTGCAGATAAAAAACTTATTGTTAGTGGCAATATGAAAATTATTCAAGGCAAAATGCCTCAAATAATAAAATATTATTTTTGTGAAAAATGTGCAAAATATGAAGAGGGAATAGATTTTACAATTCCTTCAAATTGTCCAAATTGCTCAAGCAAAATAAAAAATAGAAATAGAGGTGAATACATAATTCCAATATTTGGATTTGAAGCAAAAGAGTATCACAAAAAAATTCCTATGAGAAAGCCGATACCTTTTTCAAAAGTTAGAAGCTTTTTTACAAAGGAAGAGGGTGAAAAGAAAACTAAAAACTTTAAAAATTTAAAATTGATTTTCAATAAAAGAGGACAAATATCTGTTATTAATCTCGATAAAAAAATAAATATAAGTTCTGGAAGATTACAAAATGGGCAGTATCATTTGGGGTATAATTTTTATACTGATGTATTGATTATAGAAAATTTAAATTTAAGGAAAGATCCTGTTAAAAATTATTCTTTACTTTATGCTCTTTTAGAAGGGGCAAGTAAAGCTTTAGATGTAAAAAGAGAAGATCTAGATGCAACATTGGCTCCTCAAAATGAGAATAACTATAAAATAGTTTTATTTGATAAAGTTCCAGCTGGTGCTGGTTTTATGAAAGCAGTATTTGACAATTTTGAAAATGTCTTACAAGCATCTTTAGAGATAGTTCAAAATTGTAAATGTGATGAAGATACTTGTTGTCCTGTATGTTTAGAACACATTTCAAATCAATATATATTAAATTTAATAAAAAGAGGAGCTGCAAAAGAAATATTATTAAGTTTAAATTAAACAAAT
>JALVAK010000177.1 GCA_027011225.1 Nautiliaceae bacterium | reverse complement strand
AGAAAACCTTAAAGAAAACTTAAACAATAAATTTTCAAACATCTGTATATAATTATAGCCAAAAATTGATATAATTTCAAAATAATCAGGTTGCAGAGGCTATAAACTTTAAAAAAATTTATAACCCCTGCAACCTCCTGCAAAAAGGAGGTAAACATGTATATCTATAAAGACAAATTACTAGCAGAGCAAAATTTAGAAATTAATGAAAATGAAAAAGAGATAATTTTCTCAACCGTACATAATGAAAAAATTATAAATTGGCTAAAGACTCATGGATTTCCTGAAAGTTTTATTGAAGATATTCAAAGCGAAGAGCAATCACTAACTTATGAAGAAACAGAATTTTTTAAATTAATTATTTTAAAATACATAAAATTTGATGAAGAAGAGCATCTTCTTTATGATGATAGCAACGTAGTAATCATTATAACAGATAATAAATTTTTTGTTTTATCAGAAGAGAAAGAAATCATTACAGAAATTGCAAAAAAGTTTGAAAAAAGATACAAAAATCAAGACTTTTACTATGTTACATATTTAATTGCAGATATATTAGTAGATAATGCAATTCTTATACTTGATGTTATAGATGAAGCTTTAGAGGATTTAGAAGATTCTATATTTCATGAAGACATTCAAGAAGATGAATTACAAAAAGATATCTACTATGCTAGACGTACACTCAATAGAATTTCAAAAGTTTCAATCCAGACAAAAGATGTAATAAATAGAGCTTATAATAGATTCCCTCCAATTACAAGAAAAAAACTAAAATATGAATTTATTGATATTAATGAGCACCTAAAATACTTAATAAATGAATCAAAAACTTTACTTGATAGAACAGGTTATCTTTTAAATCTTCATATGGGTATCCTCTCTACTAGAATGAACAAAGCAATGCAACGCCTTGCGGCAATTTCACTAATTTTTTTACCACTTACATTCGTAGTTGGAAATTATGGGATGAACTTTGATTATATGCCAGAGCTTCATTGGAAATATGGATATTTAGCTGTATGGATATTAAATATATCTCTTGCTGTTGGAATATTTATATGGCTTAAAAAGAAAAAATGGATTTAAGTTGCTTTTGTGTATTTAGGTAACTTGCCTTTTTCTTCTTTAAATTTTTTATGAAGATACTCTTCTACGCTGTTTGGCCAGTCAGTTAAAGCCCATTGAATTTCAATCTCTTTTAAATTTATTTTACCTTCTTTTAATATGCGCTTTTTAGCTGAATGATTTTCTCCATCTCCATTTACAAACTCATATTTTACCCTTCTTCTTAAAGAAGACGCTTTTCCTATATGAATAATCTCATCATTATATTTCACCCTATACACTCCAGCAGATTTTGGAATGTCTATTTCTTTTATTTTATCTAATGTATGATATTTGCTCCAATCAAGCTTTATTTCAGGAATTTTTATTATCTCTTTCATCTTTGACACTTTTTGGTAAAAATAAAAAAAAGAGGCTTAAACTCCAGCCTCTTCTCTTCTTTGTAAATAATCCCAATAATCATCAACTTGTTTTTGCCATTCTTCAATAATCCATTTATTTTCTGGTTTAAATAGATGCGAAAATCTTCCTTGTTTGCTTAAATATTCTTCTACTGGCAATTTATCTTTTGGTCTGTAAGTAATTCTTAGCTTACGTCCATCTTCAATTTCATAAAGCGGAAATACACAAGTCTCAACTGCTAAATCTGCAATTTCTGTTGTTTCTTCTGGTTTAAATTTCCACTCAGTTGTACATGGGCTTAGTGCATTTATAAAAGTTGGTCCAACTGTTGAAATAGCTTTTGCTGCTTTTGTAGCTAAATCTTTCCAATGTTTTGTGCTTGGAACCGCTGTTGCTACATATGGTGCACCATGAGCTGCCATAATCATAGTAATATCTTTTTTCTTTTGCTTTTCACCATAACTTACTCTTCCTCTTGGGCTTGTAGACGTATGAGCCCCTATTGGAGTTGCACTACTTCTTTGACCTCCAGTATTTGCATAATTTTCATTATCAAGACATACATATAAAAAGTCATGACCTCTTTCAACTGCACCAGAGAGTGATTGGAAACCAATATCATATGTACCACCATCACCACCAAATGCTACAAATTTAACTCTTCTATCTTCATTATAAAGCTTATCTTTTCTGCTTAATGCTTTATACATAGCTTCAGCTCCAGAGATTGCAGCTGCTGCATTTTCAAACCCAACATGAATCCAAGAAACATCCCAAGAAGTATATGGATAAATTGCACTACATACTTCAAGACATCCTGTTGCAGTTGATATTACTAAATCATCATCAGTAGCATTTACTACTTCTCTAACAATCATACTATGCGCACATCCAGGACATAATCTATGCCCACCTTGAAATCTATCAGGAGTACAAGCAAACTCTTTTAAATTAGTAATCTTTTTCATAAAAACTCCTTAATTAAATGATAACTTAGGACCTCTAAGGTTTATAAAACCTTGTAAGTCAGTTACTCTTTTTCCAGCTTTTGCGTTTTTCTCAGTTTCTCTAATAACTTCTAAAATATGCTCTACTGTTGTATCTCTTCCACCAAGACCATAAATATAATTAGTCATAATAGCACTTTGCCCTTTAGCTGCAAGCGCTCCAGCAACTTCATTATAAAGTGCTCCTGTAGTTCCCATAGGCGCACTTCTATCAAGTGCTGCAATAGCTTTTACATTTTTTAATTTTTCAGCTACCTCGTTATATGGAAATGGTCTAAAAACGCGAGGCATTAATAGCCCTACTTTAATACCTTCTTCTCTAGCTTTATCTACTGCAAGCATAGCAGTCTCATATGCACTTCCCATTAAAACTAATGCAATATCCGCATCATCGAGTTTGTAAGTTTCAACTACATTATATTTTCTTCCGCTTACTTTTTCAAACTCATTAAACACTTCTTCAATTACCGGAAAACTCTCCATTAAAGCTTTATGTTGATTAGCTTTATGCTCAAAATGCCACTCTTCTTCTGTTTGAGCACCATAAGTTACAGGATTTTTTGTATCAAGCATAGGATTTAGTGCTTTATATTCACCTATAAATTTATAAGCTTCTTCATCTTGAAGCGGCTCTACTACTTGAGCTGTATGTGATACTAAAAATCCATCTTGGTTAGTTGTCACTGGAAGGCGTACTCTTTCATCTTCACCTATTCTAAATGCACATAAAGTTAAATCATATGCTTCTTGAGGGTTATTTGCAATTATATGAATCCATCCAGCATCTCTACCAAGATATAAATCACTATGGTCTCCATGAATATTAAGAGGAGATGCTAATGCTCTATTTACCACAGTCATAACGATTGGAAGTCTCATACCACTTGCTTGATATAATACTTCCACCATTAAAGCATAACCTTGGCTTGATGTAGCAGTTGCCACTCTACCACCTGCTGCTGCAGCTCCAACACATGCACTCATCGCAGAATGCTCAGATTCAACCATAATAAATTCACCATCTACATATCCATCAGCTAAAAACTGAGCATAATTTTGAACGATTGGAGTTGATGGTGTAATAGGATAAGCTGCTACTACATCAACTTGCGCTTGTCTTAGCGCATGAGCAGCCGCCATATTCCCGTCCCAAACTTCCTTTTGTTTTAATTCATATCTTTCAGCCATCTCTTTTCCTTTATTTATTATCTTTTGTAGGCCATTGTTTTAATGCCTCATCATTGTCAACATATTCAGGG
The DNA here is from genome assembly GCA_027011225.1 of Nautiliaceae bacterium. GTDB lineage: Bacteria > Campylobacterota > Campylobacteria > Campylobacterales > Nautiliaceae > JALTBU01. Next base: position 1,705 of record JALVAK010000177.1, on the reverse strand, counting down.
AACATTAAAAGTGATTTAATAGGCGTAGGACAAACTTCTACGCAAACTGCACACCCTTTACATAAGTTATAATTAATCCCAACGATTTTTGCTTGTTTTTTACCTCTTTTATTTACTACTTCTTCTACTATAAAACAGCTATCCGGACAGCTAACCCAACAAAAGTCACAATCAATACAAAGCTCTCTATTAAATACAGGTTTTTCAACTCTCCAATCAGCTACAGAATAATTATATGAATGAAATTTGCTTCTTTTTTTATGCTCTGGGTCTTCAAATGCAGGAAGAACTGCTCCAAATTGCACTTTATCCCAAGTAGTTAACATTTCTTTTGGTGTTGCCATAATATCTCCTTATTTTACTTCTTCATAAGCTCTTTTAATAGCTCTTAAGTTACCCTCAATTATTTTTTTAGGGAATTTAGATAAAATATCTTCAATTGACACTAAAAAATCTTCAAATGGAATAATCCCTGAAACTTTCATAAATGCTCCAAGCATTGGAGTATTTGGAATTGCTCTGCCAATTTCTTCTTGAGAAATTTTAATTGCATCTACTACATAAACTTTTTTACCTTGAAGGTGCTTTGCAACACTTAATAAATCTTCTTTATCCATATGTGAAGTTACTATAAAAATAGTATCATCAGTAGTATTATCAACAATTTCTTCTTGAAATACAAGTGAAGGGTCAATAACTAATACATAATCTGGAGTCATCCATTTAGAATGGTCTAAAATTGGTTTATCATCAATTTTATCATATGCAGTCATTGGAGCACCTCTTTTTTCTGCACCATAAACTGAATACGCTTGAACATATTTACCAGTTCTTGCCATCACGTCTGCTAATGCTTTTGCGCCTGTAACAGCCCCTTGTCCTGCACGCGAATGCCATCTTATTTGTAACATACTAATCCTTTTTTTTCATATTTTAACTAAAAACAGCTTAAAGTACTATTAATATAGCATAAAAAATGTCTTTTTTAAAATTCAATATTAAAATAATACCTTTTTTTTAGCAGTTGTTACCTTTTGTAATAAAATCATATATTTTTTATAAATTTCACTGCTTCAAGTGCATTATTCTTTACAATATTTGCACACTTTTTAAGCTCATCAACTGGTGTATACTCTCCTCTAACTCCTACTCCAAATACTCCTGCTTCTTTTGCGCTTACCATATCAAGACAAGTATCACCTACCATAAAAGTAGCTTCTTTATTTGCATTCATCGCATGAATTGCTCTAAGAATTGGCTCAGGGTGAGGCTTTGGATTTTCTACATTTTCTCTACCTATCAACACTTCAAATTTATCCATAAGTCCAAAATGCTCCATTAATTCTTTTGAATATCTAGCAGTTTTAGTAGTAACTATTCCAAGTCTTGCAAATTTAGAAGCTTCAATGACTGCATCTTTTGCAAAAGGTAAAAGTTTTGTTTTTTGGGTAGAAATTTTTCTATAATTTTTCTTATAAGCATCTACAAAATCCCAAACTCTATCTCTATCAACTCCAAGCTTTTCAAACATAATATCAAGAGGAAGACCTATTAATTTTTTAATTTCGCTATCATTTGGAGTTTTTTGATTAAAAGTTTTAAATGCTACATCAAAACTCTCTAAAATCGCTTCAGTTGAATCAATCAAAGTTCCGTCTAAATCAAATAAAATTACTTTCACGTTTAACCTCTTTTTCTAAATTAT
>JALVAK010000176.1 GCA_027011225.1 Nautiliaceae bacterium | reverse complement strand
ATTATAGATGAGCTTATTTCACCATATCCGTTTCAAATACTTCCATCAAGTATAGAAGAAAAACTTAAATTTTATGAAAATAGACTTAAACTAGAAGATGAGGGAGCTAATTATAAAATAGTAAAAGAGAATTTTTTAAATTATAGACTTCTAAAATCTCTACTAACATCTAAGAAAAAACCCATATTTCATTATACTTTGTTTTATTCCTATCTTGATAGACCTCAAAGAGTTAGAATTGAATTTGAAAAAAGTGGCGTTGGATATGCAAATAGAGCCCAAGTTATTTTTGTAAAACTTAGTAAAATTAATGAAATTTTAAACAAAACATATAAAAATATTAATGAGCTTTTCACAAACCCTTTAGATATAGAAGAAGAGTTAATAATTAGAGAAAAAATTACAAATACAAAATATTCTCTTTCACCAATTATTGTTTTAGAAGAGTTTGAAGATATAAGATATGATATAGAAATTGAAGCTAAAATTTATCCTGATAATAAAGAAATTTTGATAAAATTTTAAAAAAAGGAAATTGAATGGTTTTTGATATTCAAGAGATTCAAGAGATGCTTCCTCATAGATATCCTTTTTTACTTGTAGATAGAATTACCGATGTTAAAAAAGGTGAAGAAGTAGAAGGATATTTAAATATTTCTATTACAAATCAGGTGTTCCAAGGACATTTTCCAGGACATCCAATTTATCCAGGAGTTTTAATAATTGAAGGTATGGCTCAAACTGGTGCAATTTTGCCTTTTACTATTATGGAAAAAGATGAGCTTAAAGATAAAGTTGTATATTTTATGAGTATTGACAAAGCAAAATTTAGAAAACCAGTGCTTCCTGGAGATAAACTTGTATATAGAGTAAAAACTATTAAACATAGAGGTAAAATTTGGCAACTTGATGCAAAGGCATATGTAGATGATGAGCTTGTAGCTGAAGCTGAGCTTAAAGCTATGATTATGGATAAGTAGTGGAGAGAGAAAAACTATTAATTGAAATTATTAAAATTAGATTGCTATTTTTTTCAGCGGTTGTTGGTGGAAGTTTTGGGTATTTAATTACGAATAATAATTTTGTAATAGGTTTTATTTTAATTGTGACATTATTGGTAGGTGTAATAGGAGTAGTTAAGTCTTTATATGATTTAGGAGGTCTTTATAAGGTTTTAAAGGATAGAAGATGAAAGAAATATTAGAAATTATAGCGCTTTTAATTTTTACAGGTGGATTAATTTACTATTTTTACTTAGAATATAAATTAGAGCATAAAAAATGAAAGCGATAATTAAAGGAAAAATTGGCAAAAACTGCCAAATAGGCGAGGGTGCAATTATTGATGAGAATGTTGTAATAGGTGATAATTGTATAATTGAGCCTTATGCGGTTATTACTGGAAATACTACTATTGGAGATAATAATCATATTTTCTCCCATGCAGTAGTTGGCTCAATTCCTCAAGATTTGAAATATAATGGAGAAAAAACGAAACTAATTATCGGAAATAATAATAAAATTAGAGAATTTACTTTGATTAATCCTGGAACTGAAGGTGGTGGGGGAGTTACAAAAATAGGAGATAATAATCTTTTAATGGGTTATGTTCATGTAGCTCATGATGTAATTATTGGAAATAATTGTATTTTAGCAAATGCGGCTACACTTGCTGGGCATGTAGAGCTTGAAGATAATGTAGTTATTGGCGGAATGACTCCAATTCATCAGTTTGTAAAAATTGGAGAATATGCAATGATTGCAGGGGCTAGTGCAGTAAGTCAAGATATTCCTCCATATTGCTTAGCTGAGGGAAATAGAGCAAAATTAAGAGGTCTTAATCTTACAGGGCTTAGAAGAAAACTTCCAAATAGAAGTGATATTGATGAGATTAAAAGAGCTTATAAAGAGCTTTTTGAGAGTGGTAAGCCATTAAGAGAAGTTGCAGAAAAATTATTAAAAAGTGAAAATAAATATGTAAGACATTTAGCAGAGTTTGTATTAAATTCAAAAAGGGGAATTCCTTATGATAGAAAAATGTAGTTTTTGCGGAAGTGTGGAAACAGAAGAAAATCCATTATTAGCAGCACCAGATAATAAAGCATTTATTTGTAAAAATTGTGTACTTCAAGCATATGATATTATAATGGGTGCTGTTAAGAAGCAGAAGAAGCCAGAAGGTATTAAACTTTTAACTCCAAAAGAGATTAAAAAGCATCTTGATGAATATGTAATAGGACAGGAAAGAGCCAAAAAAATCATTTCGGTAGCTGTTTATAATCATTATAAAAGAATTATGTTTGGAAGTGAGAGTGATGTAGAGATTCAAAAATCAAATATTTTGATGATAGGACCAACGGGAAGTGGTAAAACTCTTATAGCAAGAACTTTAGCAAAACTTCTTGATGTTCCTCTTGCAATTGCAGATGCTACATCTCTTACAGAAGCGGGATATGTTGGAGAAGATGTTGAAAATGTTTTGCTTAAATTATATCAAGCAGCAGATGGAGATTTGGAAAAAACTGAGAGAGGTATAATTTTTATAGATGAGATTGATAAGATTGCAAGAAAGAGTGAAAATCCATCAATTACAAGAGATGTAAGTGGTGAAGGGGTTCAACAAGCACTTCTTAAAATAATTGAAGGAAGTGTTGTAAATGTCCCTCCACAAGGTGGAAGAAAGCATCCTCATCAAGAGTTTTTACAAATTGATACTACAAATATACTTTTTATTTGTGGTGGAGCGTTTGAAGGGCTTGAAGAGATTATTCAAAGAAGACTTGAGGGTGCTACTATGGGATTTTTAGGAAAACCAAAAGAAAAACTAACAAAAGATGATATTTTATCTCTAGTAGAGCCAGAAGATTTAGTTAAATATGGACTAATACCTGAGCTTATAGGAAGACTTCCAGTTATTGCAACGCTAAAAGAGTTAAGTAGAGATGATTTAATAAGAGTATTAACTGAGCCAAAAGATGCTTTAATTAAACAATATCAAGAGTTATTTAAAATCGATGGGGTTGAGCTTGAATTTGAAAGAGAAGCTCTTGAAGCAATAGCTGATATGGCTATAAAAAGAGGTACAGGAGCTAGAGGTCTTAGAGCAATACTTGAAGATGCAATGGTTGATATTATGTTTAATTTACCTGAATATAGAGGGTATAAAGTTGTAATTACAAGAGATGTAATTGAAAAAAAAGCTGAGCCTATTTTGATAAAAAAGGAAGATAATGCTAAATAAACTTCTTGGACTTTTTAGTAACGATTTGGCAATTGATTTAGGGACTGCAAATACGCTTGTTAGCGTAAAAGGAAAAGGTATTGTTATAAACGAGCCAAGTGTTGTGGCAATAAAAGAAGATAAACATAAAACAAAAGTTTTAGCTGTTGGAAAAGAAGCTAAAGAGATGATAGGAAAAACTCCAAAAGATATAGTAGCAATAAGACCCATGAAAAATGGAGTTATTGCCGATTTTAGTGTAACTGAAGAGATGATAAGATATTTTATTAGAAAAGTGCATAATAGAAAATCTCTTATTAGACCTAGAATTGTTATTTGTGTGCCATATGGTCTAACTCAGGTTGAGAGAAAAGCAGTTAAAGAATCAGCAATGAGTGCAGGAGCTAGGGAAGTTTACTTGATAGAAGAGCCTATGGCAGCTGCTATTGGTGCTGGTCTTCCTGTAAAAGACCCACAAGGTAGTATGGTAATTGATATTGGAGGAGGTACTACTGAGATTGGAGTAATTTCTCTAGGGGGTCTTGTAGTATCTAAATCAATAAGAGTTGCTGGAGATAAGTTTGATAAATCAATAGTTGATTATATAAATAAAAAATACAATCTTGTAATTGGTGAGAGAACTGCTGAAGAGATAAAAATAGAAATAGGAAGTGCAATTAAGCTTGATAAAGAGCTTAAAATGCTTGTAAAAGGGAAAAATAGAATTTCAGGTTTACTTGAGACTATTACTGTTACAAGCGAAGATGTAAGAGAAGCTTTGAAAGAGCCTATAAAAGAGCTAGGAGAAGCTCTAAAAGAAGTGCTTGAAGAGACACCTGCTGATTTAGCTGGTGATATTGTAGAAAATGGAATAGTTTTAACTGGTGGAGGAGCATTGCTTAGAGGTCTTGATAAATACTTTAGCGATTTAGTCTCACTTCCAGTTTATATTGCAGAAGACCCGCTTCTTGCAGTAGCAAAAGGAACTGGAAAAGCGCTAGAGCAAATAGATTTACTCTCAAGTATTGATGAATAAAAAATATTTAATCCTTTTTTTAATCGGATTAATTTTTTTATTTTTTATATTAAAAAATCAAGTGATAGAAGTTGCAAATTTTATTAAATTAAATATAAATGAGATTGTAATGAATATATCTGAGGAGGTTAATTCTTTAAAAAAACAATCTGCTCAAATTAAAACATTAAAAAAAGAAAATCAGTTATTAAAAGAGACAATACAAAAATTAAATTCATTAATGTTTAATTATTTAGATTTTAAAAATTTGATTAAAGATTCAAATTTAACTCTAACTAAAACAATATCTTATGCACAACTTCCTGATTTTTCTAAAATTTATATAGATTATCATGCAAAAGGTAAATTTCCAAAAGGTTTAGTTTATAATAACTTAGCAGCTGGTGTTGTTGTAAAAGAGGTAGGTAATTCTTCTTTGGCTTTGCTTAATTCTAATAAAAAAACTTCTTATGCTGTTTATATTGTTCATAATAATAAATTAATTCCTGGTATATTTTATGGTGAAAAAAATGTAATTAAATATATTCCAAAATTTAAGGAAATAAAAAAAGGAGATTTAGTAATTACAAGTGGGCTTGATGGAATATTTTATAAGGGGGTAAAAGTTGGAGTAATCACTCAAACAAAAGAGAATAACTTATATCAAGAAGCAAAAGTTAAACTTTTTTATGATGATTTAGCTCCAAATTATTTTTATGTTGTAGATAAATATGATAGAATAAGAAAAAAAGGAGGGGAAGATGGATATGCAAAACATTGAAAATACACTTAAAAAAATGGGGCTTGTGCTAGAAAAAGTAGTAAAAAAAGTAGATGAGCTTGATAAAAGAGTAGCAAAACTTGAAGAAAAACTAGGGGAAAATGAAAAAAAGCTCTCAAGCGAGGATTTGAAAGCTACTCCTCAAACAAAAACTTCGACTTCAAGCAGTTTTGGAAGTGGCTTTGGAAGTAGCTTTTTAGGCTCAATGGCTGGTGCAATGGCTGGAATGGGGCTTTATAATTTATTATTTAATCATTCAGTATCTCCAGTAGAATTTGGTCATGAAATTGGGATGAATGATGAGGAAATTGAAGAGATGCTAGAGAAAAATTTTGATGAAATAGATTCTAAACTTGATGAGCTTGATGAAAAAATAGAAGAGCTTGATGAAAAAATTGATTCTTTAGAAAATGAAGATGTAATGAATAGTGATTATTTTGAAAGTTATGATGAAGATTTAGGAGATAGTGATTTTGATAGTGGGTTTGATGATTTTGGCGGATTTGATGATGTTT
>JALVAK010000175.1 GCA_027011225.1 Nautiliaceae bacterium | reverse complement strand
GAAATTGTAGAAAGAAAACTTGCTGGAAAAGAAGATAAAGTTTATAAATATCTAAACTTCCACAAAATGCCAGAAGAAGAAGTTAAAAGGATGCTAGACCTTAAAATCCTTTAATCTCCTCTTTTTTTCTTCTATAAACTTGCAAAAAATATCTTTATCTATTTCAAATTCCTTTTTTAAAAAACTCTAAAAAATCAAGATACAACTACAAAGTATAGTAAATTAAATACAATGATTCTTTATTTTTTTCAAAAATACTAAATCTTTTTAAAAATGCTTTTTCTATAGGAAAATAAATTAACAAACATTTCTGTCAATAAATTTTTGAGAAAAATTGCAATTATCCGGATTGGGTAATAGAAAGAGGATTAGATGATGAAGATTGGGTGCAAGAGAGATGGTGTGATTGATGAAATTAATCCTCTTTTAGAAAAAATCAATAAAGGAGAATAAAATGGCAAAAACTAAAAATTGTGCTCCAAATATGCCAAGCACTACTGGAAAACCATTAGGAAAACATAGAGGCAACTGCCCTCCTAAAAAACAATTCCCTCTTTTTGAGGGATTAACTTATCACAAAATATTGAACAAACCCTATAATCCCTCCAAGCATTGCCCCGGCAAAATTAATAAATCCAAAATGTTTTTTCATTAAAGTAAAAAGCATCTCTTCAAGAGTCTTCTCATCAAATGATGCCACTTTTTCTTCTACAATTTTATCTATATGAGCTTTTAAAAAGATTTTAGGAACTTCATGCTCTAAAAATTCAAAAATCTCTTTTTTAAGCACATCTTTTACTTTATCTGGAGTTATTATTTGATTTAGTTTTAAAGGAATCTCAAGTCTAAGTAAAATATCTTTTAACATCTCTTTATTTATAAAACTTGCAAACATTGAAAACTTTTCTTTTACAACATTTTCAATTATTTCAGCAAATTTTTCTGCAATCTCTTCTTTTGTTAGAAATTCTTGAATATCCCTATTAAGCAAATTTTCTATTTTTTCATCTAAAAATTTTTCTATCTCTTCTTGAACTTCTTTAGAAGTAACAATCTTTTTTATCTCTTCTTCACTTAAAATATAATCTCTTACAACCTCTCCTACTTTTTTAGCAAGAGCTTTTTTTTCTCTTGGAATTATTCCTTGAGGAAACACTACTATATTTCCTATTTTTATAGGCTTATAAGGTCTAAAAAGCATCTTAATTGCTATATAATTCGTAACATATCCAATAATTGCCCCAACTCCAACACTAACAGCCAAAATTTCTATATTCATCCAAATATTTCCTTATATCTATCTTCATCAAATCCGACAATCACTTCACCATTATCAAGCTCAATTACAGGTCTTTTTATAAGTAAATTCTCCTTACACAACCACTCTTTTTTTCCATTATCATCAAGATTTAGTTCTTTTAACTTTAACTGTCTATATTTTGTTCCTTTTTTATTAAAGAGCGTATCAATATCAACTTTTTTAAGCCACTCTTCTATTTTATCACACGTAGCAGGAGTTTTTTTAAAATCAACAAATTCATATTTTATTCCTCTCTCATCTAAAAATTTTAAAGCCTTTTTTACACTTCCACAAGTTTTAATTCCATATACTTTCATCTCTCCTCCTTTATAGGTTTATAATTTAATACTTCACTTATATAAAAAAACCCACCTCTAAGCGCTTTTGCTTTTAGCCCTATTTCTTTTGCAATTTTTTCAGCTTCATATATATCAACACCTCTTAAATCCATAATACCATATTCTTTATTTTTATCAAGCATTAAAAGTTTACTTGCAAAATATTCATCAAATGGAATATGGATAGAATTAGGATATTTTCCATAATACTCTATATCTTCAGGCTCTCTTATATCAATAATAGTTAAATTTTTAACTTCATCATAAGTAGGAAATGGGTCTTTTGCAGGCTCTACTAAATCACTCTTTTTCTTCTTAAAGAAACCAAACAATTTTTATCCTTTTTTATTTTATTTTATCATATTTTAGGTATAGTTTTTGCTTGTTTTAACCGATATAAAATAAAAAGGATATTAATGTCTCACATTTTTAAAAAAAATATTCAAGCTTTATACAAAAAAAACAAAAATTTAGCTGAAAAAATACTAAATTTAAACCCCTATAAAAATTTTGAAGTAATACAACAAGGCGATGATATCATAAATTTAAATATTATTGATAAAAAAAGAAAATATCCTCTATACGAAACTTCCCCACTAAAAGAAATTGATAAAAAACAAAAAGAATTAAAAAAATATGAAAGATATCCTTATTTGTTTTTTTATGGAATGGGAAATGGTATTTTAATAAAATTACTTTTTGCTAATCCTACTCATAAAAAAATTTTTGTATTTGAGCCAAATCCTGAAATTATACATATTGCTTTTCATATTGTTGATTTAAGTGAAGAAATTGAAAATGATAAAATAGAAATTATTTTAACCCAAGATTTTAACTTTCCTTACGCTCTTAAAATATTTACAAACAAAGAAATAATTGTTTTTTCAAAAACTTATGAGCTTATTATCCAAACACCTTATTACGAAAAAAACTTCTCAGATGATATTATCAATGTAAATCAAACAATTATAAAAGGAATAAAACAAGCAATAATCAACCTTGGTAATGACACAATAGATACTTTAATAGGTATAGAGCATCATATAAAAAATCTTCCTGATATGATTAAAAATTACACATTCCAACAACTTTTAAACAAAAAAAACTCTGATGTCGCAATTATAGTATCTACTGGTCCAAGTCTTAAAAAACAATTACCACTTTTAAAAGAAATACAAGATTATGTAACAATAATAAGCGTTGATGCTTCCATGCCAATACTTGAAAAATGGGGAATAAAGCCTGATTTTGTAACTTCTCTTGAAAGAGTTGAAGCAACAGGAGAATTTTTCAAAAAAACTTCACCTGAGTTTCAAAAAGATATAATAATGCTTCATGCTTCTTTGCAACATAGAAATGTTTTAGATAATTCACATGGTAAAAAAATTCTTGTAATGAGACCTTTTAGATATACAAAATATTACGCTCTTGATAGGTATGGGTATCTAGGCTATGGGATGAGTGCCGCAAATATGGCACATGAGCTTGCAATCGACATGAATTATAAATATATAGCTTTAATTGGACAAGATTTAGCATATAGTGAAGATGGAGCATCTCATAGTGAAGGACATGTTTTTGGTAAAGATGAAGTAAAATTTAAAGAAACAGATGAATATGTAACAAAATATGGAGGAGAAGGGAAAATTAGAACTACAAAAGTTTGGAATATGTTTAAAAATTTTTTTGAAAAACAGATACATGACTCTATCCAAAAAGGTATCCTTACATTTAATTGTACAGAAGGTGGAGCAAGAATTGAAGGCTCAATTGAAATAGCTTTTAAAAATTTCATAAATGAATATGTAAAACCTATAAAGAAAAAACCTATAAAATTAAAACTTCCTCCTCAAAAATCTATAAATAAAAATCTTCTAAAAGCATATAAAAAAACAACTGATATGATAACTTATGCAAATAAAGTACAAACAAAAATAGAAAAAGTTTTTTTAAAAGTAGCAAAAGAGTGTGAAAATTTAGAAAAATTAAAAAATGAAAACAAATTAGATAAAATTGATTACAATAAATTATATAACCTATCAAATAAAATAGATAAAATAAAAGATTTAATTGAATCGAAAAAATTTTCTATGATATTTGGAGAAACAGTTGAGAGTTATATAGTAAATAAAGAATTAAACCTTGCAAAAGTTATAGTAAAACCTACTAATACAGAAATTGAAAAAAAAGCAAAAATAATTGAATGGATAATGCAACATAAAGATTGGCTGTTTATGCTCGCAGGTAGTGTAAATGCACAAAAAATAGTAATAGAGCGCTCATTAAATCCACTTAAAGAAGAGCTTCAAAAAAGAGAGCTTCTTTAATTTTTTTATCTATTAACTCAATAAATAAAAAAAGCCCAAAAGGGCTAAAATTATTGAAGCAATCTCATAACATTTTTTTGCACTGCATTTGCTTGAGATAGTGCATAACTTCCAGATTGTGCAAGAAGATTGTATTTTTGGAATCTTGCAGTCTCAGCTGCAAAATCTACATCTCTAATTTGAGCTTCTGCTGCTTTTACATTAACTTGAGTTACTGTTATGTTATTAATTGTACTTGTTAATTGATTTTGAACAGAACCAATATCTGCTCTAATTTTATCAAGCATTTTCATAGCAGAATCACTAATATCCATAACTGCCATTGCACCTTTAAGTGTTGTTACACCTGCACCAATTTCTTTTCCAAATTGTGCTACATTACTATTTGCAAATGCTCCTATTGCGCTTGCTTCATCTTTCGTGAATCTTCTTCTAATACTTCTTAAATTAATTGTAGCTTCAGCTACTGTAGCATTAGAGCCTTGCCCTGCACCTGATGCATTTGTCCCAGAGATAATAATATCTCTTGCATCAAGTCTTGTTAAAGTAAGTCTACCATAGTTTTCTGTATGAGAAGCCAATCCTACATTAGCAGCACCGCTTGCAATATCTACAGAAATTCCTCTTCCATCCAAACTTCTAAGATTTAAATTTCCTCTATTATCTACATAAGCTTCAACACCTGTTTGGTCTTTAACAGCATTAATAGCTGCAACAAGTTTTCCATCACTATCTGCTTTTTTAACGTCTAAAATATCTCCTATTTCAACTCCATTAATTTTCAAACCTTTTACATCACCACCTGAGATTTCAGCTTTTCCTGTTGTTAGTACTTGCCATGAAGCATGAACACCAATTTTATCTGAGTTTTTATTAATAACCTCAGTTAAAACACCAAGCCCAGTTCCTGCACTTGTAGAAATTTTAACTGTTTCAAGTTGAATATCATGAATACCATCAACTTTCATAAATTTAAGTGCTACTTCTCCAGATTTTGTAATAAGTTGCCCTGTTTCAAATCTTGTATCACCAATTTTATCTGAGCTTGTTGCTTCAATACTTGCTTTTACTGTTTGATTTGAATACGCACCAATTTGAAACTCTTGATTTACAAAACTTCCACTAAGTAAACTTTTTCCATTATATGAAGTAGTTTGAGCAATATTATCAAGCTCTTCCATAAGTCTTGTAATATCTTGTTGAAGTGCTTTTCTTGTCTCAGCTGTTTGTCCATCTTGAGCAGCTTGAGTTGCTTTTACTTTAATAGTATCAAGAATTTTTGTTTGCTCATCCATCGCTTTATCAGCAATTTGCATAATTGCAATACCATCATTTGCATTTCTAATAGCTTGACCTAAAGAATCTGCTTGGTCTCTTAGACTATCAGCAATTTGTAAACCTGATGCATCATCAGCAGCTTTATTAATTCTAAGCCCTGTAGATAGTTTTTCTAATGAATCCGCAAGTTTTCTATTTGTTTCTTGCAATGCTGCATGAGCATTTAATGCTGGAATATTTGTTCTAATTCTAAATCCCATAACTAACTCCTTTTATTTTTTTGCGGCTTCCTTGCCACTTCAATAATAAAATCGGAT
>JALVAK010000174.1 GCA_027011225.1 Nautiliaceae bacterium | reverse complement strand
ATTTTCATCAATATCTTCTTTTTTTAAATTTGAATATTTATAAACTTCACTCGGAAAAATATCAAAATTTCTCAAATAATTAGTAAGCATACTAATTCCACAAGATGTTAAAATAAAATTCATTTTTATCCTTCATTATTGAATCTCACATAAAACCCATCCAAAAGGCAAATGAGAATTTTCTTGCAAAGAATTTTTATAACCAAAAACCCATGTAGTAGTCTCTTCTTTTAAAACTCCTTTAATATCTCTTAATTTCTTCTTCTCTAAATCCTCTTTTAAAGGCTCTGGATTTTCAATACTTTCATAATAATCCCAAAAAATATCTTGAATTTTTTTCTCTTTTTCATTTAAAAATCTATCTTCTAAAGCTAAATCTCCTATAATTTCAGGCTCTTTTTTAGATTTTTTAATTAGTTTATATAATTTATCATCTATATTTTTGCCTTTTACTTCTGCAAATTTTACATTAATTTTTCTTTTATCTAGCGTAACTGCTCTTGCACCACTATGTTTTCCTATTCTTAATAAAAATTGATTAGGCTTAAGTTTAAAATTTTCATATTCAGATTTAAATTTTTTACCTAAAATTTTATATATCTCTTTATCTTCAAACATAGAATCAAATAAAGGTTTATAATGTCTATTACATGCTTCAATAATGTCTTTTTTTGAAATATGTATTTTATTATCTTTGTATTTTTTAAAATTCAAATCAAACTCAAATTCGCTCTTGTAAGAAGGAGTAGACATAATAACTTCTACAAAAGTTTTAGGTCCTATTAAATTATCCTCAAATCTTTCTTTATTTAATGCATAACCTATTAATTCATAAACTTCTCTTGGAGAAGAATCAGAAATCAACACTTCTTTATAAATATTATTATCAGTCCAATTAAAAATATTTTCTAGAGCTGTACGAATAGCACCTTTTATACTACTCCCAGGAATATAACAAATATTTTTATTAGACAGTCTAAGTGATTTTTGAATTTGAAATTGATTAAAAAACACTCTTCCATCTTTAGAAACTTGAGTTGGCTTTCCAAGATTATTTTTGTATTCCTCTTTTAAACCACTACTTATTTTAACTTTATATCTATAAATACTTTTTGCTATTTCTTTTCTTAAAGACACAAATTTCCAAATCTGAAAAATATTTCTTTGAGAAATATTAATAAATTCTTTTTTATCATTTGGAGGTAGTTTTTTAAAAAAATTTTCTTCTTTAAAAAAATATAAATAATCTCCATCAATTACAAAATTGCTAGGCTCATAAATATCTCCTGTACCTATATGAATAGGTGACAATGCTGTTATTTTAACTCTCATTTTCAACTCCAATAGGAAAAATTATAGAATATCCTTGATGTACTATTTTATCACTATTGTTAAAACCTTTTATACCTTTTCCAATATATGCTAATTTATCTTTTTTATTAAGTTTAATTCCAGCACCTGCTCTTGCCATTAAAAGCGGATTTTTAAAAGGGTTAGGCAAATCTCCTCTAGTTTTAGGATACTTAGTAATAACATCATAATAAATTATTCCATCAATTTCACTTCTTACAAAATCACTAAGAGCCATAAAATATTCACTTTCTCTAATTTCAATCTCTTCCCAACTAACTATTTCAAATCTTCCTTTTCCTAAATTTGCATCTTTTCCATAGCCAAGTTTTGATAAAAGTTTAAAAGCTTTTTTTATTTCCTCTTCATAAGAATTAATTAAAAAATATATGTCTACTTCTTTTAGATAAATAATATTATCTACAATAAAAGGACCAAATCCTTCACCTGTTGTGAAAGTTTTATAATTAATACTATTTTTTACTTCAAATAAATCTTTTTTAAATTCTACTTCACTCTCTTTCTTTGCTCTACTAAAATCACCCTTTAATACATCTTCAATTTCTACCCATATTTTCTTTTTATATTCCTTCTTTTTCCCATCTTCCATTTCTCCTAAAAAATATCTTGGAAAAGTTGGTTTTAAAAGATGATTTTTTAAAAAACCATCACTTACTATCAAAAATGGCTCATTTTCATAATCTTTTAACATTTCTTCTAATTTTTCTTCTCCGTATAAATACACTATTGCCCAACAAATACTTCCAAATAATGTATCTCCTTTTAAAGGAGTTGCAAAAGGAGTTAAGGGATTTATAGTAGTTTTATATAGTTTCATCTTTCCAATCTTTATAGTTTATTTCAACTCTTCCATATCCTCTACTTCCATTTCCACCTAAATAATCAAGTTCTAATAATTTCAATCCTTTTTCTATTATTTTCTTAAAAGCATTCTCATCATCACCTTCTAAAACTTTTACTCTTATCTCAAATTTAAATTCAACCCCAGGTGCTACTCTTTCAGTTTGCCTTGGATGTTGTGCAGTACCTTTAACTCTGTTAATCATATTTTCTGTTTTAACTTCTCTTATTTCCATTTCATCTAAATTACTCTTAATTTCATCAGTTAAAAAACAATCACTAAAAATTGCGCGTGTCATACCATATTTATTTTCATCACTATTATCTCCAAAAAGTTTTAAAAAATTTTCTAATTCTTCTTTTTTATTTTCTAAATGAACATTTTGATATTTTTTTAATATTTCTCCATTAAAAGGTTTACCATCTTCATCTAACCCTGCTACACCATAAGACCATTCAAGCAAACTTCTAATTTTTCCCTTTAGAGAACTTCCAGGAATATAAGGTAATTCTCTTTTTAACTCTCTATCATAAACTTTTATTACACTATTATCAACTCCTCCTATTTTCATAGTATCATCACTTCCTCCTATATGAAGACCTGTAATTACTTTTATTGTCCCTTCTAATGTTAAAATTTTCATTATTTCCCTCCCTTATAAAATCCAATTACTGCCTCAAAAAAATATTTAAATACTTCTAAATCCTTTTTTGTATTTACTTGCTCAATACAACTCTCCATCATTTTTTTGAACTCTTCATTTGCTACTTTTGGAGAACGATTTAGTGCATATGCAACTTTTGAATTTAACATTTTTACAAACGGTAAAACTTCCTCTTCAAAATTATTACTATATTGTGATTTTTCATAAAGCTCTAAAACCTTATCATAAAAATTTCTAATTTGATTTTTTTTCATAGAAGGCTTGCCTCGCTCTATTCTTTCAGCCCAACTTTTTGCCACACTATTAAACAACTCAGGGGTAATTTTTAATTCAATTGCCATTTTTTCTCCTTTTATAAATAAATTCATGAAGCTTAATAATAAAATTTGAAGGCTCTTCTTTTATATAATTTTTTAAAGCTTTTTTAAAATCTTTAAAATCTACATCTTTATAAACATTTTCTAAATTTCTTCTAAAAGAATATTCAAATTTACTAATCCACATTGCATTTAGTGGATTTTGAGTAATATTTTTACTCATCCTAGCAAAATCTAATAATCTATATAAAAAAGAAGTATTTAAATAATTATTATATTCACTAAATATTTTATCAATATCGTTTTTAACATATTCATTAAAACTTACTACCTCATCAAATGCACACAAAGCATTTTTTTCTTTATTTAAATAATCTTGCTCTTTTTTATAATCTTTTGCTTCACTTTCAGCTTCATCTACAACCCTTGAAATAAAATTAATTGGTTTATTAGGTTTAGTAACAATAAATCCACCACTTAACTTCATCTGATTTTCACAAAACCTAATAAAATCATTTCTAAATTCTTTTATGAATTTACTAACCTCATCCCAACTTCCAACAATATAAATATCATCTCCACCTGAGAATATTGTATAAATTTTTTTATATTTATTTCTCATTAAATAAGGAGCATACACACTAAAAAAGTAATTCATAAGTCTTGAAAAAAAATTATATTTAGAAAAAGAAGCGGTTACATTTATTTTTTTCGCTTTCTCATTTAATCCTTGAATAAAATTACCCATAAAATCTACATCACCTTTAAAAACTCCTATTGCTTCTACTCCTTTCTTTCTTTTATTACCTTCTATTCCCTCAATTACACTAAGCTTCGCTAAATCTTCAAAAGTCAAAATATCTTTACTTTCAACTAAACTTTTTTCTATATCATTTAATTCATCAAAAGTCGCAACATAAGAAGAAATTTCCCATTTTTCATAACCTTTAAATTCTTCGTCTTTTGAAATATCAAATACATAATCTCCACTTTTATTAAAATCTATTTTAAAATCTTTAAAACTATCCCCTAAAGTAATACTTAAAAATTTCTCTTTTTTATTTTCAGCTAATTTTTTACCAATTTTTACATATTCTTCACACACATCACAAATAATATAATCCTCTTTTTGTTTTCCTTTTCTAATTTCACAAAATTCGCATAAATTAGAATTATTAATATCTTTATCATAATCATGCATAAACTTATCAATATATTTAAATTTCTCTAACTTCATAAGCTCTATCTCATCTGCTATTTTTTTTCTTAATTTTTTATATGGAACTTCTCCATTTTCTTCTACTCTTATAAAATCTTTTATTCCACACTCAACTCCTACTATTCCAATTCCAGTAGAAGCAAAAAATCTATCATAAAAAAACTCATCAAATTCTCTTTTTATATTTTCTAATTTTTCTTTAACTTTCTCAGTATTTGGAAGTAATATTTCAAATTTTCCAGCACCCATTGAAATTATAGAAAAATCACTAATATTTAATTTTTTTACAATATAATAAGCAGCAACTCTAGTGAGTATTTCCACATAAGCAGATTTAGCTCGAAGCATTTTTGAAGCATATTTAGCTTTGATTTTATCAAAAATGAAATTTTGAATACCAAAAAAATCACCTGCAATAATCAAAAAGTTATTCTTTTCATAATCTTCAATTCTTCCATATTTATAATAATCAATTACGCTTTTATTTCCTTCTTTTACCAACTCTGAAATTACACTAGCAAAAACAGCAGTAGTTTTTGAATGGTCATATAAAGGGATATTTGCCTTTACTGGTTTAAAATTCTTTAATTTAAAAGAAGTTGAAGAAGGGATAAAAGTAGTATATTTTTTATAAATATAATCAATTGCTTCATAATTTTTTATTTTTTCTAAATCCTTAATAAACTCTTTCCATAACTTTTTATAACTCCCTTTTTCTTCAGAAGAAAAAATATTCAAAGGAGATAATTTATCAATTTTATATTCCTTATTTTCATCAAAAATAGATTTTAATCGCTGATTTTTAAAATTCTCAAACTCTTTAGAAATATTATTATAATCATCAAATACTTCTCTCTCAAATCCACTTGCTAATCTATCAGCAGCAGCTATAATCCAATATTCATCATCCATATCAACTTTTAAGTTATGATGCATTGCTGCATAATCAATCTCCTCATCCGTTAACTTAAAAATATTTTTATACCTACTTAATATTTCTGCAGTATATGCAGCATGAATATAATTATAAAGTTTAGGATTTTTAGTTAAAGTAACATCTGCTCTTTGAGCAAACTTTCCTATATCATGAAGCAATCCTGCAAGTGCAATCTTATCAATGTCCTTCATTTTCATCCTTTAAAACTAATAATTAATTCTAACT
>JALVAK010000173.1 GCA_027011225.1 Nautiliaceae bacterium | reverse complement strand
AAATTGGATAAGGTACTTAAAATCACACCCTAATATTCAAAAATATATCGAAGAAGAGTTGTCATTAATTAGTATAAATGATGTTGAATATATTTATTTGCTTGGCAAAGAGAATGATAGATATGTTTTCTTAGCAGATGCTTCAAAAAAAGATAAAGCTTGTTTTGAAGAGAGCTTTTATCCTTTGAATAAAGAAGAATTTAAAAAATTAAAACCGCATTATTTTTTTCATTATAAACTAAAATCACTCTTTTTAACTTATATTTATCCTATTGTAGTAAATGGTAAAATCAAAGCGCTTATTGTAATAGATTATTCTTTAGAATTATCTAAATTTATCAAAAATATCCTAAATAAGCTTATATTTAATATTAGAATTGTGTTAATTATTGCATTTTTTATGTTTTTTGTACTAATTTTTATATCATTTATAGATTATAAAAGGGAAAAAGAAAAAGAAGAGCTATTAAATCAATTAAAAAAAGTAAATGAAGAGTTAGAAATTAATGTAAAGAAAAAAATAGAAGAAATTAGAAAAAAGGATGCAATTATTTTAAATCAAAGTAAGTTAGCTTCTCTTGGAGAGATGTTAAATATGATAGCGCACCAGTGGAGGCAACCGCTTAATTCATTAAGTGCATCAGCTATTACAATTGAATTAAAAAGTGAGATGAATCAGTTAAAAGAAGAAGAGTGTAAAAATTTTGCTAAATATGTTCAAAATCAAACACAGCAATTATCTGAAATAATTGATGATTTTATGAATTTTTCAAAGCCTGATAGAGAAAAAGAAGAGTTTTTATTAAAAAATCTTATAGAAGATATAATGAAAATAGTAGGAGTACAACTAAAAAATAGAAATATTAAAGTTGATATTGATATAGATGAGAATTTAAAACTAAATTCTTATAAAAAAGAATTATCTCATGTTTTATTAAATTTAATATCAAACGCGAGAGATGCGCTAGAGAGTAAAAAAAATGGTAAAATAATTAAAATATCTTCTAGTGAAGATGAAAATTATGTTTATCTAATAATAGAAGATAATGCAGGTGGGATACCAGAAGAGATTAAAGATAGAATCTTTGAGCCTTATTTTACTACTAAAGGTCCTAAAGGAATAGGGCTTGGGCTTTATATGAGCAAAAAAATAACCGAGGAGAGATTAAATGGCACAATCGATTTTGAAAACACCAAAAGTGGAGCTAAGTTTATTGTGAAGCTTAAAAAGGAGAAACGATGAGTTTTGAAATCAAAGATAATAAAGTAATAATATATGAGCCCTTAGTAGATATAGAATCTATTTTTGATTTAGTAAAAAATCTAAAAGAAATAAAAGCTACTAAAATTATCATAGATATGGTAAATAACTACTCTTTACCTTCTGCAATAATAGGACAATTAACTGCTCTAAGAGATAGAGGAAAGGAAATAGAAATAATTATTTATAATGAGCTTATATTCTCTTTATTTAGAGATTTAGGCTTAGATAAATTATTTACATTAAAAAAAGTGGATAAATGAAAGCTAGAATTTATGTAAGTTGCTATGATGCCTTATTTGTAGCTATGGAAGATATTTTTTTGCAATTTAAAAATGATTACTTTTTAGATGACTTTGACTTTATTGTTTTTGCAATTTCTGATAAATTTCATCCAGAGGATATAAATCCTACTATAAAAAGGATATTCCAAACTGATAAATATTTTGCTTTTAATTCTGAGGAGTCTTTTTCTCATAGCTATATTAATAATTCTATAACTGCTCTTTTTTTGAAGTTTGAAAATAAAGGAAAAATTTCTATAAAAAGCTTAGATTCATTAAATAAAGATAAACTTAATATAGTATTTATCCCATATAATAATGAAAAATGTATTTGTGATGATTTAGATAAAATAAAAATTCCTTTAATTGGAGGCGTATGCTCTGGAGAGAGAGCTTATATTTATTATGAAGGAAAAATAGAAAAAGAAAAGCCTATAGTATTAGAATTTGATAATGTAGATTATAAATTTGGAATATCCTTAGGATATAAACCCATAGGACCTACTTATAAAATTAATGTTTCTTTGAAAAATAAATTATATGTTATTGATTATGAAGATGCTTCTTTGCTTACTAAAAAACTTTTAAAAAATACTAATGGTAAAATAGAAAATTTATGGTATTCTCCTTTGTTAGTTATTTCTGATAACACTGGAATAGTAGATGTAGTGAGAACTTTTAAAAGTATAAAAGAGAATTTTTATACTGAATTTTTTGGAAATATTAAAAGAGATTCTAAAGTTAAATTATCATTTGCAACTGCTGAAATACTTTTAGAAGAAGATAAGAAAGTAGCTTTAAATTTAAAAAGAAAAATTTCTCCGGATTTAGTTTTTAATTTTGTTTCTAATGCAAGAGAGTTTGTATTAGGGGAATTAAAATCTAAAGAAAGTGAAATTTATGCAGAAATTTTAAATGCTCCTGTATTTGGATTTACTACTTTTGGAGAAATTGGTCCTGATTATAAACATCAAAAACCAAAACTGTATAATCAATCTTCTTTAATTGTGGCTATTAAGGAGAAGTAATGGATATAAAACTTCAAATTTTATTAAATATTTTAGATGAAGTTAGTAGTAAGTATGATGAAATGGTTAAAGTAAAAGAGGAGTTATTAAAAGAAGCAGAATATAAAAGCACTCATGATTTACTAACAGGAGTTTATAATAGAAGTTTTTTTAAAAAAAAGATAAATGAGCTTATAAAAACAAACACTCCTTTTTCTATAGCATTTATAGATTTAGATAATTTTAAATATGTTAATGATACGTTTGGGCATAATAAAGGAGATGAGGTATTAATAAAAACAGCAAAAATATTAAAAAGCAATCTAAAAGGTAAAGATATTATAGCAAGATTTGGGGGAGATGAATTTGTAGTAGCAATAATAGATTGTGATGAAAAATGCGCTAAACATATGTTAGAAAAGATTCAAAAAGAGATAAATTTTGTATTTAGAGAATATGAAGTTAGTGCAAGTATTGGTATAGCATCTTTTCCTAAAATTAAAACTTATGATGAATTAATAAAAACAGCAGATAAAAAAATGTACGAAGCTAAAAAAGATGGGAAGAATAAGATAAGATAGAAGAGTTTATTTAGAGTATAAAACTCTTCTTCTTTTTCTTTTCATTTTGAATTTTCCTCTTGCCATCTAGCACCTCCTTAGTTGGAAGTTTTTGTTATTATATCATAAATTAGATAAATATTGCACTCATATATCCAACTACATTTGAAGTATCTCCACTTACATCTGCACTTGTTCTATAATCTACGATAAGTGGAGTTAAATTCATCTCTCTTGCTGCCATAATCATACCAGCAATTCCTATTTTACCGCATGCTTCGCATCTCTCAAGTGCATTTAAGTCTAAATCTTGTACTGCTTGTAGGCAGTTATAATCTAGGGCATTTGCTGTTTTTAAATCATAATAATGGCTTAAATCGCTTGATATTACCACTAATGAATTGTCATTTAGCGCATATTCAATTATATCTTTGAGTTTTTCTGGCTCATAATCTCCATAAATAAGCTCAACTACAGGAATTTCTCCAAAATAGTGATAAATAAATGGCATTTGCACTTCTGTTGAATGCTCTTGATGCACTTCTTCAAGATTTAAAACACCAAATTTTTCTATTAATTCTTTTGCAAATTCCCTATCTATTGGCAAAAACCCACAAGGTGTTTCATATACATCTTCTAATGTAGTAGAAATACCTCTAAATGGTACTCTATGAGATGGACCAATTACTACTACTCTTTTTGGTTTTGTATTACTAGCAATTCTATATGCTAAATTTGCTGTAAATCCACTATACATCCACCCCGCATGAGGTACTATTAATGCTTTTGGTTTAAGAGAGAATATCTCTTTTGCTTTATTAGGGTCTACATTTTCATCTAGTATTTTATTAAAATGAGCTATAAAATTTTCTACTGCTTCACAAGTTCCACCATACCACTCTTTTACTACTGCTCTTCTCATTTCCAAACTCCTTCAATGATTTCATTACATTTTGGACAATGTGCTTTACCATCTTCATCAATTTTTAAGATATTTTTTTCTACTTTATATATGCTTCTAACTATTAACTCTTCATTGCATTTTGGACAATAAGTAATTACTGGAATTGGCACATTTCCAAGATATACATATTTAAGCCCTGCTTTTTTACCAATTTCATATGCTTTAAACATAGTCTCCATTGGTGTTGGAGGTTTATTGGTAACTTTATAATCTGGATGAAATCTTGATATGTGCCATGGGATTTCAGTACCCACACTTGCAATAAATTCAGCAATTTTAGTTAATTCTTCTTCACTATCGTTATCGCCTGGTACTATAAGAGTTGTGATTTCTTGCCAAATTCCGTTTTCATGCAATCTTTTAATAGTATCAAGCACATAATCTAAGTTGGCTTTTAATACTTTTTTATAATATTCTTTATTAAAGCTTTTTAAATCCACATTACAAGCATCTACCCAATTTTTCATATCTTCAATTTCATATACGCTCTCATATCCATCTGTTACAAATACGTTTTTTAATCCTTTTTGTTTGGCTAAAATTCCTACATCTCTAGCATATGGATAAAAAACACTTGGCTCATTATAAGTATAAGCAATAGATTTGCACTTATATTCAAGTGCAAGCTCCACCATTTTCTCAGGTGGTACATAAATAGATGTATCTACGTTATGATTTTGAGATATTTGCCAGTTTTGGCAAAATGGACACCTAAAATTACATCCAACAGTTCCAAAACTCAAAACTGCTGTACCTGGTAAAAAGTGAAAAAGTGGTTTTTTTTCAATTGGGTCTACATTTATGCTTGCTGGATGTCCATAAGCTAAGTTAACAAGTTTTCCATCTTTATTCATATTTATACCACAAATGCCTACTTGACCCTCTTTAAGTATACAATGGTGACGGCAAAGGAGGCATTTGATTTTACCATCTCCAAGTGGCTCATAATATTTCATTTTTCCCCTCCTTAAAACTTTAATATATTATAGCAGATTTTTTATTGAAAGTAAAGAAAATAAGTTGAGTGAAGAAGACTAAACTAGTCTTGCTTTTAATGTTTTATACGGAGTTAATTTTGATTTGCTTTTAAAGTTAGCTGTATCAACTTCAAATTCTCCAAATTCTATTTCTACAAATTCATCAATTTCAATATTAAATAGTTTTGCAGGATTTGTAGAGATTAATTTAGTAATAGTTTTAGTAGGCAAAGGTAGAGAATAGGCTAATTGAGTGAATATATCTAACTTGCTTATACCATAATCAGCCTCTTCAAATGGCACATCTTTATTTGTGGCTGCTATATGATTAGATGAGATAAAATCAACTATTCCATTCTCACATGCTTTAAGCAAGGCATTTTTATCTTCTTTGCTTCTAAGAGGCGGAAAAGTTTTAAAAAGAGTGTTAAATTCTCCTATATCCTCATCACAAAAATATAAATTATCTATACATACATCAACAAAAACATTTTTAGCTCTGTTTTTTAAAATTTCAATAGATTCTTTTGTAGTAATACTTTGAAAGATTATCTTTGCATTAAAATGTCTTGATAATTCTAAAATCTTTGCAACTTCAATTGATTCTGCATAATTAGCAATGCCATTAAGCCCAAGAGAATAAGCAGTAGGTGAATCATTCATAACTCCATTGCTTAAAGCTTTATTGTTTGCATTAATAAATATAGGAATATTTAAAAATTCTGCATACTCAAAAACTCTTTTTATTAAATTCATATCTTCATCAGAGTTTATATAAATGGCACTTGCGCCTTTATTTTTAAGAATAGAAATTTCTGAGAGTTTATTATCATGTATCCCTTCAATTGCTACAAATAGATTAAAATTCTCTTCATTTGCTCTTTTTAAATTGTATGCAAGATGTAATTTATCATAAATAGGTTTTATTGTAGGTATCATTAGTGCATACTCAACCCCGCCATTTTTTGCAGCTGCTGCTATTTTTCCTACGCTTTCAGAATTTTTGACATTTAAATCAAAACTTTTAGGAACTTTTATTTTCATTTAATGCCTTTTTTAATATAATTTTAGCTAAAAAGGCAGTTAATGGGAATTTGGTTTTTAATAAATTATGTGGTTTTAGCTACTATTGTAGCTTATTTTGCATATAGGCTTGGTTATAATATGTGGATTTTTGGGCTTATTGCTTTATTTTTATCTCCAGTTATTGGATTTTTATTCTTAGCAATTTGGGATTATTACAATGTTTTTATTAAAGGTAGAAGATGAAGCAAAAATATATGAATATTTTAAAAAATAGCTACTATAAGCTAACTAAAAAAGATGAAGAAATTTTTGAAGAGATTATGAATGATGAGGGTCTTGGAAAATGCAGAGTTAAATTTAATTTGTATGCATTTATCTTTGGATGGTTTTATCTTTTGTATAGAAGAATGACAACAGAAGCATTTGGAGTTTTGATATTTTCTTTAATGGTTGGTTATATTCTAGCATATGCAAAAATGCATCCAATAATAGTTTTATTAGGGATTATTATTACTAATTCTTTGCTAAGTGGGTTTTGTTATTATTTTTTATATTTGAATAAACTCTCAAGAGATATTGATTATTGCAACAATGATATTGAATGTATTAAAGATAGAGCAAAACCTAAAATTTCTTATGTGATAATTGCGATAGTAGTTATTTTATTTCTTATTTGGCCGTGGTTATATGCATTAATTACTGGAAATAAGCTAAGTAATTAAGATATAATTTTGCAAAAAGGGCGAAGATGAAAAAAGTGTTAATTGTAGGAAGTGGTGGAAGAGAATATTCAATTGGGTATTTCCTAAAAGATGAGGCTGAAGTTTTCTATGCGCCTGGAAATGGAGCAACTGAGGAATTTGCAACAAATATTGATATTAGTGATTTTGAAGAGTTAGCAAAATGGGCAAAAGAGAATAATATTGATTTAACAATAGTAGGACCAGAAGCTCCTTTAGTTGAAGGAATTGTAGATATTTTTAAAAAGCATGGCTTAACAATTTTTGGACCAAGTAAAGATGCTGCAAGATTAGAGGGTAGCAAAGTTTATATGAAAAATTTTCTTAAAAAATATAACATTCCTACTGCAAAATATATTGAAACAAGTGATAAAGAAAAAGCTTTTGAATTTATAGATAAGATGGATAAGCTTCCAATTGTTGTAAAAGCTGATGGGCTATGTGCTGGAAAAGGGGTAATTATAGCTGAGAGTAAAGAAGATGCTAAAAAAGCAGTAGAAGAGATGCTAAGTGGAAAAGCTTTTGGGGAGGCTGGAAAAAGAGTTATTGTAGAAGAGTTTTTAGATGGATTTGAGCTTAGTATGTTTGCTATTTGTGATGGAAAAGATTTTGTACTGCTTCCTGCAGCGCAAGACCACAAAAGACTTCTTGATGGAGATAAAGGACCAAATACTGGAGGTATGGGAGCCTATGCTCCAACTCCACTTGCTACACCTGAGATTTATGAAAAAGTAAAAGAAAAAATAATTAAACCAACTCTAAAAGGAATGCAAGAAGAAGGAAGCCCGTATGAGGGAGTTTTATTTTTAGGGCTTATGATAGTAGATAATGAGCCTTATGTGCTTGAATATAATGTAAGATTTGGGGACCCTGAGTGCGAAGAGCTTATGCCTTTAATTGATAGCTCTTTATTTGATATGTTTTATAATGGTGCAAAAGGAGAGCTTGATAAAATTGATGTAAAAACAAAAGATATGGTAGCAGTAGGGGTTGTTTGTGCTAGCAAAAACTATCCATATTCTAGCAGCGAGCCAGCTGAGATTAGTATTGATGATTTGAGTGATTGTAATGGATATATTGCATTTGCAGGAGTTAAAAAAATTGATGGTAAGCTTTATGCTACAGGTGGGAGAGTTTTAGTATGTGTTGGATTTGGTAAAGATGTAAAAGAAGCAAGAGATGAGGCATATAAAATTGTTGATAAAGTGCATTTTGATGGTAAAAAATATAGAAAAGATATAGCTTATCAGGCTATAAGGCAATCTAATGGAAAATAAGTTAGAAAATTTAAAAATAGCATCAATTTCAAAAAGAGCAATTGCTATGATGATTGATGAGTTTTTAATCTCTTTTTTGATTTTTTTTGCTTTTTTTGATGCTTTTAAAAATGCAAAGACTATGCAAGAATATATGATTATCACAGATAAGATTTTTATTTATATCTTTATTGCATATACTATTTATCATTATATTTTTATAGCTCTTTATGGTAAAACTATTGGGAAAATGATAGTAAAAATAAAATGTGTAGATATGGAGACATTGCAAACTCCAAATCATTTAAGAAGCTTTATAAGAAGTATATTTAGAAATTTTGATGAAATGTTTTTGTATGCTGGTATGATGATTGCATTGTTTGATAAATATAATAGGGCTTTGCATGATATAGTTGGGAGATGTGTTGTTGTTGAAGATAATTAGTCTTTTTTTATTTGCTGTTTTTTCGTTTGCAGATATAGTAAAAATTTATGCTACATCTGCAAAAGAGGTAAATAAAACAATTATTTTAAACAATCCTTATTTAATCTATAATGATGAGTTTTTCATTCAATCTAAAAAAGCCATTATAAAAAATAAACATACTGCAATTTTTAGTGGTGATGTAATTATTTTTTATAAAAATGGTACTTTAAAATCAGATAAAGTAAAAATAGTTACTTCTAAAAATATAACGTTAGGATACTCTTTTTATTATGATAAAGAGCTTGGTATTTGGTTTAAGGCTAAAGATGCAATTTTAAAAAATAAAAATATTTTAATATTTAAAAATGCGATATTTAGTAGCTGTTGTGTAAAAAAGCCTGATTGGTATTTGTTTGTTAAAAAGGGGAGTTTTAATAAAAAAAACAAATATCTAAAACTTTACAATATTACTTTATATATACACCGCACTCCTGTATTTTATTTTCCATTTTTTTTTAATTCTTTAAATAAAAAACGAAAAAGTGGACTTCTTAGACCTTATATAGGCTTTTCTACAAAAGAAGGCTTTTTATATTCACAACCTATATATTTTGTAACTTCTATAAGAAGTGATTTGGAAATAACTCCTACTATTAGAACTTTTAGAGGAAGAGGAGTTTATTCTCAGTTTAGATTTGTAGACTCTCCTTATTCGTTTGGAATTATTAAAGGAGGAGTTTTTATAGATTACGATAAATATTATGAAAAATATAATTTAGCTCATAAAAAACATTTTGGGTATGAATTTAATTATAAAAGAGATAAAGTTTTTGGAGGAGATAAGTTATATGTTGATTTAAAATATGCAAATGATGTGGATTATTTTTATTTAAATCCTACTAATTATAGGTTTAACACAGCTTATCTTACAGACAAAATAATTACTTCTAAAATCAATTATGTAAAAAACTTTTTAACTTCTGTTTTTGGTATTTATAACAGATATTTTATAGATACATCCGTTTTAAATAATGAAAATACATTGCAAGTTTTGCCTCAGCTAAATTATCATGTATTTGAAAATAAAAGATTGTTAATAACTTCTTTTGATTATAATTTTTATAATTATTACTCTCAAGGCTCTAAAAGATATTTTATAAATTCTTTTAATTTGCCAATAGCGTTAAATTTTAGTTTGTTTAATAATTATCTAAATTTAAAAATTAGCGAAATTTTTAAAGGAGAGCATGGAAATTTTTATAACTCTTCTACTGCTCCAAGTTATAGTATTGATGCGTATACGCAATTTAAATTTTTGTCTTCTTTTACAAAATATAATAATAATTTTTTACATGTGGTATCTCCTGAGATTACTTTTAATGTAAAAAATTTTAGTAAAATTAAAAAAAGGGCTGATATTATAAATTTAACTTCTATTCAAAATTCAGTTTCTTTTAATTTATATCAAATATTAAAAACTAAAAATTTATATTTAGAGCATACTTTTCATCAATTTTATAATATTGAAAACAAAACTTCCGAGCCTATGGAAAATCAGATTAATTTTAGTATCGATAGATTAAATATTAGCGATACAAACAAATTTGATTGGAATTTAAAAAAACCTATCTATAATGCTTTTAGTCTTCAATATACATTTTTAAATAATGATAC
Source organism: Nautiliaceae bacterium (assembly GCA_027011225.1). GTDB lineage: Bacteria > Campylobacterota > Campylobacteria > Campylobacterales > Nautiliaceae > JALTBU01. The sequence goes on along the minus strand of JALVAK010000173.1, from coordinate 7,675 downwards.
TTTTAGTATTTCACATATTTATCAATACTCTCCTATTATTAAAAGTATTGATTTAAAATTTAATAAACAAATTAACAAATACAAAAAACTATATTTTGAGTATAATTATGATATTATAAATAAGTACCCAAAATTTTGGTTAGCAGGAGTTAGTTTAAATAAAAAATGTTGGCAGTATGATTTTAGTTTCAAAAAAGCTTTAACACCTGTTTTAAAAGAGAGTGGAATATCTTATAACGTAGATTATATTTTAAGTTTTTATGTGAATTTTTACCCAATAGGTGGTTTGAAACAATCAATTTTATTTAGATAAGGAAGATAATGAGAAATGAAGTAAAAGTAGGAATTTTTGTATTGATTTCTATAATCGCTATACTTTATTTGACTTTTCAGGTAAAAACATTAGAAGATTTTAAAGAAAAAGGCTATAAGTTATATGCTTTAGTTGATGATGCTAGCGGGCTTGCTAAAAAGTCTCGTGTAAAAATGAGAGGAGTTAAAATTGGTATAATAAAAGATATGCAGTTAAAAGACAATGCAGTTTGGCTAACTCTTTTAATTAATAAAAATGTAAAAGTTCCAAAAGGCTCTATGGTAGCAGTGGCTCAAGATAATGTACTTGGTGGAAAATACTTAAAAATAATTCCTTCAAATTCTCATGAGTATTATAAACCAGGAGATGTTATTAAAAAATATCTAAAAACTGCATCAATGGAAGATGTAATGAATAATATTAATTCTGCTGTTAATGATATTAAAGTGTTAATAAACAAATTAAATACCACTCTTGATACAGAGACTATGAAAAATATTAAGCTTACAATTTCTAATATAAAAGATGCTTCAAAAGAATTAAAAGATATCTTAAAAGTAACTAATAATAAATTACCTACTCTTTTAGATAATGCAAATTCTTTAGTTTTAACTTATAAAGATATTGGAAATATAATTAAGAAAAAAGTGCCTATAATTTTAGATAAAACTGATATTTTAATGACAAAACTCAATAATATTAGCAATACATTGCATGAAAAACTAAAAAAACTTGCAGATGAGTATATAAAGCTTGGAGAAAATGCTAATGATTTATTGGTTGAGAATAAAAATAGTATAAAAGCTACTATAACTTCTGCAAAAAATTTCTTTGATAATGGAAGTAATAGTTTCAAAAAGATTGATGATTTTCTTTCATCAATTAATAAATCTCAAATTGATGTAGATGTTTATAGTAATTATTTATCAAAAGATGGATATTTTAAAACAACGGCTAATATAGCTTATATTCCAAATCCTACAAAATATTATATTTTTGGAGTAACTTCAAAAGAAGATTATTCAACTAAAAAGCTAGCTGAAGAAGAAAATAGTAAAATTTATTTTAATGCAGAGCTTGGAAAAAGATATAATAACGTTTTACTAAGAGGTGGAATTATCGAGAGTACTGGCGGTATAGGAGTTGATTATTTTATCAATAAAGATAGAATAAAACTAAGTGCTGATATTTATGATTTTAATGGAGAAAATGATTATAGAGGGGATAATCCTCATATTGATTTAAAAGCTAGATATTTATACCTAAAACATCTTGAGTTTATTGCGGGAGTTGATAATTTAATTAATTCTGATGCAAGGCAGTTTTTCTTAGGAGTTGGAGTTAAATTTAGAGATAATGATTTAAAAACATTAATAAGTGGAGGTGCCACATCACTATTAAAATAGATGATGTAAAAAAAGCTTGTGAAATAATGGATATTAAACCTTTAAGCTCTTTAAATGATATTAAAAAAAAGTATAGAAAATTATCTAAAAAATATCATACTGATTTAAATGGAGATAATGAAAAGATGCAAGAGATTAATTGGGCTTATAAAGTTTTAAAAAAATATATTGAAAACTATAAATTTTTATTTACTGAAGAAGAAATAATAAAGCAATTTCCTTACGAGTATATAAAAAAATTTAAGGTATAAAATGTTTAAAAACAGACAAGAAGCGCTAAATGCATTATTAGATATTTTAGATAGAGATTTAATAAAAGATAATATTGTTCTCTCAATTAGTAAAAGAGGAATTTTTTATGCAAGAGAAATTGGGCTTAGATGCGGGTTTTTAGAAGGAGATTTTTTATTTATTGAAAAAGTAAAATCTCCTATTAATAAACAAACTTCAATTGCTGCAATTAGTGAGACAAAAGATTATATAATAATAGATGAGTTAGTAAATAGTTTTGAAATTAATGATGATTATCTTTTTAGCGAAATTGAAAGAGTTTATGAAGAAAAAATTTTAAAAGATTTATACCAATTACGAGCAGGAGAGGGTATAATTTCAATTAAGGATAAAAATGTTTTATTAGTAGATGAGGGTGCAAATACAGGGCTTAGAGTAATGTGTGCTATAAAAAGTTGCATCTCTCAAAAAGCTGCCACGATTAATGTGGCAATGCCTATAATTGCAAAAGAAACAGCTGAAATGGTACAAAAACTTGCAGATAATACTTTTTTTGTAAAAGAGATTGAAGATTTTGTATCAATAGATTTTTATTTTAAGGAGAATGAATGAGTTGTGAAGTTAAGTTAAAAATAAATGATAAAGAGCAAAAACTTTTATTAAATAAAGTTGCAAGACAGGCTGATAGTGCTGTATGGTGGCAAGAAGGCAATACAGTAATGTTAGCTGCTCTTACTTATAATCCAGAAGAGATGGTAGAAGAAGATTTTGTACCACTTGCTGTACAATATGTAGAAAGAGCTTATGCTGTTGGAAAAATTCCAGCAGGATTTGTTAAAAGAGAGCAAAAACCGGGAGATTTTGAAACTTTAACTGCTAGAATTGTAGATAGAAGCCTAAGACCGCTTTTCCCAAAAGACTACGGATATAATACAATTCTTACGATTATGGCACTTAGTGCTGATGAGGAGAGTGATTTGCAAGTTGCTGCTATGAATGCAGCAGCGGCATGTATGTATTTAAGCTCTCTTCCGTTTGCTAAAATGGTTCATGGCGTAAGAATTACAAGAGTAGATGGAGAAATTATTGTAAATCCAACTTTATCTGAGCTTGAGAGAGGAGATTTTAATTTATTTGTTACAGGTACTAAAGATGAGCTTTTAATGATAGAATATGCTTCTCAAGGGCAAGAAGAGATTGAGATTATCCCAGTAGATGATGTATTGCTTGATGGGGCACCGGTTGAGAATACTATTGTGAAATATAAAACAAATGAAATTACAGAAGATGAGTTAATTGAAATACTTAAAATCGCTCAAGAGCATATTAAAAAAGGTGCAGAAATTTATGAAAATGCACTTAAAGACTTTGTAAAAGAAAAAATTAATTATGAAGAGAGAAAAGAAGTTGATTTAACTCCTTATATTAAATTAATAAAAGAAAAATATATTGATGAGCTTAGAGAAATTATTAAACATTTAAGTAAAAGTGAAAGAGATTATCTCTTAAAGCAATTTGCAAGAAAAATTGCTAAAGCTTTAGGAGAAGAAGAGAATTTTGAAATCATTTTAAAAGCAGTAAAAGAAGTAAAAAGAGAAATAGTAAGAGGTATGATTTTATATGAAGGAATTAGAGCAGATGGTAGAAAACTTGATGAGATTAGACCAATTACAATTGAGACAAATCTTCTTCCAAGAGCTCATGGAAGCTGTTTATTTACAAGAGGTCAAACTCAAGCGCTTGCAGTTGCTACGCGTGGTGGAGATATGGATGCTCAAGTTTATTCTCATTTAACTGATAAAGAAGAAAAACTTGAAAAATTTATGCTCCATTATAATTTCCCAGCTTTTGCAGTAGGTGAAGCTGAGAGACTTGGACCTCCAAGCAGACGTGAGCTTGGACATGGATATTTGGCTAAAAAAGCAATTGAGCCTTTAATTGACCCTGAATTTGATGAGACTGTAAGAGTTGTAAGTGAGATACTTGAGAGTAACGGAAGTAGCTCAATGGCAACTGTTTGTGCAGCATCTTTAGCGCTTAAAGCTGCAAAAGTGCCACTTTTAAAACTTGCAGCTGGAATTGCTATGGGAATGGTAAGTGAGGGTGAAAAATATGCAATTTTAACTGATATTATGGGACTTGAAGACCATGATGGAGATATGGATTTTAAAGTAGCTGGAACTTTTGATGGAATTACTGCAATGCAAATGGATATAAAACTTGGAGGAATTAAACTTGAAATTTTAAAAGAAGCTTTATATCAAGCAAGAGAAGCTAGGGCATTTATATTAGAAAAAATGGAAAATGCCGCAAGTAAGATTAAATATAATGAAGATGTATTGCCAAAAGTTTTAAGTTTTAAAGTTGAGCCAGATAAAATCATTGATATTATTGGAACTGCTGGTAAGACTGTAAAAGAGATTATTGCTAAATTTGGTATTTCAATTGATTTAGATAGAGAAACAGGAAAAGTTAAGATTTTTGGTAAAGATGAAGAAAAGATGCAAGAAGCAAAAGATTATATTTTAAATGTAGTTTGTAAAGATGATACTCCAAAAATTCCAGAATTTGAGCCGGGTACTATTTTAGAGGGTGTAATTAAAAGAAAGGTGCCTTTTGGAATGTTTGTAGAAATAGCGCCTGATGTTGAGGGGCTTTTGCATATAAGTAAAATGAATGGAAAAAGTTTAGATGATTTTGAAGAAGGTCAAAAAATAAAAGTTAAAGTATTATCTCAAAGTGGCTTTAAAATTGAGCTTGCATTAGTGGAGGATTGATGTTTGAGAAATATCCTTTTGAAAAGTTAAATGAATTATTAAAAAATATACCTCATCCAGATGAGGTTATCTCTTTGACAATAGGAGAGCCTCAATTTGAAACTCCTAAATTTATCCAAGAAGAGCTATGTAAAAATACTCATCTTCTTAATAAATATCCAAAGACTGCAGGTGAGGAGATACTTAAAAATTCCCAAAGAGAATTTGTAAAAAGAAGATTTGGAGTAGAGCTTAAAGAAAATGAGCTTTTGCCAACTTATGGGACAAGAGAAGTTTTATTTAATTTTCCTTTGTTTCTAAAACCTAAAAAAATGGCTTTTCCAAATCCTTTTTATCAAATATATGAAGGTGCGGCAATTGCCGCTGGTGCTAAAATCAATTATATGCCTTTACTTAAAGAAAATAATTTTAAAAATAATCTTAACCAGCTTGATGGAGATGAAGATTTTATTATTTTAAACTCTCCAAATAATCCAACAGCTAGTGTAATGAGTTTGGATGAATTGTGTGAGTGGGTAGATTATGCTCTTAAAAATGATGTTGTGATATTAAATGATGAGTGTTATAGTGAGATTTATTTTGATGAAAAACCTGCAAGTATTCTTGAAGCAAGTCTTAAAGTAGGAAATAAAAATTTTAAAAATATCTTAGCAATTAATTCAATCTCAAAAAGAAGCTCAGCCCCAGGACTTAGAAGCGGATTTATAGCAGGAGATAGTGAAATTTTAAAAAATTATCTTCAATTTAGAACTTATGTAGGATGTGCTATATCTCTTCCTTTGCAATATGCAGCTGCTAGAGCATGGAGCGATGAAGAGCATGTAGAGGTTTTTAGAGAAAAATACAAAAGAAATTTTGAAATTGCAAAAGAGATATTGGGTATAGAAACTCCAAAAGCAACTTTTTATATTTGGTTAGAAGTAAAAGATGATTTAGAATTTACTAAAGAGGCTTACAAAAGAGGCGTAAAAGTAATGCCAGGTAGATTTATGGGAAGAGGTGGCATTGGTGAAGGTTATGTAAGAATTGCACTAGTATATGATGAGGAAAAAACAAAAAAAGCATTAAAAATTATAAAGGAGTTATTATGAATATAGTAGAAAAATATAAAGAGCTTGAAAAAGCATTGCACAAAAATCAAGATGAAAAAATTGAAGAAATTTTTAGAGATATTTTGAAAGATGCAATTGAAATAATTAATAAAAAATTTGAAAAAAATGAATTTTTAGATGTAAATAATCCAGTTGATAAAGCAGTGATTAGAGCAATGTTTGAATATATGCTTGAGCTTTGGGCTGAGGGTGAGATAGAAGAAGCAAAACAGCTTGGATATGATATGCTTTATCTTGTAAAAGATGAAAAATTAAAAGAGATGTTTTCTATGTTTGTTGTTGGAATGTTAGAAGGACTTAGTGTAGATGAGTTTTTTGAAAAATATGTAAATACTAATAAAACTTATAAAAATGATTTTTTTGTTGATTTTAAAGATGAAATAGATGCACTGATAATAAAACACAAAAAACAATTTCAAGAAGAATATGCAAAAGATGCAAAATAAAATTCATTTTATTGGTGTTGGTGGCATAGGTCTTAGTGCAATTGCTAGATATTTGAATCAAAAAGGTTTTAACGTTCAAGGCAGTGATATTAAAAACACTGCTTTGTTAGAAAAATTAAGAAAAGAGGGGATAAAAGTCTTTATCCCTCAAAAAGAAGAAAATATAACTGATGATATTGATTTAGTTATTTATACTGCAGTAGCAAAAGAAAACAATCCAGAAAGAGTTGGAGCTAAAAAAAAGAATATAAAAACATATTCAAGAAGAGAATTTTTGCCAATTTTACTTAAAGATAAAAAAGTCATTTCAGTTTGTGGCGCTCATGGCAAATCTACTACAACTGCAATTTTATCTTCTATTTTAGATGATGCAAATGCGCTAATTGGAGCTGAGAGTAAAGAATTTAATTCAAATGCAAGGGTTAGTGAGAGTGAATTGATGGTTTTTGAAGCAGATGAGAGTGATGGAAGTTTTATAGATTCTAATCCTTTTATTGCAGTAGTTACAAATACAGAGCCAGAGCATATGGAATTTTATAATCATAATTTGGATAAATTTTATTCTCATTATGAAGAATTTTTAAAAAAGGCTAAAATTAGAGTAGTAAATGGAGATGATGATTTTATTAAAAAACTTGATTTGCCTATGAAAAAAGTTTTTATTAAAGAAGCTAAAAATATAAGATATGAAATAAGAGATAACCAGCCAAAAACTATTTTTGAATATAAAGGTTATGAGTTTGAAGTATATGGATTTGGAGAGCATTTAGTACTTGATGCGCTTCTTGCAATAGAAGCAGCAAATGAATTTATGTCACTTGAGAAAATCTCCAAAAATATAAAAAACTACAAAGGCATTAAAAAAAGATTTGATATTTTACAAAATGAAGAGAATTTTACGTTAATAGATGATTATGGACACCATCCAACTGAGATAAAAGCTACACTAAACTCTGCAAAACTTTTTGCTAAATTAAACGGAATAGATAAAATTATAGCTATTTGGCAACCTCATAAATATTCTAGGACTATTGATAATCTTGATGGGTTTATAAAATGTTTTGAGGGAGTTGATGAGCTGGTAATACTTCCAGTATGGGCAGCTGGAGAAGAGAAGGTTGATATTGATTTTAAAAAACATTTTAAAAAATATAACCCAATCTTTGCAAACCGCATAATCTCAAAGAGTAAAAATATTATGTTAACTGATGAGTTTGGAAATGTTATTAAAAATTATGATAAAGGTTTAATTATCGGTTTTGGAGCAGGGGATATTACATATCAATTAAGAGGGGAGATTTGATTTTTTTTGTTATAATTAAAAAAATGCTCAAAGGCTTTTTGTGAAAGAGATAAAAGTAACTTTTAAAACCATAACTCCTTTATGGAC
>JALVAK010000172.1 GCA_027011225.1 Nautiliaceae bacterium | reverse complement strand
TATTATGTTAATTAAAATAGTAAAACATTTTTAACATAGTTAAAAATTTATAATGCAATTAAGCGTTTTTGGGGCTGTGTGCTAAATATAATTATTATTTTCTCTCCATTTTTTAATATATTCTCTATACTTTTTTATTGTGTTTATACTTAATCCACTTATCTTTTTTAGTCTGTATTCACTATATTTATATTTGCTATCCCTCATTATTTTAAGTGCATTTTCAATTTTTTCAATGCTTTTTTTTCTTTTAGCTTCTGCCCCGTATTCATGTAGTTCTTTGTCTTTTGCCTTTATTTCAATAATTTTTCCAAATATTTTAAATTTCATATAAATCCTTTTTTATGTAATTATATTAAAATAATATCAAATGTAAAGATTTGACATTATAAGTTTTTTTATTAAAATAAATAAAAAAAGGTAAAAAAATGAAAGTTGGAAAATATAAGTATGATTACAAAATAATATCTTTTAAATTAAAACCTGCGGAATATCAAGCATTTCAAAACATTGTAGAAGAATTTAATTTCAATCGTTCTAAATTATTAAGTCAATTAGTTAGAAGATTTATTAATGAATATCAAAATGAAAAAATTTTTTTTAATAAAAAAACTAAAAATTTGACTTACTTATAAAAATTCTTATAATAATTACATATAGTATCAAAATAATAGTTTTGATACTATAAAAATAAAACACAAAGGACGGAAAATGGAAACAGTTAAAGTAGTAATTTTGGGGAAAATTTTAAATGTAGTTGAATTGGAAGATGCAAAACAATTACAATTTTTAGTGCAAAAAGATAACGGAAAAATGGAACTTTTAAATGTAAAAGTTCCGAAGAATTTAGGTGTAAAAGAGGGGGACGAAATAAAATTACAAGTTGCCCCAGGTGTTTTTAATAATACTTTATATTATAAATATATTAAGACATTAAAATAATAAGCTAAAGAAATGGAAAACATTTTTTCTTTTTTTTCTTCGGTTTTAATCCACATAAATGATTTTTTATTAAATTTGGAAAACTTAAATTATGCAAATGTTGCTTATTATGCTTTAAATGCTGTAATAATAATATTACTTATATTTTTTATAAGATTAGCAATAAAGGGCGTAAGTTTTACGGATTATTTGCATTTTAGGAAATTACCAAAAAATTTTGACATTAAAATTAAAATTAAAATTAAAAATGGAAAGAATGCGAAGCATTATTATGATAAGTTAAAAAAATTTAGTGGGCGTGAAGTTGTGTATATAAATAAAATTAAGCCAAATTTTCAAATTTATATGAATAATTACGATGATATAAAGCAATATTTAAATGTTAATTTTTTGCGAATAAAAAGATATAGAAGAAAAGGCGTATTACTGCAAATAAAGGACACTTTAAAAACATTTGAAATAAACCAAAATAATTATAAAAATTATTATAAAGATGGAAAAATTTATTTTGGAAAAAATGAAAATAGCGAAAACATTTATAAAAATATAAATGAAATGAAACACTTATTAGTTGTAGGGCAAAGTGGTGCTGGTAAAAGTGTTTTAGTTAATAATTTAATAAATAGCCTTTTATATAATAAAACAAAAATGTTTTTAATTGATTTAAAAGGCGGGGTGGAATTTTACAAATATAACAAATATAAGTTTGTAAATGTGATAGATAACTTGAAAGATTTAGAAAAAATGCTTGAAAATTTAAAAAATATAATGGAAAAAAGACTGCAAAAAATGAAGGAAAAAGGCGAAACATTTAGTTCTGAAAGTTCTATATTTGCGATATTTGATGAAATTCAATCGCTTAATGATAACAAAGAAATATTGGGAAAAAAGACTTTTGAAAAAATGATAGGATTACTGCAGGAATTACTTGCAAAAGCTCGTGCCACAAATATAAAAATTTTTATAATTACACAAAAACCAGATAACATTAATACAAACATTAGAAACAATATTCAATTTAAAATAATAATGAAACTTAATAATAACACTGCTTTACAAACGGCACTTGGGGGTTCATATAAAGAAATAATTGACGAAATAGGAATATATCCTAAATATTTTAGCCCAGGTAAATTTCTTTTTGAAAATGAAACAAATAAGGGGGTTGAATACTTATATATGCAAAGTCCTTATGTTAATAATCTAAATTTTTTGGAAAATAAAAATAAAAGTAATAAAATAAATTTGCAAAAGTTGCCAAAACAAAATCAAAATCAAAATAAAGGATAAAAATGAAAGTTATAAATGTAAAAGAAATAAAAACACAATTAGAAGATTATTTAAAAAATAAAAAAAATTCGGGAACAATATTAAAAGGAAAAATTGAAAATGATTTAATAAATAATGGAATACATGGCAAAAAAAAAGATGAAATAGTTGAATATGTTTTTTCGGTTGTTTCACTTTTAAAAGATGAAAATTAATTAGTTAGCTTTTTTTCTATTTGTTTTTTTAGTTTATTAATTAATTTATTTTTTTGTTGTTTAGCTGTTTGCATTGTAGCGAAGCGAAGCGTTTAGCGTAGTGAAGCGATAACAATGCAAAGCGTGCAAATATGTATGCAAAAAAGGAAGCCGCAGGCAAACTTGATTTTCTTAAACAAAAGTGTAGACCATTTAATAATGAAAAAATAATGAAAATATCATTAAAATTTTTTAATAATATTATTTAATATATTGTCAATTTCTTTTTTATCTTTTAGGATATTTTTTGATTTTGGATTAATAATAATTCTGAAATATTTTTCTTTTTTATTTTCTATCATTTTAATATTTTTTAAGTCTGTTTTTTCTTTTATTTCTTTAATTTGTCGCTCTAATAATTGTTTTACTTGTGAAAAATATTTATATTTACTATCAGGATTTAATTCAAATAATTTAATAATATGATTATGCGTAATATCAATGTGATGATATTTTTCAAAACTTTTAATATATTCGTATAATTTCATTGAATATTTGGTTCTCATCTTGTTTAAGTATGGTAATAATTCTAAAGTTGTATAATTTTCTTTTTTTTCTATTAAGTGTTTTGTTAAATTAGATAATTTAATTTTTACTATCCACTCATCATTTTTATTTTTAGTAAATCCCACATCGTTTAAAGGGCTAAAACTATACCAAGAATAATTTGTTCCGTCGGGATGTTTAAAATTATTTAATTCCATTGGTTTTTGTAATTCTTTTAAGCTATTTTTTATAATATCAATATAATTATTTACTTTTTCTAAATTCATTAATTTTTTTAATCCCGCAAGTTTAAAAATTATGTATTCTGATTTTAAAATATTTGGATTTGTTTTTAGATTTTCTTGTATTAAATAATAAATACTATTCAAACATCTTTTTCCATACAAGCTTAATCCATCTCTTCCTCTTATAAGCTCATTTTGTTTTTTTATTTTTATGGATTTTTTTTTCATTTTTAACCTTTTTTAGTATTGTGGTTAAATTATATCCTAAATTTGGTTAAAAATCAGGGGTATATATCCTAAATTTGGTTAAAAATCAGGGGTATATATCCTAAATTTGGTTAAAACATATCCTAAATTTGGTTAAAACATATCCTAAATTTGGTTAAAACATATCCTAAATTTGGTTAAAAAATCTTTCAAAAAGCCCGAAAAATCGGAAAAAATTAAAGGTCGTTAATATATATTAATTATTATTAATTATTATTAATAGGGTAATTTTTTAATAAAAAAACTAAAAATTTGACTGCTTAACTTAATTTTTTAGAATAAATAAAAAAACAGGCAGGTACATGGATTATAAAAAAATTTTAGAACAAAAAAAATTTTTATTGTTAAATGAATATAAACAACTAAAAGATTTATATATAGACATTGCAAGAAAAACTGAATTTGAAAAAATTGCATTTGCTAAAAAAAATATAGTGCAAAACAAAAAAACGGGTGAAATGTTTATAATTAAATCAGATTTTAAAAGCTATATAAAAACTTATTTTAATACAATAATCCAACGCTTAATATACAATAAACAAATAGCAAAAGAAAATAATTTAATTCCATTTTTTATAACTTTTACTGCACCTTCTGAATTTCATCCATTTAAAACATATAACAAAAAAAATATAGATGATTGGGAATTAAATGAAAATTTTGCTTTTAATAGTGTAAAAGAAGCAAGTTATTTAGCATATAAAAAATTAAATGAAATTTTTCGCTATTTTTATTTGACTTTAAAAACAGGTAATAAAAAATTAAGAAAATATGGAAAAGATATAAAATATAACGCATTTTTTGAATATCATAAAACATTTATTCCGCATTTGCATTTTTTAGTGTATGTACCAGAAGAAATTTCAGAAAATTGGATTTATAAAGCATATAACAAAACATTAGAAAAATTTGTAATGAATAAAAAAAGTAATAAAATTATTGAAATAACTGCAGTTAATGAAATGGAAGAAGTGGAAAATATTGATAATAACATTGATGCATTGGATGGGGCTGTTTTATATATAAGCAAATATATTAGTAAAAATTTAAAAGATATTATGGAAATTCCGGACGATTTAGAAAATTTAAATGATATTTTGGATGATAAAATTTTTGAAAAATTTAAACAAAAAGAACAAAACCTTTATTTATATATGGGTTGGAAAATATTTAATAATATAAGAATTTTTAGGGGCAATAATACGGAAATTGGTATTGCAAATTATAAAAGAATTTACACAAAGTTATCAGAAGAAGAAAAAGAAGAATTATTAAAAAAAGCGAAAGAAAATAAAACTTGCTTGCTGTATGAAATAGAAAAACAAACTTACAGGTATATAGAAATAATAAAAGAAAATGGCGAAATAATAAAAAAAGATAAATGTAATAATAATTATGGTGCTAAATTTTTTATAAAAGAAGTAAAAGAAAGAAAAGAACATTACAATTTCGTGGGGATTTATAACTTTTTTAAATTATTTTATTACTTCAATAAGTTAAATAAGGATAATAAACTTATCAAAAAAATGAATTTAGATTATTTAAATTATAAGGAAAATATTGAAAACATGTGGGATTTTGCTATTGATGAAGTAATGCAAGAACATAAAAATAATGCTGTTAATAGCATTTTAATGGAAGCAAATTTATTTGTTAAAACTTTCCAAAATAAATTTGCAGAAATGTATTTTAGTGACGATGATGAATTGATATATTTTAAAAGGATAATAAATAAAGAACTAAATAAAAAACAAAATAATATTTTAAAAAGATTTATAAATACATTTTTGAAGAAAGAAGATAAATACAAAAAATTTATTGTTGAAATGCTTGCTGTTGTAAAAAGTGCAAATGATATAGCTAAAAGTATTAAAAAAGAATTTTTAACGCTTATAAGCGATTTAATTGATTATATAGATAATAAAATTGATTTTAATAAGTTATTTTTTTATTACAATTATAAAACAATTGAATATTTCATAGAAAAAGATTATGTTGAAATATATAACAAAAACGATTTTGAATTAGTGCATATTTAAGGGAAAAAATATTATGTTAATTAAAATAGTAAAACATTTTTAACATAGTTAAAAATTTATAATGCAATTAAGCGTTTTTGGGGCTGTGTGCTAAATATAATTATTATTTTCTCTCCATTTTTTAATATATTCTCTA
>JALVAK010000171.1 GCA_027011225.1 Nautiliaceae bacterium | reverse complement strand
GGAGAGTGCTAGGAAACTAGAGGAAAGTCCGGGCTGCAGCAAGGCAGGGGTCAGCCTAACAGGCTGCCGCCGTAAGGCGAGGGAAAGTGCCACAGAAACTAGACCGCCGATGGGCTTTTGCCACAGGCAAGGGTGAAACGGTGAGGTAAGAGCTCACCAGGGGATATAGCAATATATCCCGCTGGTAAACCCACCCCGCAGCAAGGAGGGATGGTAAAGCCTTGCATTTTAACCCTCCGCTTGAGCGGCACCGCGAGGTGTGCGCCTAGATAAATACTCTCCAAAACAGAACCCGGCTTATAGGTGTGCCTTGCTACTTAATAGCTAATTTTAATTTATTAAATTTTAGTGTCAGATAATTAATTTTAAACTCAACTTCATCTTCCCTATTTATTGTATAATTCCATCAAAAAAACAGGAGGGGAAATGGATTATTATGAAATTTTAGGCATTAGTAAAACTGCCACAAAAGAAGAGATAAAAAAAGCATATAGACGCCTTGCGATGAAATATCACCCTGACAAAAATCCAGGAGATAAAGAAGCTGAAGAGAAATTTAAACTAATAAATGAAGCATATCAAGTATTAAGTGATGATGAAAAAAGAGCAATATATGATAGATATGGCAAAGAAGGGCTTGAAGGTAGAGGTTACAAAACTGATTTTAGTGATATTTTTGATATGTTTAGAGACATTTTTGGAGATTTTGAAGAAAAGTATGATGATACACCTTATGAATTAGATAAAGCAATAGAAGTGCCTCTTGAATTTGAAGAAGCAGCATATGGAGTAAGTAAAGAAATAGAAATTGAATACTTAGCACTATGTCCAAAATGTAAAGGTACAGGAGCTAAAAAAACACAAACTTGCCCTACATGTCAGGGACAAGGAAGAATTGTTATTAGTAATGGATTTATGAGAATAGCTCAAGAGTGTCCTAATTGTAATGGTAGAGGATTTATAATAAAAGAAAAATGTGACGAATGCAACGGCAGAGGCTATATAATTAAAAAAGAAAAAATTCATGTAGATATACCAGCTGGTGTAGATACTGGTATGAGAATGAGAGTAGCAGGAAAAGGAAATGAAGGTAAAAGAGGCAGAGGCGATTTATATTTGATTTTTAATGTAAAACCTTCAAAAATCTTCAAAAGAAAAGGAAATAATTTAATAGTAGAAGTTCCAGTATTTTTTACAAGTGCAATTCTTGGAGACAAAATAAAAATCCCAACTTTAGAAGGTGAAAAAGAAATAGAAATTAAGCCTTTTACTAAAGATAAAACTCAAATAAGATTTAAAGGATTAGGTTTACCTGACCCAAATACAGGATATAAAGGAGATTTATACGCAATAATAAATGTAACTTATCCAAAAAAATTGACTCCTGAGCAAAAAGAGCTTCTAGAAAAACTTCATCAAAGCTTCACAGGTGAAATAAAAGAGCATAAATCTATCTTAGAAGAAGCAATAAGCAAAGTAAAAAGCTGGTTTAAAAGCTAAGAAGCCAGCTTATTAATTTTTGTGCTGGAATAAATATATAATCTGCTAATGGAGTAAAAAGAATAATAAGCAATATAAGCATTCCATACTGCTCTATTTTATTATAAAACTTAGCAATTTCATTTAACTTAAAATGAAGCGCTAGATACTTAAGAGCATTTGCACCATCTAATGGAGGAATTGGCAAAGCATTAAACACCGCTAAAATAACATTTACTACTACCAAATAATAAAAAAATAAAAATAAAAACAATGAGAAAATACTATGAGGCGGATAGAAAAAGTCTATAACACTTGCTGCTATAATAGCTACTACTAAATTATACGTAATTCCAGCTAAAGATACAGCAACAGCTGCTAAATATCCTCCATTTTCTATAACTTTAAATATATTTACAGGCACAGGTTTTGCCCACCCAAAAATGATAGGATTTTCTACTCCTGCTATTTTTTGCGAAACATAAAGCAAAATAGGAAAAATAACACTCCCAAAAGGGTCAATATGTTTTAGAGGATTAATACTAAGTCTTCCTGCACGAGAAGCGGTATCATCTCCATAATATTTTGCTACTAACCCATGCATAATTTCATGACCTATAATAGCTATTAAAAATGCTAAAATTAATGCACTATATTTAATTAAATATTCCATACTTTTCTCCTAATATGGATTGTAACTATCTTCGTTACATCCTGCTGTTATATATGGTTTTTTGCCCTCTCTTAGCTCTTTTTCAATTTCTTCTACACTTTTTCCTACCCTATTCCATCTAACAGTAAAATTACTATCCCAACTCATATAAATAAACCAAGGTTTTCCTACAATAAACTTATAAGGCACAGCTCCCCAAAATCTTGAATCATTGCTATGGTCTCTATTATCTCCCATCATAAAATAACTATCCTCAGGAATAATCACAGGTCCATAATTTACAACTTCTGGTGGAAAATAAACCTTTGGGTCGTGATGAATTCCTGGATGAAGCTTCTTATAAGGGTCTATAGCCCAAATTTCACCATTTACGTCTACTAAATCAGCTTTCATTTTTTTAGCAAATTCTTTTGTTTTTTCATCATTATTTTCAACTCTTAATAATAAATGCTTATTTCTTACCATTAACTTATCACCGCTTTTTGCCACGCATCTTTTTACAAAATGCATCTTTGGATTTACAGGCCAACGGAAAATTACAATATCTCCTCTTTTTGGTCTAGGACCATCAATTAAATGTCCATCTCCTCTAAAATCTGGCAAAATTGGAATTTCAAGCCAAGGAATATGAGGAATTGGCACACCATATGCAAATTTTTTACCAAAAAGCGCATCACCTGGCAAAAGAGTATTTTTCATACTCCCACTTGGTATTACAAAAGCCTGAGCTACAAAAAAAATAACAAGTAAAACAATTACGATTGTTCCAGTCCATGTATTAGACCAATGATAAAGTTTTTTTAATTTTTCTTTCATTTTGCCTCTTTAAAGTTTTTTGCGGCTTTTATAGTATTTTTTAAAAGCATTGCTATAGTCATTGGTCCTACTCCTCCAGGAACTGGGGTAATATATGAAGCTTTTTTGCTTACATTTTCGAAATCTACATCACCTACTAATTTACCATCAGGAAGTTTATTTATTCCAATATCAACGACAATAACTCCTTCTTTTACCATATCTGCAGTAATTAAATTTGGCTTACCAACTCCTACTATTACAATATCAGCCCTTTTTGTATGAGCTGCCAAATCTTTTGTAGCAATATGACATATATCAACAGTTGCCATCTTATTTACAAGCAAAGCCCACATAGGTTTTCCTACAATATTGCTAGCTCCTACTACACATACATCTTTACCATATACATCAATATTATATTCTTTAAAAAGCTCCATTACTCCAAGAGGCGTACAAGGTGCAAAAGTATCAAGCCCTTCTACAAGTCTCCCCATATTATAAGGATGAAAACCATCCACATCTTTTTTAGGAGATACTCTCTCAAGAATTTTTGTAGTATCTATATGTTTTGGAAGTGGAAGCTGAATTAAAAGACCATGAATATTTGGATTTTCATTTATCATATCAATTGTACTTAAAAGCTCTTTTTGAGTAATTGTTTCTGGAAACTCATGCACTACAGAATATATCCCTACTTCATTGCACGCATCTTTTTTCATTCTAACATACGTCTGGCTAGCTGGGTCATTTCCTACTAAAATAACTGCAAGACCAGGAGTTATTCCTTCTTTTTTAAGCTCTTGAGCTTCTTTTTTTATTTCAGATTTAATCTTTTGAGATAATTTTTTGCCATCTAAAATTGTCATTATTTTTCCTTTATGGTAAAATATTTCAGAATTTTAACATAAAAGGCTATTTTTGAGATTAATAATACTTTTTCTACCTTTAATTTTACTCTCAAAAGAAGACTGGTTTATTACAAAACTTGAATATGGGAAAATGCTTTATAACAATCCAAGAGGTATAAGCTGTGCTAAATGCCATGGAAAACACGCTCAAGGCAAAATCATCGCAAAATATTATGAAACGAAAAATAATAAAAAAATCTTAAAAACAATAAAAGCTCCTAATATTCAAAATATATCTTTTGAAAAATTTAAAAAAAAGCTCTTTCACAAATATCTATCTGTAATGCCAAAATATGATTATCTAACAAATGAAGAGATAAATACGATTTATTTATATATAAGCTCTCTAAAGGATAAAAAATGATTTTTAGCGATATAAAATTACTTGAAGAAATAGTAAAAAACAATGACATTAAAAAAGCAAAAGAGCTTATAAAACCTATTAATAAAATTTCTCTTCCTACTTCAAAAAAAAGAAGCGCTTTAATGGTAAGCGCTCACAATGTCAAACATTTAAACAAAATTGATGAAATCCCAGCTGATATTATCATCTTAAATCTTGAAGATGGAGTACCAAAAGATAAAAAAGAGATAGCAAAATATATAATCGCTATATTTTTATCTCACTATCAAAAACCTAATAAAGAATTAGTAATTAGAATTAATCCTCTAGATGAAGGTGGAAAAGAAGAGATAAAATTTTTTAACAAATTTAACATAAATGCTTTTAGAATCCCAAAAGTTCATTCTATTGAAGAGATGGATGATGTATTTTTTCTAACGGATAAAGATTTGCATATCTCAATTGAAACAAAAGAAGTTTTTGTATCTTTAAAAGATTTCATTCATCCAAAATTTAAAGCATTTTACTTAGGAATTTATGATTTATTAAACGAATTAAATATTCCACATTCAATAATAAAAACTGATAATCCATTTATTCATAAAATCTTAGCTGATTTTTCATTATATTCAAATTATAACAATATCCATCCAATTGGATTTGTATATCAACAATACAAAGACTTAGAAGGTTTTAAAAAATGGTGCCTGCTTCAAAAAGATATGGGCATAAAAGGAGTTGGATGTATAACACCTGCACAAGTTGATATTGCAAATAAAATATTTAATCTAGACACAGAATTTGCCAAAATTATAGTTGAGAGATTTGAAAAAGAAGGAGCTTTTACGATTGATGGGCTTTTTGTAGATGAGCCTATTTATAAAAATTACTTACAATTACTTCAAAATTAAAAGAGGATTTATTTCCATCCTCTTTGATATAAAGCCATTATTGAAGTAGAATCGATTGCATATTTTTGAATATATTCGCTTAAAATCTGCGGATTTGTCTCTTTACTTACCTTAAATCCCGGAATTTCTAATGCATAAAGTGTAATAATATACCTATGAGCCGGTCCTGGAGGAGGACATGGACCTCCATATCCAATTTCACCATAATCATTTATCGTTTGAAGACCTATATCAAAATATTCGCTAGTTGGGCTTCCAGCATTTTCAGGAAGCATTGTAATATCAATAGGAATATTTACTACCATCCAATGCCACCATCCATGGTCTGTTGGCGCATCTGGGTCAAACATAGTAAGTGCTAAAGATTTTGCACCTGCAGGAATATTTCCCCACTCTAGCATTGGAGATATATTATCACCTCCACACATAGGATATACTTGTGGCAAGTGAAACTTACCATCTGCAATATTTGGTGAATGTATAAAAAACTTTTCCATTTTTTACTCCTTTGAAAAAATTATAACATTTTTTGGATAAAATACGTTAAAAAAAG
>JALVAK010000170.1 GCA_027011225.1 Nautiliaceae bacterium | reverse complement strand
AATAAAGTGAAACAATTGCAAATTTTAGCTAAATAAAGGCGTTAGAAAAAGCATTTTGTTTGAGCTTTGCGAGTTAATGCTTTTTAGCTTTTATTTAGCGTTAAAAAATTTGCTTTCTTGTTGAGCGTATTTAGTCAGTACCCTTAGCTATTATCATTGAAGTAGGAGAGAGTTTAAAATTTTTTGCTTTTAAGATAGTGAAGTTTTTGTTTAGTTTTTGACACAATTCATTTAATGTATAAAAATTTTCTATAGAATTTGGCAAATATTCATATGCTTCTTTTTTGCCACTTATAGCTCCTGCTATTTTTGGTAAGATTTTTTTAGAGTATAAGTCAATACAATTTCTAAGAAAAGATTTCTTATCAGGTTTTGTAAATTCTAAAATAAGTAAAATTCCATCTCTTTTTAAAACTCTTGCAAACTCTTCAATAGCTTTATCAATTTCTACTACATTTCTTATTCCAAAAGAGATACTTACTATATCAAAGCTCTCTTTTTCAAAAGGCAGATTTTGAGCAAATCCATGGTAAAACTTAACATCTTTAAATCTTTTTTTAGCAACTTCAAGCATCTTTTCACTTGGGTCTAATCCTACAACCTTTGGAGTATATTTTTTCCAAATTTCTATCATATCTCCTGTCCCACACGCTACATCTAAAATAGAAGGATTTTCAAAAGAGAAGTTAAGCGTTTCTTTTATAGCCTTTTCTCTCCAAATTTTATCACTTCCAAGGCTTATAACTCTATTTACTAAATCATAACTCTCAGCAATTTCATCAAACATTTTTACAATTTTCTCTTGCATTAACATATCCTTGGTAAAAGCTCACCTTTTGGTAAGTCAATATATCTTTTGCTTCCATAAGGCGTTTTTAAAATAACTCTATTTCCCTCAACTACCTCTCCAATAATTGAGGCATTTTCATTAAATTTTTTTAGAATTTCTTCAGCCCTCTTAGCATCATCAGGTGCTACTGCAACTATAAAAGTTCCTTCATTTGCCAAATCCATTGGCTCAAATCCAAAAATTTCACATAGCCCTCTTACTTCATCACTAATTGGCACTTTTTCTTCTTCAATTTCTATTGCTACATTGCTTGCCTCAGCCCATTCATTAAGCACTGCACTAAGCCCGCCTCTTGTTGCATCTCTCATTGCTCTAATTTCAATTCCCCCGTCAATTAAAGCCTTTACTTCTTCCCATAAAACTTTACAATCACTCTTTATTTCAGTATCTACTCCAAATCTTTTAGCCAAAACTACACTTCCGTGTCTTCCAATATCACGACTAACTAAAATTTTATCGCCTACTTTTAAATTATGAGCACTAATATTTTCTTTTATAATTTTTCCAATTCCGCTTGTATTTATAAAAATTTTATCTACACTACCACTTGGCACTACCTTTGTATCTCCGCATACTATCTTTGCATCTACTTTTTTAAGCTCATTACTTATAGAATTTACAATTTTTTCTAAATCGCTAAAAGAAAAGCCTTCTT
>JALVAK010000169.1 GCA_027011225.1 Nautiliaceae bacterium | reverse complement strand
GCAACAATTTTTTTTGAAATTGGAGCTAAATAATCAATTAAGACTTTATTAGACCACACATTTACCAAAAAAATATCTTCAAGCTCTTTTACACTCCACTCTTTCATAAGTTTAATCTCACCCAAAATTCCTGCATTTAAAATTACCAAATCAAACTTGGTATTAAAACTATCTATTGCTTCTTTTATTCTCTCAATTGCTCTTAAATCACACTTATAAAAATTTATATCATCAAAAGGATTGCTTCTTCCAATTGCATAAATTTCATACCCTCTTTTTTTATACTCTTCTACCAGACCTTTTCCTATTCCTCTATTGATACCTGTTATTAATACCTTCATCTTCTCTCCTAAATTTAGCTATATTTATTATTTAATACAAACAAAAGCTTATCCAAAAACTCTTATTTATTATTTATACATTAATATTAATTCATAAATTAAACATTTACAAATTAACATAATATTCTTTACTCTTTACTTTCTAGCTTTTCCAGTCTTTCAAGAATCGGTGGATGTGAATAATAAATAAAAGAATATAATTTGCTTACTTTTGGAAAATGTTTATTTTCACTTACAAGTTTTTTTAATGCACTTGCAAGTGCCTTTTTATCAACAAGTTCAGCCCCCATCTCATCTGCTGCAAATTCATTATGACGGCTTATTAAATTCATAAAAGGTTGCATTATAAAAAATATAACTTCACTAAATAAAAGCGCTAAAATTATTATATTTGCCCCATTTTTAGGAATCATAAGCTCTTTAAATAAGCTATCCGGTAAATTCCCAAAAATAAAAAACACAACAAAAAGCATAACACCCACAACTGCAATATTTTTTAAAATATCCTTATGCTTAAAATGCCCAAGCTCATGCCCAAGTACCGCTAAAATTTCATTTTTATCAAGTTTTTTAAGAAGAGTATCAAAAAGCACTACTCTTTTACTTTTCCCAAGCCCTGCAAAATAAGCATTAAGCCTTGTATCCCTTTTACTTGCATCCATTACAAAAATACCACTACTTTTAAATCCGACTTTACTCATTAAATCTTCAATATCTTTTTTAAGCTCTTCATCTTTTAACGGCTCAAATTTATTAAAAATAGCAGCAAAAATAGGATATAAAATATTTATCAATATTACAACTAGAAATGTAAATAAAAATCCCCATAACCACCAATTTTTAAAATTATCAATAAAATAAATAAGTCCGGCAAAAAAAGCTCCTCCAAAAATTATAAAAAGAATAATCTTTTTAAGTTCATCAATAAAAAAAAGTTTCCAAGGAGCAACATTAAAACCAAATTTTTTATCTATATGCTTTTCCCAAATATGAATAGGCAGAGTTAAAATATAATTAACAGCAAAAAATACACCCAATATTTCAAGCTCACTTAATAAACTATCAGGCTTATATAATAAAAAATTAATTATAAAAAGACCCCCACTTAACCAAAATACCACTAAAAAAAGTGAAATCAAAGCATTAAAAATATTTAAAGTATGTTTATTT
>JALVAK010000168.1 GCA_027011225.1 Nautiliaceae bacterium | reverse complement strand
GAAAATTATTAGAAGTTTTTCCAAAAATTCCAAAGAAAAGAGTAATTATTGAAACTGATGCGCCATATCTTACACCTCATCCATTTAGAGGAAAAAGAAATGAGCCTATGTATACCATATATGTAAGAGATAAAATAGCTGAGCTTTGGAATATATCACCAAAAGAAGTAGAAGATATTACTACTGAAAATGCAAAGAGACTTTTTAAGATATGAAAAGATTAATTGTTTTTATTTTTCCTATATTTTTGTTAGCTAATATCTTTAGCAATAGCAATGTTAAAATATTAAAATCTCTAGATATTGAGAGTGAATTTATAAAAAATCCTAAGTTGCAAGAAATTTTTAACTATTATTATAAATACAAAAGAGCTTATATATATAACATTATTAATAACGGGTATGAATTAATTCCTATACTCAAAAATGAAATAAAAAATTCTAACTTACCAAAAGAGTTAGTAACGGTTGCTATGGCAGAGAGCTATATGAATTTAGAAGCAAAATCTAATAAAAAAGCAGTTGGTCTTTGGCAATTTATACCTAGGACTGCAAAAAGATTTGGACTTAGGATTGATAAATATGTAGATGAAAGACGCGATGTATATAAATCTACAAAAGCGGCAATAAAATATTTAAAATATTTGCATAACTATTTTGGTAAATGGTATTTAGCTATTATGGCTTATAACGCAGGAGAAGCTAGAGTAGTTGAGGGAGTAGTTAGAGCTAAAGTAGATAAACTTTGTAAAAGACTAGGTAAAAATTGTTATAAAAGCAAAACTATTAAAAAATATAGAAAAATTATAAAAGATTATCAACATTTTGGTAGTAAAAAATATACCCCATTGTATAAACTTTATAAGAAGTTAGAAAAAGTAAATATTTCTTTAAATGATTTATTAAAATATCAAAAAGGATTAAAACGTCAATACATCCCTAAAGAGACAAGAAAGTATATTTTAAAAGTATTAAGTATTTCTTTTTTATATAATAAAGAAAAATTTTCAAAGCTTGCTCAAGAAAAATTTGAAAAGTCTATTTCAAATCCTACTTATATATCTATAAATGTACCAGCTGGCACATCTTTATTTTATGTATCAAAAATACTAAATGAGCCTTATAAGAAAATAAGAAATCATAATTTGCATCTTAATTTTTCTTTTACTCCTCCTTATAAGTATTATATCTACATTCCTGCTGATAGATTGGCTTTATTTAATATAAAATTTAATCCTAGAAAAAGAAAATATGTATTTATTTATAAGGTTAAAAAAGGAGATACTTTATTAAAAATTGCTAAAAAATTTGATGTAAAAGTTTCTATTATTAGAAGCTATAATAAACTTGGTAAGTATTTACGCGTAGGAGAGAAAATTTTTATTCCTTTGGATTACAAATTTGTAAAATATAGGGTTAAAAAGGGAGATTCTATTTTGAAAATTGCAAAAAAATTTGGAATATCTTATAAAAAAATTATAAAATTTAATAATTTAAACTCTTCTGTTATAAGAGTTGGTCAAATATTAAAAATTCCACAAAGGTTGTAATTGAAAATAATATTATTAGCAATTATTCTATTTTTTTTAGGATGTAGCACAAAAGAGTATAAAACCTATGTTATTCCATCTTCAAATATTAAAACGACAACTCAAAAACCTTATGTAGTAAATGGAAAAATATATTATCCTCATAATGTGCCTATTGGATGGACTCAAAGAGGAATTGCTAGTTGGTATGGACCTAATTTTCATGGTAATTATACTAGCAATGGTGAAATATATAATATGTATGCTTTTACTGCGGCTCATAAAACTTTACCTATGAATACAATTGTAAAAGTTACTAATTTAAATAATGGTAAAAGTGTAATAGTAAGGATTAATGATAGAGGTCCATTTGTCAAAGGAAGAATAATAGATTTAAGTTATGCAGCAGGCAAAAAAATAGGTCTTGATGTTACAGGAACTGCACCTGTGAAAATAGAAGTAATAGGATTTAAAGGAAAAAGGTACGTAAGTGGATATAAGCTTCAAGTAGGTGCTTTTTTAAATAAAAATAGTGCGTTAAAAACTGCAAACAAATATAAAAAATTTGGTTATAATACGAAAGTTTTAAAAGCGAAAAATTTTTATAAAGTATATATAACTGGTTTTAAGACTTATAATCAGGCAAAAGAATTTGCGCTAAAACATAATATTGCAGGGTTTGTTGTGGGAGAGTAAAAATGACTGAAATCAAAAGAGAGACAAAAGAGACAAAAATAGAAGTCAAAGTTGATATAAACGGCTCTTTTAAATCGCATATATCTACGGGAATAGGCTTTTTTGACCATATGTTAGAAACACTTGCAAAACATAGTGGTATTTCTATGGAAATTTTTTGTGATGGTGATATTGATGTAGATTATCATCATAGTGTAGAAGATGTTGGGATTGTTTTAGGAGAGGCTCTTTATAAAGAAGTTTATCCAATAAAAGATATTGAGAGATTCTCAAATGCAGTTGCAATACTTGATGAAGCAGCAGTTGAGGTTGATTTGGATATAGGAGGTAGAGCATATTTAGTATATGAAATGCCAAGAGATGGAGCTATTAGAGATTTTGATTTAGAGTTAGTAGAAGAGTTTTTCAAATCTCTTGTATTTAATTTTAAAGTTGCTGCTCATATTATTTACAAAAGAGGAGAAAATAAACATCATATAGTTGAGAGTGCTTTTAAATCTTTTGCCGTGGCTCTAAGAAGAGCTCTTGAGTTTAGAAAAAGCGGGATTCCTTCTACTAAAGGTGTATTATGATAGAGCTTATTGTTATTGATGTAGATGGGACTTTAACAGATGGCAAGATATATTATTCAAGTGAAGGTGAAGAGATAAAAGCATTTAATATAAAAGATGGTCTTATGATAAAATCTTGGAATACTCTTGGTAAAAAAAGCGCCATAATTACAGGAAGAGTTTCAAATATGGTAGAAAAAAGAGCAAGAGAGCTTAATATAACTTACGTTGCTCAAGGTGTAAAAGATAAGGCTAAAAAGCTTGAAGAAATCTGCAAGAGAGAGAATATCCCTTTAAAAAATGTAGCGGTAATTGGAGATGATTTAAATGATTTTTCTATGATGAAAGTAGCGGCTAGAACTTTTGCTCCTTTTGATGCTAATCCTTATATTTATGATTATGTAAGTGACCCTTTGACAAAAAAAGGTGGAGAGGGAGCAGTTGCTGAGATGATAGATATTCTTTTAAAAGAAGAAAATTTATATGATAAATTTTTAGAGTTATGGGTAAAATAGTTTTATTTGTTTTGATTTTAATAGTTATTTTAATTTATCCTATTTATGAGAATAGTAAAATTTCTGTTATTTCCGATAATAATGTTTCAAAAAATCTTCCATTGGTTAAATTTTTTAAAGGGGAATTTTTTTCGTATGAGCCTATTTTATCAAAAGAAGGGAATTTTAAAGTTTTAGAGGTTTACAAAAATAAATATTTGTTATTTGATATGAATGTGTTTAATATTTTAAAAAAAGAGCATTTTTCATCAAAGCAGGGCTATTTGAAAAATAATATTTTACATTTAATTGCTTTTAGGTATAAAAATGATAAATACTCTTTTTTTTCTGATGAAGTGTTTTATAACTTAAAAACTAAAAATATAAAAGGAGATAATTTTTTTTTAACATCTGTTGATTATAATGCTACAGGAAGGAAATTTTTTATAGATTCAAAAAGAGATATAAAAGCAAATAATATAAGTTTTTATTTGAAGGTTAATAAATGAAAAAAATTTTTGTTTTGATGAGTTTAATAGTTTTTTTGTTTGCAGATATTTTACATATTACAAGTAAGAAGTTTTATTATGATTCTACTAAGCTTCAAAGTATTTTTATAGGAGATGTAAAAGCAATAAAAAATAAAGATAAAATTTTTGCTAAAAAAATGATAGTTTATTTTGATAAAAGTAAAAAGCCTGTTAAGTTTGAAGCCATTGATAATGTCAAGTTTATATTACATGATTCAAATGTTACTTATCAAGGTTATTGTGATAAATTAATATATAACTTTGTAACAGAGGATATACTTTTGTTAGGAGATGCGTTTGTGAGAAAGTTAGAGACAAATGAAAGTATTAGCGCAGATAAAATTAAAATAAATAGAAAAAATAAAACTATTGAGGTTTTAGGGGATAAAAAACCAGTAAATATTATAATAAAGGTTAAGTAATGAAAGTTAAATTTTTAAAATCAGCACCAAGTATTAAAGAAGCAATTGAGCCAAATTTTACAGAAGTTGCATTGCTTGGTAGAAGTAATGTTGGTAAAAGTAGTTTTTTAAATGCTTTTACTAATCAAAAAATTGCAAAAACTTCTTCTACTCCTGGTAAAACTAAGCTTATAAATTTCTTTGAGATAGAAGATGAAGGTAGAAAATATGTTTTAGTTGATTTGCCTGGATTTGGTTATGCAAAAGTTTCAAAATCTATGCTTAAAGATTGGGGTAAAAATTTAGATGAATTTTTAAGAAATAGATTTAATACTAAACTTTTTATTCATTTAAGAGATGCAAGACATCCAAAACTTGAAATTGATGAAAATGTTGATGAATATTTAAGAAGTTTTTTAAAACCTGATCAGCAGATTTTAACTGTTTTTACAAAAATTGATAAACTAAAACAAAGCGAGTTAGCAAAACTTAAAAGAGAATTTCCTAATGCACTTTTTATATCTAATTTAAAAAAAAGAGGTATTGAAGATGTTAGAAAAAAAATAAATGAGATTTTGTGGGGAATAAATGAAGATAGTAAAACCAACTCTTAATAATATTATAGATATTCAATCTGTTTTAAAACCTTATGTCGATGAGGGAATAATACTTTATAGAGATGATGATGAAATAGCAACAAATATTCGCTCTTATGTTTTAGCTTATAAAAATAATACCCCTATAGGAGTAGGAGCTTTGCATATATTTTCTCCCTTTCTTGGAGAAATTCGCTCTTTAGCAGTAAGAGAAGATTTTAAAAAGCAGGGCATTGGAAAACAAATTGTAAATTTTTTATTAGAAGAAGCGAAAAATATAGGCTTAAGAGAAGTTTTGGTTTTAACTTATCAAAAAGAGTTTTTTGAAAAGTTAGGTTTTAGAGAAATTCCTAAAGAATCGATTCCAGATAAAAAAATATGGGCGGATTGTATAAAATGCAAATTTTTTCCAAATTGCAACGAAATAGCGCTTATTACATCTTTATAATTTTACTTGCAATTTTAAACTCTAATTATATATTTTTCCCCGTTTTATTAGGAGTAGTATTTTTATGCTTAAATTTAATTGAAGCTATAATTTATATAGCAGTTTTTTCTATTTTGCATAGTTATAATATATTTTATTTTGAATTTTTTTATCTTTTTTATTATTTTTATTTAAAGAATAAAATTTTAGATTTTTTTGACAAAGATTATTTTGATGTTATAGTGATTTTTGTCGTATATTTTGTTTATTTTTTATATTTAATGCAATATGAGAAATTAGATTTTATATTTGTATATTTGATATATAATCTCTCTTTTGATTTAATATTATCTAGGATTTTGAAATGCAAATTATATTAGCTTTGATTTTTTTATTTTATGCAATATTAGTATATAGAGTATATGATATTAGCGTTTTATCTCATGAAAAATATAAAGTATTATCTAAAAAAAATATTATAAAAACTCAATATATTCCTTCTGTTAGAGGTATAATTTATGATAGATATAATAATGCATTAGCC
>JALVAK010000167.1 GCA_027011225.1 Nautiliaceae bacterium | reverse complement strand
ATATTACCTAATATAGAAATATTAGAAAATAAAATTATTTTAAAAAATGGTAATAGAAGTTTTGAATATTATAATTCTAATGCAAATGTAGTTAAAGATAATGTTAAATTAAGTTATAAAATAATCCAAAATATTAAAGAAAAATCTAACATTATGGGTACTTTTTTATTAAATAATGATTTATTAGAAGATATTAAAAAAGTTTATAATATGCAAAAAAATTTAGATGTACTTATTTTTAAAAAATATGATAAAAATATTTATTTAAAAAGTGATTTAAAAATCACAAAAAATAGCTATCAAATAGAACTTGATAATATAGATATAAAAGAAGATTTTAAAATTCAAATATCAGAGCTTTTGAAACTTAACTTAAAAAATTCGTATCAAGCAACATTTAGAAAAGGTTCAAATAGTAATTCAAAATTTTTAATGCTTGAAACAAAAGATATTGTTTATGAGAATAACTTTATAATTCCTGTTTTGTTTTAATAAAATAAAGTATTAAAAAAGATTTAAGAGAGAAAAAGGGAGAAAAGAGAATATTAAAGATTAATATTCATATACTACCTCCCCTTTTTCATTAAAAATATATGCAGTTGTGAAACTACATTTTATTTTCGTTAAAGTATTTTTAGCTTCGCTAAAGGTACTAAAAATACCTATTGGCTTTGTGCCACAATATCCGTTAATTTCATCAAAATCCTCTATATAAATAGCATACATTTTAAAACTCCTTATAATAAATTTTCAAAATTATATAATTTATTTTATTATGAAGAGTTTAATAAGATAAAATTTAAAGAAGTTTTTTAAAAGAATATAAAAAAAAGAGAGATTTTTAAATTAAAAGGGAATAAATGAAAAAGTATTTTTAAAAAGATTTTAAGAATAACCCCTTTTAAAAGGGGTTTTAGAATTATACTAGGATAGTACCTGTAAAGTCTACTTCAAAAGTTCTAGCGTAAATACTAGGGCTTTCATAAGAGTTCATCGGGTTTTCTTTTAAGCCATATCTTGTATTTAAAATAATTGCTGGTTGTCCACTTGCTGGGTCTACAACTCTTGTAAAACTAATTGGCACATATGGTGCAAAATAACCGATAGCGTCTCTTTCTCCACCTTTATAAAGTACTGTTACATAATCTTTTTCAGAGAATGTATCTTGAATAACTTTCATACCGTTAAATGTACCAACAACACCCGTTGCACCTTTAATATCAGAATTATTGTTAATCCATTTAAATTGTTTTGTAGCTTCTAAAACTGCAACAACTCTAGGACTAGCAATAAGGATATTAGCCGCACCTCTTCTATTTAATTTTGCAATTTCTCTGCTTTCTTTTGTAATTTTAAGTGCTAAATGTGCAACACTTTCAAAATCATATCTTCCACTATCTTTAACAATCCAATCTGTACTAGGAGCTGACCACTCTTTAACTTTAGCTATAATTTGTCTGTCAATTTCAGATTTTACTTCAAACTCCATCATTTTAATCAATTCAGCTTCTGCGTCCACTCCGTGCATTGCTTTTAAATCTTGTAGCATTTCAACTGTATAAACTGCTTTTAATTTTCTTGACTTAGCACTAATTGAAATTTGGTCCACACTTAAGCCCATTTCTGGCATATCATATGCAAGTTTTTCTGCATCAGTTGTTACATAATCTCCTGTATATTTCTTTAAAACTTTTGCAAAAGATAATTCGTTTGAATAAGTCCCTGTTATAGTACCTATTACAGTATCACCTTTTTTAAGGTCTTCACCAACAACACCTATTTTATTATCTAAAAGTATTTTTTCATCTTCAATATGTACAACTTTTGCAGTACCTTTAGAAGTATTTACCTCATCTCCTCTTGTTAATGTTCCTGCTTGTTCAACATCAACATTAAGAGTTAAAATTTGTCCTGCTAAATTAGGTTTAATTCTACCACCTGTTTTATCATCAGCATTTAAGCCTCTACCTGTATATGTATATTTTAAAGAATATACATAACCTGTCGGCATTTGTATAGGCTGTACGCCAAGTACTTCGTGTGCAACTAAATCAGGTACAACTCTTCTTACCATAGGTAAAACAATTGGCACAAATTGTGCAACATCACCTACACCACTTTCAGTAAGAGACTTAACTTCATTTTGTGTATTTTTTAACAATACTTTTAAAAGTCCCTCTTGACTTTCTTTTAGAGGTGTACTCATTTTGTCAATTTTTTCGTAAAGCTCTTTAGTCTTAGATGTAATATCCATTTTGCTTTTCCTTTTTTATTTAATATTTATTAATGTTAATTAAATTCAAAAAAAATACTTTTTTACTTTATATATAATTAAAAAATATTCAAACATCTTTTTCAACATCTTTTTTAGAATTAATTTTTTTATTATTTTTTTCTATATCTTCTTTAATTTTTTCATAATATTTAGGAGCTGTTGAGGTATAAAATCCATAAACTGTACCCATTAAAGTAGTAACCGCTAAATATATATTTGTTATATTTACATCATATTTAACACCCAAAAAAACATAAGCTATAAATAATCCTAATGTTATTAATAAATAAACATAAACCGTTAATAATAAAACATATTTTCTACCTCTTGCTTTTTCTTTTTCTAAAAAAACAATTAAATTTTTTAACATAAATAACCTTTTTTAAAAGATATTTATATTTTTTAATAAAAAATAAAGAGATAATTTAAAAGAAATATTTAAAAAAGATAATTAAAGAAAGATATTTTTAAAATGCCCCAAAAGGGGGCAAAGAGAAGTTTTTAAACTACTTCATCAAAACTTACACTAGTTGCAACTGCAACAAATTTAATTGTAATAAATTCTGCTGTTCTAGTAGGTTTAACCGCAACTAAAATATGAAGCTCGTTATTATCAATAGCTTGAGGAGGGTTATTGCTTTCATCACAAACTACTTTATAATCATAAACCCCACGCCCTGCTTTAATACTTTCTAAATAAGAAGTTAAAACACTTGTTATATATGTTCTAGTAAATTCATCGTTAAATTCAAATACATTAGCTAAAGCCATTTTTTCAATATCTGTTTTAAGAGTATTGAATAAACCTCTTACATTAATTCTATCAAATGCACTGTGAACACCTGCTAAAGTTTTTTGTCCCCAAACAATTGCATTACCATAACCATTGATTTTAGTAATAGGGTTTATATTATTTTTATATAAAATATCCATTTGTGCTTTACTAGGATAAAATGCTAATTTTATAGCATTTTTAATCAAACCTCTTTCAACACCTGCACTAGCATACCAAGTTGCAAAATCAACATCAGTTCTACATCTTAAACCTGCAATATCCCCTGCAACGCTTACCCATATATTAGTATCTGTGTAAGGGTCATATTGTAATTTATAATTTCCAAAATATGCTGAATAAGAATTTCTAATCTGAGAAATTTCTCCATTTGTTACATCATTAACTAAATTTTTAACAATTTTATTACTATCTAAACCAACGCAATCTTCAAATCTAGGTGCAATAATTGCAATTTTTTTAGAGCTTTCTTCTGCTAAATTCCCCGCTTTAACTCTTGCTTGTTCATTTGCAATTATTACATTAATACCTAAGTCTTTATCTGCTAATAAAGAGTTTTCATCAACATTACCATAAACCGCTTCTATATCTCCTTGTGTTAAAATCCCGTCATCTCCATTTGCTAAAGTTAATACATCAGCACCTAATTTAGAAGCTAAAGTATCATTTTTAGTAACTGTGTATATGTAAGTAGATTTTTTAAAGATAACATTATCAATAAAAATACTTTTACCATTATAATTTTTAGCATTTTTATCTAAAGAAACTATGTATTTCTCTGGTATTTCGTTACCGTCAATAATAATTAATGCAATTTCTTTATTAGAAGCTCTAGGAACACTATCAAATAAAGAATTTAGTTTAACACCCTCTATAACTTCTTTATCATCAATAAAATCTTGCTCATTAGCAATAGCAATTTTTAAACCGTTTCCGTCTGCACCAACATATCTATAAAATACTTTAAAGTTATCTGCTGGGATAGCATTTTGCATAATACTATAATCATCTTCATTAGCTATTACAATTCTATCTTTGTAAACTTCTTCAGCTGTTTTATCTATATCAGCTAATGCGTTTACCGCAAAATGTTTTACAAAAATATCTTTATTAACTAAATTTGAAAAATCTCCTGTATAAAGTACTTTAAATGTATTCTCACTTACTTGTTCAGATATTAAATAATCTTCTGTATCTGTAATGTCAAATTTAATATAATCCCCTACTTTAATAGTAGAGTTGCTAACTGTAATTGTTTTTGCGTCATTATCTGCACTTTCTACTAATCCGTTTACTTTAAAAGTCCCTTTAGAAATAGCCCTACTTATATAAATTAAACCTGCATAATCTAAAAAGTTTCTAACTTGATACCAATCATTATAATTTTTAGGTTTTCCTAAATAAGCAACTAATTCATTAGGGTTAGAAATTGGAGTTAAAGTATTTGCATAACCTCTTTTAAATTCCCCTGCAAATCCTGCTAGGCTCCCACTTCCGCCACCCACTACAATACTAGCGTTTATTTCTTTACTTTCAACACCTGCACTTAACATTTTTATTCCTTTTTTAAAGTATTTATTAATAAACTTTTTTAATTTAATATTAAAGGATTTTTGAAGATGATTTAAAAGTATTTAGAAATATTATTTAAAAATATTATTTAAAAACATTGATTAAAAATTAATTTAAAATTTACTTTAAAGAATTATAGATATAATATAAAAAATTAAAAAAGGAGTTTAAAAATGAAATGTGTATTTTATTTCAAAATAGATGATAATTTAAAAAAGCCTACAAAGGTTTTATTAAAATATGAGGGTGGAGAAGATGAGGTTATAGAAATTTGGTCAGAGGATTTTAAAAAATTTTTAGACCCAAACACGGCTTTATACCTTTTATCAAAAGGTGATAAAGCAATTATTAAAACTAAAAGAGGGGATGTTATTAAAAATGTCCCTGTTGAAGTAATTATTGATTAAAATAACCCCTTTTTAAGGGGGTTTTACTCTAATACTTTAAAAAAATCTATATCTAAAATTTCTTTAATTTCATTTAAAAACTCTTTTAATTCTTCTTTTCCTTGCTCTAAATTAGAATATTCATATAATACAATCTTTTTAAAAGCATTATCTATTCTTTTTTTATGTTTATCATAAAAATATTTTAATATTTCTATATTTTCAGAAATATCATATTCTTTTTTTTAATTTATATCAAATTCATCAAAAACAAATCTAGCATTAACTGTTAAAATATCATCTTCACTTTTTGTATCTAAAGTTAATTCTCCAATCTCTGTTATTAATATATTAAAAAATGTTACCTCTAATATATTTTTAGTACTATTATCATTAGTTATAAAAAGTTTTGCTTCTAAATTGGGGTTTAAATTACCGTTATTGTTAAGAGGGTCTTTTAAATATTTAATACCATTTATTAATTCTTTATAAACAAGTAAATTTTCATCTACTATAAAATTTAAAGATAAATCTCCATATTTTAAAGTATCTCCTTGAAAATTTAAATTATTTTGTCTGCTACTAGTATTAATATTATTTAATGTTAAAGAGGGTGTATTAAAGCTTTGAAGATAAAAATAACTATCTTTTAAAAAGGGGTAGTAAAATTTAAAGTTACTAGAGTGATTAAAATTGTTCATTTTTTAATCCTTTTTAAATTATTTATTAAAATATATTGGGTATAATTTATTAAAAACTAATAAAGGAAAAAATATGTTAGAGAAAAATTTAGTTTCAAAATACCCATTTATAG
>JALVAK010000166.1 GCA_027011225.1 Nautiliaceae bacterium | reverse complement strand
TTAGCCGTTTCGCAAGCGAAACGGAGCGAGCAAAGCGAGCTTAATTGCACGGAGTGCAAATGCGACTGCGAATGCACTTTTAAGTGCAGGAGCAGTTGCATTTATTAAATCCAAGACACGATTACCCTTTATGGGGTATGAGTGGCTTGGATATTAAAGAGCGAAGCCCATCTCTTTAAGTCCAGCAGTAGCTGGGCGACATTTGAGCGGAGCGAAAATGTAAAGAGATGGGTGTAGCCCATTCCCTTAACGAGTGGGGCTTAAAAAGTCCCCGAGTTAAGGGAATTAATAAACCTTTGCAACGCATTTTGAAACGTTGCAAAATCTTTGAAACACAATGAAACATGTGTTTCAAGTGAAAAAGGTCTGCTGGTGGCACTCCGGAGAGCAACCATTAAAAAAACATTAGAAAGGAGGTTAGAAAATGGCAGTGCAAAAATTAAAACACAGGCGAAGCTCACTCAGGAGATAACTAAAAAGTTATGCTTGCGGTGTAGCTTGCAGGTTAAAAAGCAAAAGTTGATTTTGGTAGTTTCGCGATAACTACCTAAAAAAAATCGCAGGTCTTAATATACTCTTTTAGCCGATGACTGCCATATTAGAAAGAAGTTAGTAAGAGCTCCGCTTTTAAAAAATTTTTTGTAAATCAAAAATCCTTCTCGGTTGGAACTCCAAGCCTTGGGCTGGAGTAAATCTTTTTTAAACTCTTGGAAAAGAGCTTAAAAAAGAAAGTCTCTTGCCCTTATGACTGCACGGACAAGCCGTGCAGGATGGCACGGGGTAGCCACGATAGCTTATCGCCTAAGTCATCAGTTAGTCCAAGCCCCGTGCCACTCTGATAACAAAATACAACAAAAAGGAGAAACAATGCTACCGCAAACACAAGTAAAACCACTTATGAAAAAATTGGCAATCAAAAAAGAAAAGCATATTCCTTATTTTTTGAAAAGACTAAAAGGCTGGATTGATAAAAACGGAAATACCACTATTTCAATAGCAAAAGGAATAAATAAAATCCTTGATGATATTCATCAAAAAGAAATAAAAGAGGCACAAGAAATAAAAAAAATTAACTTATCAAAAGTAAAAAATAAACTAATTGAAAGATATGCAAACGAAATTGTAGAACTCTACACTCAAAAAGAATTAGGAGTTAGACGCATTCAACAATGGCTATGGGACGCTCATAGAGCAAAAATTAGCTACTCATCAATATATCGTTTCTTACAATCTCAAAATCTCATAAGAAAAAAGGAACAAGAAAATGGCTAACTTGCGGGGTGGAACATTTGAAAAACAGATAAAAGATGCTTTTTTTAGGACTCTTGCACTTGGGGAAGGTAGGCATATGAAAGAGGATAATCTAACTCATTCAATAGCTCTTGCAGAAAAAAGACAAATGTATTTGAGAGATTTTAAGGAATATTTAGAACAACAAGGAATTATAGAGGGAAAAATAAATCAATATATGACAGAAGATATTATTAGAGATTTCATAGAACAACGCACAATAGAACTCTCTCCAAAATCTGCTCTTGACTATACCA
>JALVAK010000165.1 GCA_027011225.1 Nautiliaceae bacterium | reverse complement strand
CAGAATCTATAAAGTTTTCTATTTTTAGTTTTTCCTCCAACTCTTAAAATTCCATTTTTGTACTCAATAAAGTCATATCTATCATTTAAAATTCCAAGATTTTTTGCATTGTAAGAGATTAGGGTATTTGTGGCATTTCCTATTAAAAATTCTTCTGCATAGTTAAATTCATCAATTATTTTAACTTTTGTTTTAGGTCCAATTTTTATTGAAGAGAATTTTGAAAAGTCAATAATTTTATACATATTATCTAAGAAATGTTGGGATTAGACTAAAAACATATTTTGTAAAATCAATCATTTCATTAATCATCCAAGGCATTGTGATGATTAAAACAATTGCGATTGCTATAATTTTGGGTACAAAACTTAGAGTCATTTCGTTTATTTGTGTAGTTGCTTGAAATATTGATATTATAAGACC
This sequence comes from Nautiliaceae bacterium, assembly GCA_027011225.1. Taxonomy (GTDB): domain Bacteria; phylum Campylobacterota; class Campylobacteria; order Campylobacterales; family Nautiliaceae; genus JALTBU01. Next base: position 1,838 of record JALVAK010000165.1, on the reverse strand, counting down.
TACTATCATTCCAACAAGCAATGCAGGAAGTGATAGGATTAGGGCAAGTTTTAGTGTTTGAATTGCTAGAGCAATTATTTCAGATTGCATTATCCATCCCTGTTACTTTTTTTACTGCTTCATCTACTTTTTGCATTTCTTCATTAGTTAAAGTAGTTACGATTCCTTTTGAAAATATTATTTTTCCTGTTGAAATTATACCAATAGCTGTGGCTACTATCTCACTATCTTTTGTCATTAAATCTCTTTTTTTTATTAAAACTCTATAATCTCCTCCTAATATTTGAGCACTAAGTGGTAAAACTACTACTGTGTGATAGACTCCTTCAAAGCAAGCTCTATTAAGATAGTCATTTTGATAAATTAAAAATGGTCTTATTTTTGCAGATTCAGTTAGTTTGGCAAAATAAATCTCACCTCTTTTAAAAGGAGGGATTTTTTCACCTTTAAACTCACTAAAATCTTCTTCAAAAAAACTAGCAAAACTAGCTCTTTGGGTGCGGGGTTTGCATTTTAAGGCAAGAGAGTTTCTTTTTAGCCACTTTTCATAATTCATTGCTAAACCTTAAATTTTTATACTCTTTTGGAATCATATATTCTCTTATATCTTTTATGCAAGGTAAGAGCCCTTTTTTGTAGCCTAGCTCATATAATTTATTAATTGCTTCAATTTGCTCTTCATCTAGAGTTATAGACTTATCATTTGCATAAAGACTTAAATATTTATCAAGTGTTTTATCATCTACTCTTACTAAATTCCTCTCAATTAGCATTTTAGCTAAAATATTTTTATGTTTATTTGCAATATCTACTGCTTTTGTTAAAATCTCTTCAATCTCTATTGCATCAAGCAAAGGGAGTGATCGTCTAATAGCCATTCCACCAAGTGGAAGAGGCACTTCACCTACAAGCTCAACCCATATATCCCAAAGCTCTTTTTCAACTTCAAGTCTCTCATCAAAAGTTAAAATACTCTCATGTATCAAAACTCCTGCATCAACTTCACCGCTTAGTACTGCATCTTCAATTTCAAGGAAATTTTTATAAATGATTCTAGCTTTAGGATAATAGATTTTAAAAATTAAAGCATTAGTAGTATATTTGCCACTTAGCGCCACTTTGAAGTTTGGTTTTAATTTTTTACCTTTTAGTTTTACAAGTTTTGGTCCATATCCATATCCAAAACTAATAGCAGTTCTTAATAGAGCATATTCATCTTTTATAAAAGGATAAACTCCAAAACTAATAGCACTTACATCATAGATATTTTTTAGTGCTTTTTGATTAAGGCTTTCTATATCTTCAGCCGTATTAAGAAAGTTAAATTTTTTTGAAGTTATCCAGCCAAATTTAATTGCATAATACATAAAAATATCATCTGCATCGGGAGAGTGGGCTAGTGTTATATTTTTCAATCTAATCCTTTATAGTGTTATCTCTTCTAAAATTTCATTTTTATCAATTTCAATTTCACCACAAGGAGAATTTATTTTTATTTTTTCAATCTCTTTTTCGTTTTTTAAATCAAGCATAATTATTTTATTATCAGGGTAAATCATCACATAAAAAGGAACTTTTTGTTGTTTATAAATTTCTTTTTTTGTAATTTCATCTCTAAAACGGGTTGAGAGAGAGATTACTTCAAAAATAATTAAAGGAGCTTTTGTAATATATTTTCCAAGCTCTCCACAAATTAAGCTAACATCTGGTCTTAGAACAGTTTTATTATTTACTCTATATTCGGCTTCCATTAAAGCAAAACATTTTTTACATTTTTTGAGTTTATTATTTAATAAAGATAAAATTTTTCCACTCATCCATTGATGTTTGTTAAATGG
>JALVAK010000164.1 GCA_027011225.1 Nautiliaceae bacterium | reverse complement strand
GCTTGAGGTATGCCATCAATTAATTCCCAATCACCTTCCCAGTGTTTATAATCTTCATAAGTGTATTTCTCAAGTACATAAGCTGGCATGGTAAGTGACCCTCTTTTTTGATATAATTATAGCAAATATATTTTAAAGGACTTTTATGGATGATAAAAAACAAAAAGCTCTTGAGCTTGCCTTAAAGCAAGTAGAAAAACAATTTGGAAAAGGCTCTTTAGTTAAACTTTCAGAAAAAGAGATTGAGCCAATTGAAGCAATTCCAACAGGAAGTTTTGGGTTAGATTTAGCGCTAGGAATTGGAGGTATTCCAAAAGGAAGAATTACAGAAATTTTTGGACCTGAGAGTAGTGGTAAAACTACTTTAGCACTCTCAATCATTGCCGAAGCTCAAAAACAAGGAGGAGTTGCTGCTTTTATTGATGCAGAGCATGCGTTTGACCCTATATATGCGAAAAATATAGGAGTTGATATTGATAATTTATTAGTTTCTCAGCCAGATTATGGAGAGCAGGCACTTGAGATTGTAGAAACTCTTGCTAGAAGTGGGGCTGTTGATGTGATTGTAATAGACTCAGTAGCAGCTCTTACTCCAAAAGCTGAGATTGAAGGAAATATGGGAGATGCTCAAGTTGGGGTTCAAGCAAGACTTATGAGCCAAGCACTTAGAAAACTTACAGCTGCTATTCATAAAATGAATACAACAGTTGTATTTATTAATCAAATCAGAATGAAAATAGGAATGATGGGATATGGAAGCCCTGAGACTACTACAGGTGGTAATGCGCTTAAATTTTATAGCTCAGTTAGACTTGATGTAAGAAGAATAGCAACTTTAAAACAAGGGGATAAAGAGGTAGGAAATAGGGTAAAAGTAAAAGTAGTAAAAAATAAAGTTGCACCTCCATTTAGAATAGCTGAATTTGATATTATGTTTGGAAAAGGTATAAGCAGAGAAGGTGAAATTTTAGATTATGGGGTAAAACTTGATATAATTGACAAATCAGGTGCTTGGTTTAGTTACGGAGCTATTAAGCTTGGTCAAGGTAAAGAGAATGCAAAAGCTTACTTAAAAGAGCATCCTGAAATTGCAAAAGAGATAGAGCAAAAAATAAAAGAGGCTTTAGGGGTAGAGCTTTCACATATGATAGATACGATTGAGAAAAAAGAAGATGATTCAAAAGGAGAATAGATGGTAGTAATTGATAATATTTTTGCAGATGAAGTACTTGATTCTAGAGGAAATCCAACAGTTAGAGCAACTGTATATCTTAGTGATGGAAGCACGGGAGTTGCAATTGTTCCAAGTGGGGCAAGCACAGGAGTGAATGAGGCAATTGAGCTAAGAGATGGTGATAAAAGATTTAACGGAAAAGGGGTTAGAAAAGCGTGTGAGAATGTAAATACAATTATTGCAAATGAGTTAATTGGTCTCTCACCTTATGACCAAGCAGAGATTGATAAAATTATGCTTGAGCTTGATGGGACAGAAAATAAATCAAAACTTGGAGCAAATGCTATTCTTGGCGTATCTATGGCAGTAGCAAGAGCAGCAGCAAATTCACTTAATCTTCCACTTTTTAGATATCTTGGAGGAAGCAATGCACTTGTAATCCCAACTCCAATGTTAAATATCATTAATGGTGGAGCGCACGCTGATAATGATGTAGATTTACAAGAGTATATGATTATGCCAACAGGTTTTGATGATTTTGAAGTAGCGCTTAGAGCTAGTGTAGAGATTTATCATACATTAAAAAAACTTCTTGAAAAAGATGGATATTCTACAGCGCTTGGAGATGAGGGTGGATTTGCTCCTAATTTTAAAAATAATGAAGAGCCAATTGAATATATAATTAGAGCCATTGAAGAAGCGGGTTATAGACCCGCAAAAGAAGTAAAAATAGCTCTTGATGCTGCAAGTAGCGAATTTTATAAAGATGGAAAATATGTACTTGCAGGAGAAGGAAAAGAATTAAGCAAAGAAGAGATGGTAGAGTATTATGCGAAGTTAGTAGAAAAATATCCAATTGTATCAATTGAAGATGGAATGGCAGAAGAAGATTATGAAGGATGGAAGTTACTTACTGAAAAGCTTGGAGATAAAATCCAACTTGTAGGGGATGATTTATTTGTAACAAATAAAAAACTTCTTAAAAAAGGAATTGAAGAAGGATTAGCAAACGCTATTTTAATTAAACCAAATCAAATAGGAACTGTAACTGAGACAATGGAGACAGTAAGACTTGCCCAAAGAAATAATTATAAATGTATCATGAGTCATAGAAGTGGTGAGAGTGAAGATGCATTTATTGCAGATTTTGCAGTAGCACTTAATACTGGACAAATCAAAACAGGAGCTCCTGCAAGAGGTGAGAGAACTGCTAAATATAATAGACTTCTTCAAATTAATAGAAGCATTACGGGTGCTGAGTATATTGGCAAAGAATTATTTTAATCCAAAAGCTTCTTGCTTTTGGGAAAATTAAAATGATAAATTACGAAAATTTAGTAAAAAAACCTAAAATAGATTTAAAAATTATTTTAATAATCGTAGTTGCAGTTATTTTAGCTTTTTATATTATAGATTTGATGTTTGGTAAGCGCTCTTTTTCTAGGATGATATATTTAAATAATAATTTAGAAGTATTAAATAAAAGAGTTGATGCACTAAAGCAAGAGAATACTAAACTTCAAAAAGAGTATTTTGAATTAAAAGAACTTGAAGGGGATTGATATAAAAAGATTTGTTATATTTTTTATTCCTTTGTTGTTGTTTGCTAGGATTAATCCATTTGAGCCGGTTATTACGCCAGAAAATATTAAAGTAAAAAACCCAACTTATTTTAATAAAATAAAAATCTATCTTCCAAGCGATGCAAGAGTGCTTAAAAAAATAGTATTTGTATATCAGACATTAGATAGCGATGTTAAAACTAAAGAAGTTAGCATAGATAAAGCTATAGATTTTCATTATCCAATAATTATTACTCACAAAAATGTTAAATATCCTATAAAAGTACTCTCTTTTGCGACATTTAAACTTTATATTAAAAATAAAAAGCTGTTTTTTGCTACTAAAGACAAACTTTTAAGAGTATTTTTTTTAGTTAAACCTTTTAGATTAGTTTTAGATTTTAAAAGAAATGTAGATTTTCTAACTATTCAAAAAATTCTTAAAAATTCGTTTGTTAAAAAAGTAGTGGTAGGTGCACATTCTGGCTTTTATAGAGTGGTAGTTTATTTTGATGCTAAATACTCTTATAAAATAAAAAAAGATATAAATGGAGTTTTAGTTGAGCTTAGGTAATATTATTTTAACAGGATTTATGGGAAGTGGTAAAAGCACTATAGGTAGAGTTTTAGCAAAAGAGTTAAATACTTATTTTTTAGATACAGATAATTTAATAGAAAATTTTGAAAATAAAACTATTAGTGAAATTTTTGAAAGGGATGGTGAAGAAGCTTTTAGGGAAAAAGAGAGATATTGTTTTAATTGGATTAAAAATAACGTAAGAAATACTATAATCTCAGTTGGTGGAGGATTTCCTATTTTTATACCTGAGATTAAAGAGGCTGGAACTGTTATATATTTAAAAGTTGATTTTGAAGATATTTTAAAAAGAATGAATGAAGAAGAAATTAAAAAAAGACCTCTTTTTAAAGATATAAAAAAAGCAAAAGAGCTTTTTAATAAACGTAATGAAGTGTATGAAAAACTTGCGGATTATATTATTGAAAATAAAGATATAAAAGAGACTATAAAAAAGATTAAAGATATTATTTAGTAGGAAATCTCATAATGTGGAAAAATAAATTAAAAGAGTTTTATAAAAAAAGAGATTTTATAAAGCAATATGTTAATGAAAATATTGATTTTACTGAAGTTTTTGATAAATTTATAGATGAAAAAATTGATAACCCTATTATGATAATAGGAGAAGCTCCAGGTCTTAATGAAGTAAAGCAAGGCGAGCCTTTTGTGGGAAAAGCAGGAGAGAATTTAAATTATCTTATAAGTTTAAGCGGACTTGATAGAAAAAAAGATATTTTAATAACAAATGCTTTTCCATTTAGAACTTATAAAGATTTAAAAAATAGAGCGCCAAGTGCTAAAGAGTTAAAAATTGGAGCTGAGCTTTTAAAAAAAGAGATAGAAATTTTAAAGCCAAAACTTGTATTGCTTCTTGGCAATTCTGCAATAAAAGCTTTTTCTTATGTATGTCCTGAGGTTAAAAATCTTAAAAAATGCGGATTTTATGAAGTTTGTGGGTTAAAAGTTGGAGTGTGTTATCATCCATCACCTCTTGCATTTAATAGAAAAAATATTAGAAAATCATTAGAAGAGTTTTTTAAAAAAATAAAAGAGGAAATAAATGGCTGATGATTTAGAAAAAACAGAAGAGCCCACCCCCAAAAAGCTTGAAGATGCTAGAAAAGAGGGTAATGTTGCTAAATCAGTTGAATTTACAGGGTTTGTTGTTTTATTTCTCTCAAGTATTATTTTAGTTTTTTATTTAAGAGTAGTTACTAATTGGCTTGAGAGATACTTTTATTATATTTATGGGTTAATTGGTATAGAAATTGACAAAGCAAATTTTTATAATATTTTGATTGAAAGCTTAGAATATTTCTTAATTATTATGCTTCCTATTATGATTATAATCTTAATTGGTGCAATTATTGGGAATATTGCACAAATTGGATTTTTATTTACTATTAAACCTATCCTTCCAAAACTAGATAAAATAAATCCTATAAAAGGATTAAAAAGGCTTTTTTCAATAAAAACTATTGTAGAAGGGATTAAAACTACTCTAAAAGTTTTTATTGCATTTTTAGTTGGATTTTGGCTGTTTTTATCGTTTTTAAATGAAATTCCAAAATTAGAATTAATGGTAATTTTTGAGCAGTTGAAATGGTTTGAGAGAAAAGCTTTAATTTTAATATTTTCAATGCTAGGAGTGTTTTTTGTATTTGCAATAATTGATTTTATTTATCAAAAATATACATATAAAAAGTCTCTTAGAATGAGTAAACAAGAAATTAAAGATGAATTTAAACAAACTGAAGGAAATCCTGAAATCAAAGCTAAAATTAGACAACTTCAAAGAGAAATGGCTAAAAAAAGAATGATGGCAGAAGTGCCAAAAGCTGATGTAGTAATTACTAACCCAACACATTATGCAGTTGCTATTAAGTATGATAAGCAAAAAGATAATGCACCAAGAGTTGTTGCAAAAGGAGTTGATAATTTGGCGCTTAAGATTATAGAAATAGCTAAAAAAGCAGGAGTTTTAATAGTAGAAAATCCTCCACTTGCAAGAGAGCTTTATAAAAGTGTTGATATTGGAGAGGTTATACCTCCAAAACTTTATAAAGCTGTAGCAGAGGTTTTAGCATATGTTTATAAAACAAAAGGGATAATTAATTCATAATTATGATAAAATTTTATAAAAAGGCTTATAATGCAAGATTTATTTAAAAAGGCTTGGGAGAGGATTAAAGATTCAAACCATATTGTTTTAGCATCTCACATAAATCCAGATGGAGATGCTCTTGGTAGCTCACTTAGTCTTTATCCTATTTTAAAAGAAATGGGGAAAAAAGTGACAATTTTTAATGCAACAAAACCTCTTCCTATGTATTTAGATTTTTTACCAAATTTTGATAAAGTTACAGATAAATTACCTAAAAATTATGATTTGTTAGTAAGTTTTGACTCAGGAAGTTTTGATAGACTTGGGATTGAAGAGAAACCTCCTTTTTTAATAAATATAGACCATCATATTTCAAATACAAAGTATGGAGATATAAATATAATTGATTCAAAAGCTGCTTCTACTTCGCAGGTAGTTTATAATATGTTAAAAGCTAATAATGTGCAAATACCTGCTAGCAGTGCTATTTGTATATATACTGCACTTGTGACTGATACAGGAAGTTTTCAATATGAGAGTGTAAATGATAAAGTATTTGAAATGGCGGCTGATTTAGTTAGGTGTGGGGTAAAGCCAGATTTTGTAGCTAAAATGCTTTTTCAAAGAGATAGGCTCTCACGTCTTAGATTGCTGGCTAAAGCTTATGAGACTATTGAGCTTACATGTGATGGAAAAGTAGCATTTGTAGAAGTTACTAAAGAGATGATGGAAATTACAGGTGCTATTAAAGATGATACTGATACTATTGTAAATTCAGTTAGAGCAATTGCAAGTGTTGAGGTTGCTTGTATGTTAAGAGAAGATGATGATGGGATTAAAATTTCTCTTAGAAGCAAAAATTATGCAGATGTAAGTAAAGTTGCTATTAAATATGGAGGAGGGGGGCATGTAAGAGCTGCTGGTGCAACTATAAAAGATGAATTTGATTTCAAAAAAGTTAAAGAGATGTTAAAAGAAGATTTGTGTAAAATAGTAAAGGAAGGTGAATGAAAAAGAGTTGGATAATTATTTTAATACTTTTTTTAGGGGCGATTGGATTTATTTATTTTTCACCGATGTTTGAGAGAGTGCCTCCTAAAATAGAGATTGTTACAAATGGATATACCAATTTGCAAAAACCTATTAAAATAATTATTAGTGATAACAGAGGAATAAAATCGTATGAAGTTATTTTAAGAGCTAATAATTTTGAAGAAGTTATTGCAAAATCATCTAGCGATAATCTTGGTAAAAAAGTAGTATTAAATTTAAAGCTTCCAAATATAGATGCAAAACAAATTCAATTAATTGTCATAGCAAGAGATACTTCAAAATGGCACTTTTTTAGAGGCAATGAAGCACAAAAAAGTGTAATTTTAGTAGTAGATAAAACATTTCCAGATGCAGAGGTTATAAATAATTCATATGCTATAGGAAGAGGTGGAAGTGCAGTTGCTATTGTGAAAGTAAAAGATAATAATTTAAAAGATAAATACATTTTAGTCAATGGAAAATATAGATTTAATTTAGTGCCTTTTGTAAAAGATGGTTATTATGTAGCTTTAATTGCATGGCCTTATATGGAAAATAGTTTTAATGCAGAAGTTGTTGCAATTGATAAAGCTGGAAATAAAATTCAAACTCATATCCCATTTTATTGGAGAACAAAAGGAATTTATAGATTAAAAAATAAAAAGTTAAAAATAAGCGATAGTTTTATTCAAAATGTTGCAAAAAGAGTTTTGGTAAAAAGTGGAATGCAAGTACCAAATGAGCCTGTAGAGATTTTTAAATTAGAAAATGAGACATTGAGAAAAATAAATGAAAAAGAGCTTTTTAATTTAACAAGAAATATTCATGAAAACAAAGTAGATTATTTTTATATAAATAGATTTAATCCTCTGCCAGGTAGTGCTCAAAAAGCTGGGTTTATGGAGCGTAGGCATTATTATTATAAAGGTGATAAAATTTCTGAGTCCATTCATAAAGGGCTTGATTTAGCAAAAATAAAACATGCAAAAGTTTATGCAAATAATTTAGGAGAAGTAGTAGCAAATAAATATATAGGAATTTATGGAAATACATTAGTTATTTATCATAAATTAGGGCTTTATACTACTTATTCTCATTTAAGCGAGTTTTTAGCTAAAAAAGGAGATAAAGTAAGAAAAGCTCAAATTATAGCTAGAACTGGCTCAACTGGAGGGGTATTTGGAGACCATTTGCATTTTGGAGTTTATGTGCAAGGCTATCCAGTACAACCAAGAGAATGGATGGATAGTAGGTGGATTAAATTAAATATAACAAATGTAATTAAAGATGCAAAAAGGACAATTTTGCAATGAAACAAAAAACTATAAGGGTATTTGAAGTAGATGATTTTGAGAAATTAAAAAATATTGTTGAGAGTAAATACGAGTTAATCAAAAATTATTTTTTTATGTTAAAAGAGCCAAACAAAGAAATAGAAGAGTATTTAAAAAATAAAGCTCTTAATTTTTTTATAACTAATTCTGTAGCAGAAATAAAGCCCAAAAAAGAAGTAGTAGTAGTTGAAAAAGAGATAATTAAAGAAAAAATTAAAAACGAAAGTTTAAAGGTATTTGATAGAATTATAAGAAGTGGAGAAGAGATACATACTACTTCTGCTGTATTTTTACAAAAGATAAATCCAGGAGCAAAAATTTTTATAAAAGGAGATGCTTTTATTTTTGGAGAAAATAGAGGTGATATTTTTATTGATGGAAATTTTTTATATGTTAGGAAAAATAGCGGAAATATAGTGTATAATTCTGAAGATATAGGCAAGATTGATAAAGAGTGTGTTTTTTATGATAATAAAAGGTTAGAGATATGAAAGAGCGTACAATTTCAAAACCGGTAGAAGTAGTAGGAATAGGACTTCACAAAGGTGTACCGGTTAAACTTAGACTTGAGCCATTAGAAGATAATAGTGGTATAGTTTTTTATAGAAGCGATAAAGGGGTTAGCATCCCTTTAAAACCAGAAAATGTAGTAGATACTAAGATGGCAACTGTTATTGGAAAAGATGGAGTTTTTGTATCTACTATAGAGCATTTAATGAGTGCTGTTTATGCATTTGGCATTGATAATTTAAGAATTGTAGTTGATAATGATGAGATTCCAATTCTTGATGGAAGTGCTATAAGTTTTGTTATGATGATAAAAGAGGCGGGAGTAAAAGAGCTTAGCGCTCCTAAAAAGTTTATAAAAATTACTAAAAATGTAGAGATAAAAGATAATAATAAATTTGTTAGGATTACTCCTTCAAATAACATTAAATTTGATTTTGAGATAAATTTTGAGCATCCTTTAATTGGAAGACAAAAATATAGCTTTAATTTCTCTACTAAAAATTATATTGAAGAAATTGCAAAAGCTAGAACTTTTGGATTTTTAAAAGAAGTGCAGTATCTAAGAAGTATTGGTCTAGCGCTTGGAGGAAGTTTAGAAAATGCAATAGTATTAGATGATAAAGGAATTCTTAATGATAATTTAAGATATCCTGATGAGTTTGTAAGACATAAAATTTTGGATGCAATTGGTGATATGAGTTTGTTAGGGCATAATTTTATAGGAAGTTATGAAGCATTTGCAAGTGGGCATCATTTAAATCATTTATTGACATTAAAGATATTTGAAGAGAGAGCATATGAAATAGTAACATTTGATACTGCTAAGGAGCAGGCTATTGCAAAAGCCTTTAGTTGATTTAGTTGCTGTTACTATTTCTAATCCTTCATTGTTTGGTATTTATAAAAACAATAAACTTATTGAAACTATAAAAAAAGATGGCAAAACAAGCGAAATTTTGCCTGAAGTTTTAGATGATATTTTAAAAAGATATAATATAAACAGAATTATTTATACAAAAGGTCCTGGGAGTTATATGGCTATAAAGCTATCTTTTATTTTTTTTAAGACTCTTGAAATTTCAAAAGGAATTAAGTTATTTGCAGCAGATGGCTTTGAATTTAATAAAAATACTCCTATAAAGGCGGTAGGAAAAAGTTTTTTTGTTAAAAACAATGGTATAATAACGCTCAAAAAAAATTTAAAACCAGGAGAATTTTCATTGCCATATAACTTAGAAGAAATAAATTTTACTGATGATACATCTCCTCTTTATGTGTTAAGTCCAGTGTGAAGGAAATGAATGCTAATAACAGTTCCAGCTACAAGTGCAAATTTAGGTCCAGGATTTGATACTTTAGGATTAGCTCTAAATCTTAGAAACGAGATTGAGATAAAACCTGCTAAATTTAATTCAATTGAAATTTATGGAGAAAATGCAGAGTATTTAAAAAAATTAAAAAGAAATTATTTTGTAGAAATTTTTAATGATATTTATAAAAATTTAACTGGAAAAATTGATAATTTCTCTTTTAAGTTTAATAATAAAATTCCATTGAGTCGTGGTCTTGGTAGCTCTTCAGCAGTAATAGTTGCTGCTATAACAGCAGCATATGAAATGGCTCAAGTGCCGTATAAAAAAGATAAAATTATAAATACTGCACTTGCTTATGAGCCTCATCCTGATAATATTACCCCTGCTACAATAGGTGGATTTTGTGTAAGCAAACTTAGAAAAAATAAAGTATATTTTTTAAAAAAGTTTATTCCTACAAATCTTAGAGCAGTAATTGTTATACCAAATAAACCAGTCTCAACTGCAAAAAGCAGAACGGCTTTAAAAATGCATTATCCTCTAAAAGATGTAGTAACTAATATCTCATCTACTGCAATGATTACAGCTGCATTTTTTAGTGAAAAATTTGATATGCTAAAATATGTAGTAGAAGATAAAATTCATCAAGAAAGTAGAATGAAAATTTTGCCAGAGTTATTTAAAATTAGAGAAATTGCACTAAGAGAAGGGGCATTGATGTCAACTCTTAGTGGAAGTGGCTCTACATTTTTTAATTTAGCATATAAAGATGATGCTTATAATATCTATTCTGCATTAAAAAGTAACTTTAAAAACTTTAATGTTAAGATATTATATTTTGACAATGTAGGAGTAAAAGTATATAATTAAATGGAAAATTGAAAATGGATAATGGAAAATTAATTAGAATGTGTATAGTTTGTAAAAAAAGAGATAAACAATACTATTTAAATAGACTTCAATGTATTGATAATGAATTAACTTACTTTACAGGAAAGGGTAGAAGTTTTTATGTATGTAATGATTGCATAAAAAGCAAAAAACTTATAAATTTTTTATCAAAAAAATGCAAAAAATCAAAAGAAGATATTAAAAATTTAATTATCCATTTTCCATTTTCCATTTCATATTAATATAAGGAGTATGCTTGAAGCTAAAAATTTCAGAAGTAGCAAAAGAGTTAGGATTAAAGTCAAAAGAAGTAGTTGAAATAGCAAAAAAACTTGGAATAAAAGCAAGTATTAGAGGCGGAATTGATGCTATGGATGCTGCTAAGATAGATGAATATTTAAAAAGTGGTCCTTCAGAGGAAAAAGAAGAGAAGAAAAAGGTTGAAGTTAAAAAGGTAGAAAAACCAAAAAGAAAAAGACGCTCTTCTTTTAATGATTTAGTTAAAAAAACTCAAAAAGGCATTACTATTGTTCAAAAAGCAAAGCCAGAAGAGATAAAAGAAGAAAAGAAAAAAGTTGAAGTTAAAAAGGTAGAAAAACCAAAAAAAGTGACACCTAAAGTAAAAAGAGAAGAAAAAGAGCTTCAAATAAGTGTTGATTTAGCAGATATGGATGTAATTGAAGAAAATCAAGTTGAGCTTTTAGATTTGTATTTTAATGATATTTCACTTCAAGAGGAAGAAGAAGAAAAAGTACAAACAAAAACTCAGATAGAAAATAAAAAAGAAGCAAAAAAACAAAGTCAGCTTAAAAAGAAAAAAGCAGCTATTAAAGATGGTGGTATTAAAAAAACTGCTACTAAGAAGAAAAAAAAGAAAAAGAAAAAAGAAAAAGAAGTTCAAGTTGTTAAAATTCCAAAAGAAGTTAGAGTTTATGAATTTGCAGAAGCTATTAACAAACCTTTAGAAGAAGTTATAGAAGCTCTTAGAGAGCTTGGGGAAGAGAGAGATAAAAATGACTTTTTAGGGGAAGAGTATATTGAAACGTTAGCAGAAGAATTTGAAGTACCAGTTGAAATTTATGACCCATTAGCAGAGTTTGATTATGTTAAAAAATATGATGAAATGTGCCCTGAGAGCGAATATACTACTCCAAGACCTCCAATTGTAACTATTATGGGGCATGTAGACCATGGTAAAACAAGTTTGCTTGATAAAATTAGAAATTCTAGAATTACAGCAAAAGAAGCAGGAGGTATTACTCAACATATTGGTGCATATATGGTAGAAAAAGATGGTAAAAAAATTACTTTTATTGATACTCCAGGACACGAAGCTTTTACAGAAATGAGAGCAAGAGGAGCACAAGTTACTGATATTGCTATTATTGTAGTAGCAGCTGATGATGGTGTTATGCCTCAAACCCGTGAAGCTATAGCTCATGCGCAAGCTGCTGGAGTTCCGTTTATTATAGCGGTAAACAAAATTGATAAACCAAATGCAAATCCAGATTTAGTAAAATCTCAACTTGCTGAGATGGGTATTACTCCAGTTGAATGGGGAGGAGAGTATGAATTTGTACACGTCTCAGCCATAACTGGTGAAGGGATAGATGATTTACTTGAGACTATTTTACTTCAAGCAGAAATGATGGAGCTTAAAGCTAATCCAAAATGCCCAGCAAAAGCATATGTAATTGAGAGTAGAGTAGAAAAAGGAAAAGGACCGGTTGCTACTATAATTGTTAAAAATGGAACACTAAAAAAACAAGATAGTTTTGTTTGTGGTAAAACTTATGGAAGAGTAAGGCTTATTATTGATGATTTAGGTAGACAAAAAAAAGAAGTGCTTCCAGGAGAGCCAGCAGAGATTACAGGATTTGATGAAGTACCAAGTGCAGGGGATACTTTAGTAAGTGTTGAGAGTGATAGAATTGCAAAAGAGACAGCTGAGAAATGGAAAGAGTATCTAGAAGCAAAAGAGAAATCAAAAACAACAAAAGCAACTTTAGAAGATTTACAAAAAATGATACTTGAGGGTGAGCTTAAAAAACTGCCTGTTATTATTAAAGCTGATACTCAAGGAAGTGTTGAAGCAATTAAAGGAAGTCTTGCAAAACTTAAAAATGAAGAAGTGAAAGTTGATGTTATTCACTCAGATGTTGGAGCGATTACAGAAAATGATGTGATTTTGGCAAAAGCTACTGAGCCTCATGCAATTATTTTAGGATTTAATGTACGTCCTACAACTCAAGCTAAAAATAAAGCAAAACAAGAAGGAATTGAAATTAGAACATATTCAATTATTTATGATTTAATTGATGATGTAAAAGAGCTTCTCTCAGGTCTTATGACTCCAAAAATTAAAGAAGAAGTAACAGCAACAGTTGAGGTTAGAGAAGTATTTAATGTGCCAAAAGTTGGTACTGTTGCTGGATGTTATGTACAAGATGGGGTGGTTCATAGAGGTGATTTTGTAAGAGTTATTAGAGATGGGGTTGTTATTTATGATTCTAAATTAGCTTCATTAAAAAGATTTAAAGATGATGTAAAAGAAGTTGGAAAAGGCTTTGAGTGTGGTATTATGGTAGAAGGATATAATGATGTTAAAGTTGGAGATATCTTAGAGACTTATCAAAAAATAGAAGAAAAAGCTAAATTCGAATAATCTCTTCTTCTTTCCTTAAATTTTCCTTAAAAATTTGTTATAATTAAATAAAAAGGATATTAATGGGCAAAAGTATAAAGGTGCAAAGAAAAGAGTCTATTTTAAAAGAAGTAATTCCAGAAGCTCTTGCTCAATTAAATGATAGTAGAATAAATTCATTAGGTGTAATTGATGTGGTATGCTCGCGTGATGGTAGTGATGCAAAAGTATATCTTGAAAAAAGTTATTTAAATGAAAAAGAGCAGCGCGAGGCTTTAAGACAATTAAAAGCAGCAAGAGGTTTTATACAAAATCAAACTCTAAAAGCTACAGGATGGTATAAAGTGCCAAATTTAACTTTTACTTTTGATGAATTATTAGAGCATGAAAATAAAATGGAAGAATTATTTGAAAAAATAAAAAAGGATAACAATGAAGCTTAAAGAAGTAATTAAAAATATAGTAGAAGATAATGGATGTGAGCTTTATGATATAGAGCAAACTGAAGAAGGTGATAATAAATTCTATAGAGTTTATATTACAAAACCAGGAGGAGTTACATTAAATGATTGTGCTGCTATAAATAACTTACTCTCACCAATTTTTGATATTGAAGACCCAGTTGATGGTAAATATTTTCTAGAAGTAAGTTCTCCTGGAGTTGAGAGAAAACTTACTAAAAAAGAGCATTTTGAAAAAAGTATAGGTGAGAATGTAAAAGTTACTACAACTGATGGTAAAAAAATAAAAGGTCAGCTTAAAAGCTTTGATGGCGAAGTAGCTGAAATTGGAAAAGAAAAAGTTAAATTTGATGATATAAAAAAAGCTAAAACTTATGTAGATTGGAATACATATAATTTTGAAGATAATTAATGCTTTTAGATTTAGCAATAAATGAAGCTTGGAAATATCAGCTTTTAACATATCCAAATCCTGCAGTTGGGGCAGCAGTAGTAGTCAAAAACAAAGTTTTTGTAGATGCACACAAAAAAGCAGGTTTTCCTCACGCTGAGGTTAATGCCCTTTTTAAAGCCTTTTCTTTTTTTCATAATACTCCAAAATTAAAAACTTCAAAAGAGATTCATGAATTTTTAATTAAAAACCACAATAATTTTTTTAGAGAAGCTGAAATTTTTGTAACCCTTGAGCCTTGCTCTCATATAGGAAAAACTCCATCATGTGCAAATTTATTATCAATCCTTAAACCTAAAAAAGTAACTATTGGCTGGCTTGACCCAATTGCTGAGCATAGTGGGGGAGTTGAAATACTTAAAAATGCAGGAATTGAAGTAGAAATTAGAAATGATAAAAGGTGTTATGATTTAATTGAGCCTTTTATAAAGTGGAGCAAAGAGAAATTTATTTTTTTTAAATTAGCTCAGAGTTTAAATGGAGTTATTAAAGGTGGATATATTAGCAGTGAAAGCTCATTAGATTGGGTTCATCAAATAAGAGATAAAATTGATTTATTAGTAATTGGAGGAAATACGGTAAGGATAGATAGACCAACGCTTGATTCAAGACGCATAAAAGGAAAAGCTCCGGATATTTTGATATACTCTAAAAATAAAGATTTTGATAAAACAATTCCTCTTTTTAATGTAAAAAATAGAAAAGTTTTTATTGAAGATAATTTAGAAAAGTTAAAAAATTATAATTTTATTATGGTTGAGGGAGGAGAAAAGCTTTACAATGAGCTAAAGGATTTAGTTGATTGGAAAGTTTTTATTGTAAGTGCTAAAATGAATAATTTAGAAAATTATAAAGTTTTAGATAAAATAGAAGTATTACATATTGAAAAAAGAGATGATTTAATTATTTGGGGGAGATAGTGGACATTAAAATATACGACAAACTTGCTAAAAAATATGATTTAGCCACTAAAATAGTTAGTTTTGGGATTGAAGAGATTTGGAGATGGATGTTTATAAAAGAAATCAAAAAGTATATACAAAATGGAGTTTTAATTGATTTAGCATCTGCTACTGGAGGTATGAGTAGGCTTAATTTTGATAAAATGTATTTTGTAGAGCCAAGTAGTGAAATGATAAAAGTTATGGTAGAAAAATTTAAAAAACAAGGTTTTAAGCAAGAGAAATTTGAAGTTCATTTTCAAGAGAGAGCATATATAAAATTAAAAAAAGAAAATAAAGAGATAATTATTATTCAAGATACTGCCGAGAATTTTAAAATAGATGAGAGAGCTGATTTAATAACTGCATTTATGGCTTTTAGAAATTTTGATGATATAAAAAAAGC
The DNA here is from genome assembly GCA_027011225.1 of Nautiliaceae bacterium. Taxonomy (GTDB): domain Bacteria; phylum Campylobacterota; class Campylobacteria; order Campylobacterales; family Nautiliaceae; genus JALTBU01. The sequence continues at coordinate 602 of JALVAK010000164.1, read as the reverse complement.
TAGTGAAAATATTAATAAGCATTTAAAAAACGGTGGATATTTAGCTATTGTTGAGATGGTAAAAAATAACTCTTTATTTGCAAAATTAATTCTTTGGTATATGAATAAAATTGTACCTTTGATAGCAGGGCTTTTAGTAGGTATGAAAGAAGAGTATAAAATGCTTGGCAAGAGTATAGATTCTTTAACACAAGAAGATATTATAAAAAATTTTAATAATTATGATGTAATAGTTAAAAAAAAGCTTTTATTTCCAATTGCTTCAATGATAATAATGAGGAAAAATGAAAGAGAAAATATTTGAAATTAATATTGATAAAGATATTAATGTAATTATTGATTCTAGATATAAAATAAAAAGCTTCTTGCAATTTGTAAGACTTTCATTTAATAAGTTAGAAATTAAAGATAATGTGTATAAAATATTTTTTGATAAGGAAAATGTAAAAAATCATAAATTATTAATAAGAGCAATCGCTAATATGGTAAAAAAATATAAAAAAGATGAAAATTTATATAAAAAGTTATTGCTAAATTATAAAAAAGATGTAGTTTTAAAAATAAAAAAACATCAAATCACTTTTGATGAAAATAGTATTTAT
>JALVAK010000163.1 GCA_027011225.1 Nautiliaceae bacterium | reverse complement strand
TAATTTTAGAAAGTAATCTCTCTTTCATCTCTTCTACTAACTTTTCAAATTCATCGTAACTCTTTCCATCTGGGTCTTCAAAACCTATATGAATAGTTTTTACTTTTTTAGGAAAAGTAGGACAAGTCTCTTTGGCATTGTCACATACGGTTACAACCAAATCAAAATCTATATCCATAACTTCATCTATATCTTTTGAGTGATAATCTTCATCCCAAGCACCTTCTTTCATTAAAATCTTTTTGGCGTTTTCATTTACTCTCCCGCTTGGATTAACCCCAGCACTATAAGCCTTTACTCCATCAAGATATTTATTAATAAGTCCTTCTGCAATTATGCTTCTACAACTATTTCCAGTGCAAAGAACTAAAACTTTTTTCATATTACCTCCAATGTAAAAAATAAAACTATAGGCGTTACAATCATACCAAATTTTAAATATTGCCAAAAAGTTATTTCAATTCCTTTTTTTCTTAAAACATCAAACCACAAAAGAGTTGCAAGCGCTCCTATAGGAGTTAGTTTAGCTCCTATATTTGTTCCTATTATATTTGCAAAAATAAATGCTTCTTTTGCTCCTTTTAACGCTAAATCCATAATCATAACCGCTGGAAGATTATTTAAAATTCCACTAAGCGAAGCACTTAAAAATCCAACTTCTAATGCATTTGAATTTTGGATAATTTCTTTTAAATATTTCATAATCCCTGCATCTTTTAACCCAAAAACCACAATATAAAGCCCGATACTTAAAAACAGAATCTGCCAAGGAGCATCAAAAACTATTTTAAAAGAAACATTTCTAAAAGAGGCTATAATCAAAAATAAAATTGCCCCTCCAAGTGCAAAAATACTAACAGGTATATGATAAAAATCTCCTATTACAAATCCTGCAAATAAAAGAGCTAAAAAAAACCAGCTAAAATAAAAAAGTTTTTTATTCTTTATCACTTCATTACATTTTGGCAAAAGTTCTAAATCAATGTTTTTAGGAATTTCATTTTTAAAATAAAAAAACAAAACCAAAATAGAAACAAAAACAGCCACAATGGATGGCAAAATCATATTTTTTAGATATTCCATAAATCCTATATGAAAAAAATCAGCAGTAATAATATTTGGAAGATTTGAAAAAACAAAAAGAAAAGAGCCTGTATTTGCCATAAATCCTCCGGCTAAGACAAAAGCAAAAAGAGTTTTTTTATTTAGCTTTAACATTTTCATTTTAGCAATTAATACAGGAGTTAAAATCATTACAGCACTATCACTTGAAAAAAGAGCACTGACAACCGCTCCAAGCAGCATTGAATAAACAAACATCAAAATTCCATTGCCTCTTGAGAGTTTTGCAATCTTTATAGCCGCCCAGTCAAAAAAACCTATTTCCTCTAAAATCAAAGATAAAATTATAATTCCAATAAAAGTTAAAGTAGCATCCCACACAATATCAATTACTTCTATTACATCTTTAAAACTCACTACCTTTAAAACAATGGCAATTGCCGCCATCAAAACGGCACTATACCCCATATACTCTGGCTTTATAAAGATTAAAAGAA
>JALVAK010000162.1 GCA_027011225.1 Nautiliaceae bacterium | reverse complement strand
TCTTTTTTTGACATAATGACTACTCCATCCCTTATGAAATCAATGGGTTTTTTTCTCTTTTAGGTTTTTTCTGATTTTATCATATTTTCTTAGTATTCGGTCAGTGCCAGATATAAATGTTTTTTTGAGTCTTTTAATGAAGAACAAATGAAATTATATGAAGAATCAGAAAAACATTCTTCCATGTTAGCAATAATAAGAGGAGAAGAGTATGATGGTTCTTATGAACAAAAATTTATTAATTCATTAAATGAAAAACAGAAAAAAGAGTATTTTGAATTTATTAAAAACTATAGTGATAAAATAGATTTACCAAAGATAAATCTAAAAAATGTAAAAAGATATATATTCTTAGAAGCAATAAAATTTGGTTGGAAAAAAGAATATTTTGAAAAATATGAAAAAACAATTCATACTATAAATAGATATGATAAATCTATTGAAAGGATAGGAAAAAAATATCAATGGATTGCTTATTATCAAACTCTTGCAAAAATAAGTGATAACTATGAAATAAAAGATGAAAGAGATTGGAATAAAATAGGAGAATTTAAAGGAGCATATCAATTAAATTTTGTTAGGAATATAGACCCAAGCACCATTTTAGTCAAAAAACCTGATTTTAAAGTAAACAATGAGTGTGATGAAAAAAATGGTAATGATTTTATAAATAATAATTGGCAATGTTTAGATTTAACACACGAAGAATGGCTTAAAAGTGACAAAAATTTACCTTTAATTGAACAATTTGTCAATTTAGATGAAGAGCTTAATTTAGCTATCTCTTTTAGTATAGATAGTGATAAAAGCGAAGAAACATATAGAAATTTATATTATCATATTGATAGTTTTTTGATTAAAAAAGACAAATTATCTGATTTTATTAAATGGTTAAAAAATTATAACTTCTATGGTCAACATAAACTTCCTCAATCATCAGAACTTTATCAAATCTTTCTAAGAGAATATCCTAATAGTGAAGTGTTTGAATATTTTAATAGTGAATATTACTCACAATTTAGCTGGACTGATAAATATAATAATATTAAGTTGCCTTCAAAAATTTTATTAACAACTACTGAGTATCTGAAAGAATCAGGAAGCTATGATAAATCTGTAGAAGAGTCCATTTCTATAATGCTTCCTAATAAATGGATTATTAATAAAATGAATTTAAAACAAAGCTTAATTGATGGAGAATGGGTAAATAATGAAAATAAACCAATTATTTATGACTCTACTATAAAAAAAGGGAGTAATTTTAAAGAATATAGAAGTTTATTAGCTAAAAATAAAGAGTTTTTAAAATTTTTAGAGCAAGAAAATTTATCTATATTATGGATAATGTGGGGAGAAAAACAGATAAGACAAAAAGATTGGCATACAAGCGGTAAAACTTATGAAGTTGGTGAAATTTGTGGATATGGGTATTTTGAAAATGGGAAATTTATAGAAGAGAAATGGATTTGCAATAAGGAGAAAAAAAATGAAAGATAAAGATAATTTTTTAAGAGAAATAAAATATAACTTTGATGATATGTTTGATAGACAATTTTTTAAAAAT
>JALVAK010000161.1 GCA_027011225.1 Nautiliaceae bacterium | reverse complement strand
GCGCTATGCCCGTATTTCCGCTTGTAACTTCTACAATTTCTTTAAAACCTTTTAAAAAAGCATCTTTTATCATAAATAAAGCTGGTCTATCTTTTACGCTACCTGCTGGATTTTTGTATTCAAGTTTAATTAAAATATCTTTATAATTTATTATTGGTGTATTAAACATTGATATTCCTTTATTAAAAGTTATAATTATTATATTAAAAATAAAGGATAAAAATGGATGAAATATTAAAAGAAATGTTTCAAAACATACTTTTTGCTGGATTGGGTGCTGGAGCTACATATTGTTATAAAAAAGCGAAAGATGAATATAATAGATATAAGTTAAAAGTGGAATTAGATAAATTAAAAAAAAGAAAAAGAGAAATAAGAGTAATAGATTTAGCAAATGGGGATCCTTATTTTGCAAAAAGAAATATTTTTGTTAGAGAAGTAGATATTTTTGGTAATAAAAAATCTTTATATATTGACTTAGATGAGGAACATAAAAAAATTTTAAAAGATGTAGAACGAAAAAAAGGATATACAAATTTTCATGAAACTCATTTTCAAGCTGATAGGTCTTTTAATAATTCAAATGATTTTAAAGATTTAGCAGAAATGACAGAAATTAAAGAGTTGCCCGATCTTATTAATAAGCATAGAAAAATAGTTGGAGAAATGTTTTTAAATTCTAAAAATGGATTTATATTTAATGGCAGAAAATACGGAATTTTTAATTTATCATTTAAAAGATTTGGTGATAATGAAGAACCAGGTGCCGAATTAGAACTTTTTGAAACTGATTATTTCACTCATAGGGTTTTCAGATCTATTTACAAAGAATTAAAAGAAAAAAACCATCCAATAACACAAGTTGATAATACAAATTTTTTAAAATACAGACCTTTTCTAACTTCTTTTGGAATAAATACTTTATTAATTTGTGAAGGAGAAAAGGGGAAAGAAATAGTTTTAAGTAAAAGAAGCCCAAAAGTACATGGAAATCACTCTTTATATCATATAACTATGAATGAAGGATTGTCTGTTGTAGATAAGGACCCTTTTGGGAAAATAGATTTAGAGTTATGTTTTAAGAGAGGATTATTAGAAGAATTAGGTATTGATGAAAAACTTTATAGTTTAAGTAAAAGGGCTGAATTTTATGATTTCTTTTTAGAATTTAATAATTTTGAAATTGGGTTAAGTTCTGTATTAGAAATTGAATTAAACTTTGAAAAGGATATTCAACCACTTATTGCAAGAGATAAAACATTAGAAACATCAAAATTTATAACATTACCTTTAAAAGAAAAAATAATAAAAAACTTTGTACAAAATCATAATTTTATTCCTCATGGAGAATATGTATTAGAAAGAGTCTTGCTGAGAGAAAATATTAGAATATATTAAAAATATTGCACCTATTGCACTTGATAAAATATTAATTACAAAAAACAAAAACCCCGCCATTACAACGGGTGCTGGGTTTATATGTAAAAATTCACTACCATAAAGAAATGTAAGCTCTCTAAGACCAAGTCCACCAATACTTATTGGAATCACACTTATGATAGAAGAGATGAAAAACAAAA
>JALVAK010000160.1 GCA_027011225.1 Nautiliaceae bacterium | reverse complement strand
TCTCCTGGTGTTACATTTGTAACTTCCATACCAGCTCTTATATCAGTTACTACAAATTTGCTTGGAGCAAAATATTCATCTCCCTTGTCTAAATCAACTCCTGCAATTTTTCCTAGAACTTTTGCTACTTTATGAATTGGATTAATTGATTTTTCAGGATATGCGGCATGTCCTTGTTTGCCTATTTTTTTTAAAACTCCATTGATTGAGCCACGTCTGCCAATTTTAATTGCATCACCAAATTCTTTTTCGCATGTTGGCTCAGCTACTATTGCAAAGTCAGGAAGCATATTTTTTTCTTTTAAAATTTCTAGCATATATCTAGTTCCCCATATAGCATCACCTTCTTCATCGCTTGTAATAAGAGCTGAGAGAGTTCCATTAAAATTTTTAGTATGTTTCATTGCATATAAAAAAGCAGCAACTCCGCTTTTCATATCTTGAGCGCCTCTTGCATATATAAATCCATTTTTTTCTACTGGCTCAAATGGGTCTGTCTTCCACCCAACTCCGGGTGGCACTACATCGATGTGTCCCCCAAAACATAGATGCTCGCCTTCTCCAAATTTTTTATAAAGAAATAGATTTTTTACTCCTTCTTTTTCGCTTTCAATTACTTCAAAATCACTTAAATATTCTTTTATAAATTCCATAGCTCCTGCATCTTGAGGGGTAATGGATTTGAATTTAAGAAGTTTTTTAAAAAGTTCAATTACATCCATATAAGCTCCTTAAAAAATATTCAAAATAATATCAAATTTTTGAATGTTAAAAGTTAAATAACTCAGCTCAAATATGTTATAATTAATAGTATAAACTAAAGAGGAGGTGTAATGAAACTAGTAAAAGAAATTGATAAATTAAAAGATTTAATAATAGAAGTTAGGCGACATCTTCATATGTATCCAGATTTAAGTGGAGAAGAAAAAGATACAAGAGATTATATAAAATCAGTTTTAGAAGAAGAAGGAATTGAAGATATTAAAACTTTTGATAATCATTATGGAATGGTTGTAGATATAAAAGTAGATGAAAATAAACCTACATTAGCTTTTAGGGCTGATATGGATGCACTTCCAATTCAAGAAGAAGGAGACAAACCTTATAAATCTAGAAAAGATGGCATAATGCACGCTTGCGGGCATGATGGGCATAGTGCAATTTTAACAGGTTTTTTAATAGCTTGTCATAGGCATAAAGATGAGCTTCCTTTTAATGTAAGAGGGATTTTCCAGCCATCAGAAGAAGTGATGGATGGAGGAAGTGAAGATTTAATAAAAGATGGGGCACTTGATGGGGTTGATGCTATTTTTGGGCTTCATATGTATCCATATCTTAAAACTGGTGAAATAGGATATAAATATGGTGAGATGATGGCAAGTGCTGATATGTTTGAGATTGAGATTTTTGGTAAAAGCGCGCATGGGGCAAGACCACATGAGGGGGTTGATGCAATTTTGACAGCAGCACTTGTGATTAATTCAATAAATCATATTGTAAGTAGAAAAATTGACCCACTTCATCCAGCAGTTATTTCTATGGGAACGATTGAAGGAGGGAAAGCTGCTAATATTATTTGCGATTATGTAAAAGTAACAGGTACAGTTAGAAGCCTAAATGATAGAGTAAGACAAAATATAAAAGAGATGATGGAAGAAGCAATAGCAGGTGTATGCAGAAGTATGGGGGCTAGATATAAATATGAATATAAATTTGGTAATCCAGAGCTTATAAATGATGATAAAATGGTAGATATTGTAGTTAAAGCAGCTAAAAAATATGCAAGAGTAGTGGATTTAAAACTTCCTGTAATGGGAGGAGAGGATTTTGCTAATTATTTAAAAGTTGTAAAAGGTGCATTTTTTAGGTTAGGATGTTGTAATGAAGATAAAAATACGTGTTATCCTCAGCATCATCCAAGATTTGATATAGATGAGGATTCTTTAATAATAGGAGCAAAAGTTTTTGCAGGAATTTTAAAGGAATACAAATGAAACAAAATATAATTACTAATATTCGCTCACCAATTGTGTATAAACAAAAAGAGTTAAATGCAATAATTCGTGATGCAAAAAAAGGTGATGGTAAAGATATAGTTGAATTGTTTAGAGAAAATTATGGTGATACTTATTATAAAAAAAGTTTTTATGAGCCAAAAACATGGGATAAAATGGTAGAGAGTGATAAGTATTATCCAATAGTTGCAGAATATAATGGAAAAGTTATAGGGCAATTTCTTTTGAGCTTAAATGATAAATATAATGGAGAGATTGGGGCAGTGGTAGTCCATCCAGATTTTAAGGGAAGAGGTCTTATGAATAAGATGTTTGATTATTTGATTAAAAAAGCTGAGTCTCTTGGGCTTTATGCTATATATGGAGAAGCTATTATGTTTCATCCATTCTCTCAAAAAGCAAATCTAAAACATGGAATGATAGAAACAGCCCTTCAGCTTGGAGAAGTTGCATCATTTATTGCTCAAAAAGATATTAAATTTGAAAAAAGAACAGCAACTCTTGTAGGATATAAACTTTTTAAGAAAACTCCTAAATCCTTGTATATTCCAAAATTTTATGAAAGAGTTATAAAAGATAGATATAAAAAAGCAGGTATTAAGCTTAAAAAAACAGCAATAAAACCTATTAGAAAAAAATTAAATCTTTGGGAGAATAGATTACTTAAAATTGCTGGGATTGTTATAGATGGAAAAATTAAAAATTTTGAAAATAGATTTAATTTGCTTTTTTCTAGAGCCAAAATAAATGCCGAGATGATTTATGCAGATATTAATCTTGAAACAAAAGAAGTTGATGAGATAGTTAGATTTTTGAATAAAAAGAGATTTTTTTATAGTGGAGTGTTGTTTTATAGATATGGAGGCAAAGATTATTTAAGGCTTCAATTTGAAAATACCCATAATGTAGAAGAGAGGTATAATGTGTGTTATAGCGATTATTGTAAATTTTTAAGTAAATATGTATTAAGAGATAAAAAAAGAGTTAGCAGGTTATAAAATTTTTAATTAAACTTAAATAATCTTCAAGGTTTTCAAACCTATGATTTCCTCCATACTCTACTATTACTCTTGCATTGGCTTTGTTTTTAAATTTTTTAAGAGTTTTTTGTAGTTTAATATTTCATCCCCGCTTTGAAGTAATACTAAATACTTTGCTCTTTTTGGTTTAGTTTTTAAGTTTTTTAATTCTTTTAGATACTCTTTTTTCCAGTAAAAAGGTTTTTTATCACAAAATCTATATTGAAGACCTATGTAATTTTTAAGTGTTTTATATGGTTTTAACGATGGATTTATAAGAATTGATTTTAAAAAATATTTCTCTGCTAAATATATTGCGTAATATCCCCCAAGTGAGCTTCCAACTAATACGCTATCTGGAGTAATTATACTATCAAGCATATTAATTGCTTCTTTTGGAGATGGTGGAAGATTTGGAGCTATTAGAGGGATATTTAGCTTTTTTAAAGTGTAGTATTTATTGGATTTCCCACAGCTACCAAATCCGTGGATATAAATTAATTTCATTTTAGTGGATTTTCATAAAATACATATGTTTCATAATTTGTAACTTCAAAATACAACTTTTTCTTTTCATCTTCATCAACTTTATAATTAAAATTTTTATCTAAATATCCATATCCAAATCTATAAGGTCTTGGAAGATTATCATCAGTTCCATGAGCTGTTGTTAATTTGTCTACTTTTAAAAATCTCATAACTCTTTTACCGCCGCTAAAAATATCTACAACTCCATCTACTCCAGTAAAATTTTGGATAGAGCGTCCTATTTTGTTTTGTTGCTCTTGGGTACATCCTGTAATTAATATAGCTAAACTTGCAAAAAATATTAGTTTTTTCATCTCATTCCTTTTTGAATAATTATATCATATTAAGCCCTTATGACTAAAGTTGTTTGATTTTTTTATGATTTTTTGATATAATCTAAATACTACGCCGGCTTCTATGCTACAATAATGAAAAAACGGAGAGATTATGATAAAAAATCATCAAGATTATAAAAAAGCCGTTGAGACACTTAAAAAATGGGCATATTATTATTATGTACTTGATAATCCATTAGTTACGGATGAAGAGTATGATAAGCTTTATAAAGAGGTAGAAGAGTATGAAAAAGCTCATCCAGATGAGATTGAGCCAACATCTCCTACTCAAAGAATAGGTGATGTGGTACTTGATGAATTTAAAAAAGCTAGACACATTACTAAAATGTGGTCTATGGAGGATGTATTTTCTAAAGAAGAGTTTAAAGAGTGGCATGAGAGAGTAAAAAGATTAGTAGGAAATGATAATTATAGTTATTATATAGAGCCAAAATTTGATGGAGTAAGTTTAAATTTAGTATATAAAGATGGAAAGCTAATAAGAGCTGAGACAAGAGGTGATGGAGAGGTAGGAGAGGATGTAACGCTAAATGCAAAAACAATAAAATCAATTCCTCTTGAAATTGAATATAAAGATTTAATAGAAATAAGAGGTGAAGTTGTAATTAGTAAAAAAGATTTTGATAAATTAAATCAAGAGAGAATTAAAAAAGGAGAGCCTACATTTGCAAATCCTAGAAATGCAGCGGCTGGGAGTCTTAGACAGCTTGACCCAAAAATTACGGCTAGCCGTCCACTTATATTTTATCCATGGGGAGTTGGATATCCTATTGAGGTGCTAATTTCTGATGAGGTGGATGAAGAGAAATATAAAAAGGATAAAGAAGAGTTTATAAAAAAATTTAAAACATATAAAAATTTAATGGATTTTGTATATTCTCTTGGATTTAAAGAGCCTCCAAAAAGAGGAGAGTGTGCGGCAAAAGATTTAGATTGTGTGTTTAAAAAATATGATGAGTTTGTAAAAGTTAGAGATGAAATACCTATGATGCTTGATGGAATGGTTGTAAAAGTAAATGAGCTAGATTTGCTTGAAAAACTTGGATATACCACAAAATATCCAAGATGGATGGTGGCATTTAAGTTTCCGGCTGTTGAGAAAGAGAGTATTGTAAAAGATGTAGTTATTCAAGTTGGAAGGACAGGAGTTTTAACGCCTGTAGCAATACTTGAGCCAGTAGAAATTGGGGGAGTTATAGTTGAGAGAGCAACATTGCATAATTTCGATGAGATTGAAAGACTTGATTTAAGAATAGGAGACCATGTTATAGTAATAAGAAGTGGTGATGTGATTCCAAAAATTACAAAAGTGTTATATCATAAAAGAAAAGGAGATGAAAAACCAATTCCTCGTCCAACTCACTGTCCAGTATGCGGGGCTGAGGTTTTAGATGAGGGAGCAATAATAAAATGTCAAAATCTCTCATGTCCAGCAAGAGTAGTAAATACTATTATTTATTTTGCAAGTAAAAATTGTCTTGATATAGAAGGGCTTGGAGAGAGTGTAGCAAAGCTTTTATATGAAAAAGGTTTAGTTAAAGATGTAACTGATTTGTTTAAGCTTAAGGTTGAAGACCTTGAGAAATTACCTGGATTTGCAAGAAAAAAGGCTGAGAATTTAGTAAATGCTATTAAAAAAGTAAAAGGAATTGAGTGCTGGAGATTTGTAAATGCTTTGGGGATTGAGCATATAGGAGAGGTTGCAAGTAAAAAAATTTGTGAAACCTTTGGAATTGAATTTTATAAACATAAGCCAGAAGAATTTTATAAAATTGAGGGCTTTGGACCTGAGATGGTAAAATCAATAGCTGAGTATATTAAAGTAAACAAAGATAAAATAGAAAAATTAATAGAGCTAATCCAGCCAAAAAATCCTGAGAAAAAAGAGGTTAACTCTCCTTTTGCTAATAAAACTATAGTGCTTACTGGCACTATGAGTAAATCAAGAGGAGAGATTAAAGAGCTTCTTGAGAGTCTTGGGGCAAAAGTTAGCAATTCTGTTTCTAAAAAAACAGATTTTGTTATAACAGGAGAAAATCCTGGAAGTAAGCTTGAAAAAGCTAAAAAACTAGGAGTTAATATTCTTTCTGAAAAAGAAATGTGGGAAATGATAGGAGAGGGTAATGCCAACTAAAGTAGTAGTTGAAAATGATGTGGAGGTTGTTACTCCACGTCTTTATAAAGTAATACTTTTAAATGATGATTATACAACTTTTGATTTTGTTATTGAAATTTTAAAAACTATTTTTAGAAAAAGTGAAGAAGAAGCTATAAATTTAACGCTCAAAGTGGATAGAGAGGGCAGTGCAGTTGTGGGTGTGTATCCATATGAAATAGCTCAAATGAAAGTTGAAAAAACTCACACCCTAGCACGCTCTGCTGGCTTTCCGCTAAGAGCTAAAATAGAGGAGGTTTAGATGAATATAACTGAAAATTTAAGACGTATTTTAGCTGAGATTATAAATGAAGCTAAAAGAAGAAAGCATGAATATATTACACTTGACCATGCATTTTATATCTTGCTTAAACATAAAAATATAAGAGAAATTCTTGAGGATGTGGGGGTAGATGTAGATTATATTAGAAGGGGGCTTGATTATTATCTTGATAGATACATTGAAAAAGTCCCAGTGGATGTTAATCCAACAGAAACTCTTGCATTTCATAAAGCAACTGAGAGGATGATAAATCATCTTCAAGGAATTAGAAAGCCTGTAGCTGATGAGATTGATTTTTTTGTAGCACTTCTTGAAGATGAGACAAGCTATACATCTCAACTTTTAAAAGAATTTGGCATAGAAAAAGTTGAGATTGTAGAGTATGTAACTGAGATAAAAGATTTAGAAAAAGAGATTGAAAATCTAAAAGAAGATAAAGAATCAGCTTTATCTAAATTCACAACAGAGCTTACTAAAGAGGCTAAAAGATTTGATGATGTAATTGGAAGAGAAAAAGAGATTAATAGAGTAATACAAATTCTCTCAAGACGTAAAAAAAATAATCCTATTTTAGTAGGTGAGCCAGGAGTTGGTAAAACTGCAATAGTAGAAGGGCTTGCCAAAAAAATAGCAAATAAAGAGGTTCCAGAAGTTTTACAAAACAAAAAGATTTATGCGCTTGATATGGGAGGTTTAATAGCTGGTACTAAATATAGAGGTGAATTTGAAAAAAGACTTAAAAAAATACTTGAAGAGCTAAAAAAAGAAGAAGAGCCAATTTTATTTATAGATGAAATTCATATGATTGTAGGAGCTGGAGCTGCGGGTGATTCTAAAATGGATGTAGCAAATTTACTTAAACCAGCCCTTGCAAAAGGTGAGATTAGGTGTATTGGTGCTACTACATATGAAGAGTATAAAAACTATTTTGAAAAAGATAAAGCACTAAATAGAAGATTTCAAAAAGTTGATGTAAAAGAGCCAAGTATTGAAGATGCTATCAAAATACTTGAAGGTTTAAAACCAAAATATGAAGAGTTTCATGGTGTAAGATATTCAAAAGAAGCTATAAAAAGTGCGGCAATTTTAGCTAAAAAATATTTAAGAGAGAAATTTTTACCTGATAGTGCAATTGATTTAATTGATGAAGCAGGAGCAAAATATAAATTAAGAGGCAAAAAACTTATTACTAAAAGCGATATTGAAAGTATAGTAGCAAGCATTGCAAATATTCCAAAAGAGTCTGCTTCTCAAAATGAAGTTGAAAAGCTAAAAAATCTAGAAGAAAATCTAAAAGCAAAAGTTTTTGGACAAGATAGGGCTATAAAAGAGCTTGTAAAAGTTATTAAAAGAAAAAAAGCAGGTCTTACTAGAGAAGATAAGCCAATTGGAAGCTTTTTATTTGTAGGTCCAACTGGTGTTGGTAAAACAGAAATTGCAAAACAGCTAGCAAATATTTTAGGAATAAACTTTTTAAGATTTGATATGAGTGAATATCAAGAAAAACATTCAGTTGCAAAACTTATAGGCTCACCTCCTGGATATGTAGGATATGAAAAAGGCGGGCTTTTAACTGAGGCTATTAGAAAAAATCCTCATACGGTATTACTTTTAGATGAAATTGAAAAAGCACACCCTGATATTGTGCAAATTTTACTTCAAGTTATGGATAATGCAACTTTAACGGATAATGATGGAAGAAAAGCAGATTTTAGAAATGTAGTACTTATTATGACAAGTAATTTAGGAGTAGGTGAGGGGCAAAATTTAGGATTTATGCAAGAGTTTAGCGAATTTAAAGAAGAAGCAATTGAGAGATTCTTTGCACCTGAATTTTTAAATAGACTTGATGCAATTGTAAGATTTAAGCCATTAAGTAAAGAATCAGTACTTATGGTAGTAGATAAATTTATAGATGAGCTTCAAGATAGGCTAAATAGCAAAAAAGTAAAAATTACTTTAACAAAACGAGCAAGAGAAGCTTTAGCTAAAAAAGGATATTCACCATCTCTTGGGGCAAGACCTCTTGCAAGGGTTATTGAAGAGAATATTGTTGAGCCACTTAGCGATGAAATTTTATTTGGTGAGCTTAGAAGTGGTGGAGAAGTAAAAATTGATTTTGTAAAAGATAAATTTACTATAAAGAAAAAAAATGATAAAAATAAGTGAGCATCCTTTACTTTATTTGCTTGATGATTTTACTTTTCCTTCTCCTTATGAGGATTTTGAAGACGGATTTATTGGGGCTAGTTATGATTTGCATCCAAAAAGACTTCTTGAGGGGTATTCAAGGGGTTTTTTCCCTTGGTATCAAGATGAAGAAGGTCTTTTTCATTGGTTTATTTTAAATGAGAGGATGCTTTTAAAAACTAATGAAGTTAAAACTACTAAAAGACTCAGACAAAAATTAAGAAGCAGTAAGTGGGATTTTAGGATAAATACAAATTTTGAAAAAGTTATTAGAAATTGCGCTAATGTTAAAAGAAAGCATGAAGATGGCACTTGGATAAGTGAGAGTTTTATAAAAGCTTATACAAAACTTCATGAGCTTGGATTTGCAATATCAGTTGAGAGTTATTATGAAGGAGAGCTAGTAGGAGGGTTTTATGGAGTTGCAATAAATAAATATTTTAGTGGTGAGAGTATGTTTCATCTAAAGCCTGATGCATCAAAACTAGCTCTTATTTATTTTTGTGATGTTTTGCATCAAAATGGAATTGAATATATAGATTGTCAAGTGCCAAGTGAGCATTTAGCAAGAATGGGAGGAAAAGTTTATAAAAAAGAAGAATTTGTACCTATTATTCAAAAAGCTAGTGGAATTTTGAAATAAAAATTAGTACAATTTTTTAAAAAATTAGGCATAGTTATGAAAAACTATAAAAAATTAAACGCATTAAAAAATATCTTAATAATTTATCCCATTGTTATAATGCTTATTGGTTTTTTAGTAACTTCTACAATTGTTTTTATAAGCTTTAAAACTTTTTTTAATCAAGAAAAAGAAGATGTAAAAAAAGAGTTTTTTTCTAATTTAAAAAAAGTAACAAAACAAAGAGTTTTAAGCGCTAAATATGTGTTAGATAATATTTATGCTTTGAAACTTCAAGATGAAAAAGAAAAATTAAAAAACTTCTTAGAAATTATAAAAGAAAATAAACTCCCACAAAATCTTGAGTTTAAAATATCTACTATTCCTTTAAAAGTTGATTCTAGCAAGTACTTATATGTTTATAAATTTGAAGATGGGAAATATTATTATTTGTTAGAAAATAAAAAAAATATTAAAGAAAAAATTAAAAATAGTATTCCTATCTTATTTGATTCATTTAGATGGGGTAAAAAAGGTTATATATTTGTTCATGACACAAAAGGTAAATGTTTTTATCATTTAGATAAAAGTAAAATAGGTAAGAATAGATGGAATCTAAAAAGAAATGGAAGATATGTTTTGCAAGAGCTTACTAAAGAGGCTATAGCAAATCCAAATGGGGTTTATTATGAATATCTTGCTTTTAATCCTAACGGCAAAAAACCTATTAAGAAAATATCTTTTATTGTTTATGATAAAGATTTTAATTTAACTATTGGCAGTGGAGTATATTTAAATGAATTGCAAAAATCGCTAAATAAAATCGAAAAACAAAAAAAGAAATTATTAAATGAATTATATACTAAGCTTTTAACTATTATTGTAGCTTCTATTATTATAATGGGAATTACTCTTTATATTGTCTCTTCTATTATTGTTAAAAAGTTTCAAGGTTTTAGTAATCAAATTGCAAAATTAGAAATAGAAAAAGAGAAAAATAGATGTATAGATTCTTTAACAAAGTTTATTAAAAAAGATTGTATGAAAGAGCATTTTAAGAAATTAAAAGATGAAAATGTAGCAATTATCGATATTGATATAAATGCTTTTAGAGAAATTAATAGCTTATATGGTATGGAAAATGGAGATAAAATAATTTATATACTTGCTCAAAGGCTTAGGAAATCGTTAAAATCTGTAGATATAATAGGAAGAGGAAAGATTGATGAGTTTATTGTAATGTTAAAATACAATAAAAAAGAAGACCTTGATAAGATAATTAAAAGAATTTATAATGTTTTAACTAAGCCTATTAAATTAGAAAAGATTAGTTATACTCCTTCAATAAGAATAGGAATAGCATTAAATAAAAAAGATTCAAATAGTTTTTTAGATTTGCTCAATAAAGCATCTACAGCCGCTAATAGCGTTAAAAGTGAAGATATTAAAATAGGATTTTTTGATAAAAGTATTGAAGATAAAGTAAAAGAATATCTTCAAATTAAAAATGATTTGACAAATGCAATTGAAGAGAATAAATTAGAGCAGTTTGAGATATATTATCAACCACAAATTGATAGAAAAGATAAGCTTGTAGGAATGGAGGCTCTTATAAGATGGAGACATCCTAAAAGAGGATTAATATCTCCAGGAGTTTTTTTACCAATTGCAATTAATGAAGGTTTGATTAAAAAAATTGATATGATTGTTATGCAAAAAGTTATTGCGCAGGTAAATGAGTGGCTACAAAAAGGGTATAATCCAGGAATTGTTTCTTGTAATGTTAGTATGAAAAGTTTAGAGAGTAAAAATTATATAAATAAATTTAAAGAGCAGGTTAAAAATGTTAATACTAAATATTTTGGTATAGAAATAACAGAAGAGAGCTTAGGTAAAAATATTAAGAAAGTATTAGATGAGGTTAAAAATTTAGGAGTTAGTATTTCGTTGGATGATTTTGGGACTGGGTATTCAAATTTAAAAAAATTAAAAGAATTCCCAATTGATAAATTAAAAATTGATAAAAGTTTTATTGATGGTATTCCTAATGATGAGAGTGATGTGGCTTTAACTAAAATAATAATAGAAATAGGTAAAATTTTAAATATGAAATTAATAGCTGAGGGAGTAGAGAATATTCAGCAAAAAGATTTTGTTTTTAATAATAAAGTAGAGTTTATTCAAGGATATTTTTATTCTCCTCCTTTACCTGCAGATGAAATAGAAAAGAAATATTTTATTAATTGAAAATTAAATTAGTTAGATAACTAAACTTATTTGATAATTTTTTTCTTTTTTTATATAATCTTTCGTAAAAAATCGAAGGATAAACATGAGATTACTTCAATCGCTCTCAATCAAAGCTACTTTCTTTGTAATTATTGTATTTGCGAGTATTGCTATTTTGTTTTATACTATTACAGATGGGATTAGTGCATATAAACAACACATTATAAAAAAACAATTGAATGTTATGATTAAAATATCTAAAACTTTATCTTCTCTTATACATCAAACTCAAAAAGAAAGAGGGATAAGTGCTGGATTTTTAGGAAGTCATGGTAAAAAATTTGCAAATTTATTATTGCAACAAAGAAAAGCTACTAATGAAAATATTGATAAGTTTTTAAAATTATTAGATTCTATAAATATTGATTCTTTGCCAAAAGAGACAAGAGAAAAAGTTGCTCTTTTGAAAAAATATTTTACTCAATTGCCTCAAATTAGAGAAAAAATTTCAAATTTTTCTTTAAGTGTATCTGAAGTTATTAAGTGGTATTCTAAAATGAATTCATTAATTTTAGATATTATAGCTGATAGTGCAAAATTTTCTCCAAATCAAAAAGTTTCAATGGATTTAGTTGCGTATGTTTCATTTTTAAAAGCAAAAGAAAAAGTAGGGTTAGAAAGAGCTATTCTTACTAGTGTGTTTGCTAAAAAAAGATTTGATGTAGGAGAATATTTTAAATTTATTACACTAGTTTCTGCTCAAAAATCTTATATTGATATGTTTTTAAAATTTGCAAATGAAAAGATGAGAAAAATTTATTTTGATATATCAAAAAATGAAGTCTTTAAAGAAGTAGATGAGTTAAGAAAAGCTGCTATTGTAGGTAAAAGAAGTGGAGAGTTTAATATTGATGCAAAATATGTGTTTAATATACTTACTAAAAAAATAAATTTTTATAAACAAATTGATAATGAGCTTGCAAAAGTTGTGGTTGAAGATGCTAATAAAATACAAAATTTATATTATTTAAAACTAGCATTTAGTATATTTGTTTTGATTTTAATGAATGTACTGGGGTATTTAGCAGCTAAAAAAATTTCAATGCAAGTAAACTCTTTAAAAAATTTAATATCTCATATTGCAGAAGAGAAAAATTTAGATATTGAAGTTAGAATTTATAATGATAAAGATGAGTTTAGAGCAATTAGAGAATCTCTTAGAGATTTTATTTATATACTTCATGAATTTATGCTAAAAGTTTATCATTCTTCTTTAGAAAATAGACAAGCAAGTGAGAGTTTGAAAAAAGATTTTGATAAGATTATTAAAACTACAGAAAATGAAAGAAACATAATAGAAAGTACTACTAAAAAATCTGATAAGATTAAAGATGACTTGTTTGAGAGTGTTAGCGATTCTAATGAGGTTAAAAATTATATATTAATATCAAATAAAAATTTAAATGATGCGGTATCTCTTATAACAAGCACGATAGAGAAAATTGAAAATAATTCGCAAAATGAATATCAATTGGCTACTGAGCTTCAAACTTTATCAAAAAATGCTCAAGAAGCAAAAAATATTTTAGATGTTATCAAGGAAATTGCAGAGCAGACAAATTTATTAGCGCTTAATGCAGCAATTGAAGCGGCAAGAGCAGGTGAGCATGGAAGAGGTTTTGCGGTTGTTGCAGATGAAGTTAGAAAACTAGCCGAAAAAACTCAAAAGAGCTTAGAAGAGATTAATGCTACTATAAGTGTAATTGTAGAGTCTATTAATAATTCTTCAAATGCTATGCAAAAAAATGTAGAGTACGTAGAAGAGATAGTGCAAGATACAAATAAAATTAAATCAAGTATTCAAGAGGTTACTTCTGATATGAATAATTTAGTAAAAAGAGTTGATTTGAATGTTGAGAATTTAGAAAATACTGCAAAAGAGATTCAATTATATATTAAAGAGATTGATAAAATTAATAAATACTCTAAAGAGACTGAAAATTCTATTTTGGTAAATAAACAGCGGGTAGAAAAAATCGCTACATTAGCGGAGGAATTATTAGAAAATATTTCTATATTTAAAATTTAATTTTGGTATAATTAGTAAAAAAGGGCAAATATGATTGTATTGTATAGAAAACCTATATTTTTTGAAGAGGTAGAAACTAAAAGCGGGGCAGTTTTAAAAAGAATTGTAGTTAATGAAAATCACTTTTTCTTAGAGCAAAATCCTTTAAAAGAATCTAAATATGGAAAAATTTATAGAAGGATTAAAACAAAACGTCCAGAATTTCATATGTTTTGGGAAATTAAAGATGATGAATATACTGGCAATTTGCTTGTAGGAGAAATTGCTTCAAAAGAAGAGATTGACTCTGTTTTAGAAAATTTTTTAAAAAGTTGATACAATTTCGCAAAAAAAAGGCACATTTTGAGAAAAGCTGTTGCATTTACAGGTCCTAGTAATTCTGGTAAAACTACATTAATTGAAAAGATTGCAAAAAGGCTTATAAGCAGTTATAAAATTGCAATTATTAAAAATGACCCAAGCGATAAAGCCAAATTTGATACTCCAGGAAAAGATAGTTATAAATTTTTTAATACAGGAGCAGAAGTTGTAGTAACTTCTCCTACTCGCACTACTTATTTTTCTCATAGACAAAAATCTCTTGATGAAATAGTTGATATGATAAATGATTTTGATATTTTGTTAGTAGAAGGGCTAAAGTATCTTCCACTTCCTAGAATAGGCGTATTTAGGGGAGATATTGATGAGAGTTATTTTAGATATGTAAAAGCAGTTGCTGTTGATGATAGTGTTGATAAATCTAAAATACCTTCTAATATTGAAATTCTTGATTTAAATAACATAGATGAAATTATTGATTGGGTTTTAAAAAACGCGGTAGATATATAAGGAGATTAAATGACAGAGATAATTGATAGTATAAAAAAAATAGCAATTGAAATTAGTGATGCTATTAAGAGCAAAGATACTGGAAAAGTTGAAAGTACTAATGCAAGTGGTGATATTCAAGTAAAGCTTGATGTAATAAGTGATGAGATAGCAGAGAAATATCTTTTAGATACTTCAAGTGTAAAAGAGATTATAAGTGAAGAGAAAGAAAAGCCTATTACAAAAGAGAGTGGAAAATATTTTGTAGCTTATGACCCGCTTGATGGAAGCAGTTTAATTGATGTTGATTTGAGTGTTGGTAGTATTTTTGGAATATATGAAAATGGATATGATGGAGAAGATATTAAAGCAGCAGTTTATGTAGTGTATGGTCCAAGAGTTGAGATGGTTGTTGCAAGAGATGTGGTAGAACTTTTTAGACTTAATGAAAAAACTAATGAATTTGAGTTTATTAAAGAATTAAAGCTTGAAAAAAAAGGAAAAATACTTGGACCTGGAGGTACTCAAAAGTATTGGTATCCATATCATAAGGAAATGATTGATAACTTCTTTAAAGAAGGGTATAGACTCAGATACTCAGGTGGAATGGTGCCAGATTTGCATCAAATTTTATTAAAAGGTGGAGGGCTTTTTGCATATCCAGGGACAGAAGATAAACCAAAAGGAAAACTAAGAAAACTTTTTGAAGTATTTCCATTTGCGTATGTTTATAAAAAAGCTGGTGGATTTGGAGTTGATGGATATAATGATTTATTAACTCTTAAAGCTGAGCATTATCATGATACAACTCCATGTTTTTTTGGAAGTGAATATGAGATAAATAAAGTTTTACAAACTTATAAGGGGCAAAAATGAGTAAATGCAAAACTTATTATGTAACTACGCCAATTTATTATGTAAATGATGTACCTCACATAGGGCATGCTTATACTACGATTATTGCAGATACAATTGCTAGATATTCTAGACTTAAAGGCATTGATACTTTCTTTTTAACTGGAACAGATGAGCATGGTCAAAAAATAGAAGAAGCCGCAAGAAAAAGAGGTAAAACTCCAAAAGAGTATGCAGATGAGATAAGTGCAAAATTTAAAGAGCTTTGGGATGAATTTGAGATAAGTTATGATAAATTCATAAGAACTACTGATGCTGAGCATATAAAAGGTGTTCAAAAAGCTTTTCTTGAGATGTATAAAAAGGGAGATATTTATAAAGATTATTATGAAGGGCATTATTGTGTAAGTTGTGAGAGTTTTGTATCACCAAGTCAATTAGTAAATGATGAATTGTGTCCTGATTGCGGGAAACCTACTAGAATTATTAAAGAGGAGTCATATTTTTTTAAATTATCAAAATATCAAGATAAAATACTTAAATGGTTAAAAGAAGAAAAACCAATTTTACCAGAATCTAGAGCTAATGAAGTTATAAGATTTGTTGAAGAAGGTCTAAAAGATTTATCAATTACAAGAACTTCATTTGATTGGGGTATAAAACTTCCAAAAGAGATAAATGACCCAAAACATGTTATTTATGTGTGGCTTGATGCTTTATTTAACTATCTCACAGCGCTTGGGTATGGAAGTGAAGATGAGAGTATGGTACAAAAATATTGGCCAGCAAATCTTCATATAGTAGGAAAAGATATACTTAAATTTCATGCAGTATATTGGCCAGCATTTTTAATGAGTATAGGATATGAGCTTCCTAAAAAAATTGCAGCTCATGGCTGGTGGACAAGAGATGGTGAGAAGATGAGCAAATCTAAAGGAAATGTAATTAATCCAAAAGAAGTTGCTGATGCTTATGGAATAGAAAACTTTAGATATTTTATGCTAAGAGAAGTGCCATTTGGAGCTGATGGAGATTTTAGTGAAAAAGCATTAATTGATAGAATTAATAATGACCTTGGAAATGATTTAGGAAATCTACTTAATAGAATTATTGGAATGGCTTATAAATATTTTGATGGAAAAGTAAGTAGCAAGGATGTTGAAAAATATTATGCACAAGAGCTAAATGCGGCAAGAGAGATTATAAAGGATATTGAAGAGAAATACCTTTGGAAAATGCAGCTTCATAAATTTCTTGAAGAGCTTTGGAAAATTCTTTCAATTGGAAATAAGGCAATTGATGCTTATAAGCCTTGGGAGCTTATGAAAAATGGTGAAGAAGAAAAAGCTATGGCGCTGATAGGGCTTATTGCAAATCTTCTTGCAATGGTAGCTATTTATCTTCATGCTATTATGCCAAAAACTACGCAAAAAATTGCTGATGCTCTTGGGTTTGAGATTAATACACAAACATTTGAGAAAATTAATGAAGGGAAATTACTTGAAGATTTTGTAATTAAAAAAATTCCGCCATTATTTCCTAAAATTGAAAAACCTTTAATGAAAAAAGTAGAAAAAGCTAAAGAGCCAGATAATATAATAACAATTGATGAATTTTTTAAAGTTGAGCTAAAAGTTGGAGAAGTAATAGAGGCTGAGGAAGTTAAAAAATCAAAAAAACTTCTACGACTTCTTGTAGACTTAGGAGAAGAAAAGCCTCGCCAAATTGTCGCTGGAATTAAGGAGTATTATAAACCAGAGGAGCTTGTTGGAACTCAAGTATGTGTGGTAAGTAATCTAAAACCAGCAAAACTTATGGGAATGATGAGTGAGGGGATGTTGCTTGCGGCAAAAGATGATGAAGGACTAAGTCTTATTAGACCAGAGAAAAAGAAAAAAGTAGGTACTCCAATAAAATAGGAATTTCATGAAAATTGAAACACTTGTTAATTTAACAGGGGGCGAATTACTTAATCGCCCTTATATTAGTGAAGTAGTCTCTTTTACTTCAGAGCCAGAAGAAGTTAGCAGAGGAGCTTGTTTTTTTGCTTTTGATAATGAAAAAATTAAAGAAGCTGTTAAAAATGGAGCTTATGCGATTATAAGCGATAAATATGTTGATATAATTGATAAAGAGATAGCGTGGATAAAAGTAGAAGATTTTAAAAAATCAGTATTTAATATTTTCAAATATGAAAATCTAAAAACCAAAATTTATATTGCGGATAAAATTACAACTTCTATAATAAAATCAATGAATTTAGAAAAAAAAGTAGTAGTAATAGAGAATGAATTTCAAGATTTATTAAGAGCTCTTAATTTAAATGAAAAATTTATTGTAACTTCAAATGAGGAGATACAAGAAACTTTTGCAAATATAGAGGAAATAGAGAGTAAAAATATTATGTTAACTATGAAAAGTTTGTTTAAAAGTGAATATAAAGGAAATGAGCTTAATTTGCCATATGTGTATAAAGAAAATTTTTCAAAAGCTCTTAATTTTTTTGAAAGTAATGATTTAAAGTATACTCTTGAGTTTGAAATAGATAGATTTAAACCTATTTTTATAAATTCAAATTTTGAAGAAGTAGAATATGGAAAAAGTGAGAGGGTGTTAATTACTAATCTTAAAAATGATGAATTTTTAATAGATGAATTAAATTATATTATCAAACATACAAAGCATGCAAATACGATAATAGTTGATAAACAACATACACATTATTTAAGAAAAAAGTTTAATTTTGCTGCGCTTATTGATTATATGCCTAAGTTAAAAATAAAAGAAGAAAAAGGGCTTTTTGATGATTGATATAAAAAAAATCAATACTTTGTGCAAGGGAAAATTTTTAGAATTAAAAGAAGTTTTTTATAAATATAAAGATAAAGATAAACGCTGGGAAGTATGCTCTTCAATGGATAGTGTATCAGTGCTTATATATGATAAGGATTTAGATTCAATTATTTTAGTTAAACAATTTAGACTTCCTGTATATCTTAAAAATAATGATGGATTTAGTTATGAATTATGTGCTGGTCTTTGTGATAAGAGAAAGTCTAATATTGAAATAGCAAAAGAAGAAGTTTTAGAAGAGTGCGGATATGATGTAGAAGTTAATAGACTCAAAAAAATCACATCAACTTGGGCAAGTGTGGGTACAAATGCAGCAAATCAGACAATTTATTATGTTGAAGTAACTCAAAAAGATAAAGTTCATAATGGTGGGGGATTAGAGGATGAGGATATAGAAGTTGTTGAAGTTAAATCAAATGAAGTTGAGAAGTTTATTTTTGATGAAAGTATTGTTTTAACACCTGGGGCTAAATTTGCTTTGATGTGGTGGTTGCATTATAAGAAGGAGAGAGGATGAAACATATTTTTAGAGAATATGATATAAGAGGTATTTTTGATAAAGATTTGAATGAAGATATTGTAAAAAAAATTGGATATTTTCTAGGTAAAAAAATTGATAAAGATTATGTTTTTGTAAGTTATGATGCAAGAGCTCATTCACCTGT
>JALVAK010000159.1 GCA_027011225.1 Nautiliaceae bacterium | reverse complement strand
AGGAAAAGAGCAGGTAATTATCGAATAATTTATTATAAAGAAAATAATATTTTAGTAATTACAATTATTCGAATTGCTCATAGAAAAGAAGTTTACTAAGCTTTTTTTATTTCTCTTAAAAACTCATCCATTTGATATTTAGCTCTATACTCTTCGCTCATTAGATGGATTAATATATCTCCAAGGTCTATTAAAATCCAATCATTACTTTCATCAACTCCTAAAAACTCTTCATGTGGTTTTAAATTTTTTTTAAGGTGGTCTAAAAGTGCATATCCATGTTTATCTGCCATAGTTGTAGCAACTACTACATAATCTACAAAATAATCACTATCTCTTAAGTCATAATCCATAATATCAAGTGCTTTTTTTTCATCAAGTAAATTTTTTATTTTTGCAATTCTGTCCATAAAACTCCTTTATCTCTTTTTCTATTTTTTTTGGTAAATATTTAAAATTACAATTTCTAATTTCAGTTGAGCTAATTGGAATATTAACATCAATTATCTTTTTTATACCATATTTTTTAAGAAGATTTTCTTGAATTTCTCCTCTTTTTGCTACAATAAATTTAACTTTTTTTAAAATTTCATTAATATTTTTCCATTTATCAAGGGTTTTTAAATTATCACTCCCTATTATAAAATATTTTGGCTTAAAATATTCAATTGTTTCTATTGAATAGACTGGGCGATTTTGTTTAATTTCAAAATCACTTACCTCTACATTTTTAAAGTCACTAAAAACTTCCTTTAGCCATTTGAAGCGAAGATTTGGTGGAGCTGAAAAAGAGCTTTTTAATGGATTAAGATAATTTGGGACTATTATAATTTTATCTATATCTTTATCTTTTAAAGCTTTTTTAACAATTTCAATGTGTCCAAGATGCACTGGGTCAAAACTTCCACCAAATATTGCTATATTCATAATGTAATTTTACTATAATTTCATCAAAAAGGCAGTAGATGAAAATAGCAATTAATGGATTTGGTAGAATTGGAAGAAGTGTTACAAGGGCTCTTCTTAAAAGAGATGATATTGAATTAATAGCAATTAATGATATTATGGATATAAATTTAGCTGCTTATTTAATCAGAAACGATACAATAAGAGGGGTATTTGAGGATGTTGAAATAATTGATAAAGAGCATTTAAAGATAGGAGGGCATATTGTAAAATATTCATCTAAAAAAACTCCATTTGAATGTGATTTTAGTGAGGCTGATATAGTAATAGAAGCTACTGGGAAATTTCTAACAAGTGAGCTTGCTAGTGGACATTTAAAAGGAAATGTAAAAAAAGTAATCCTATCAGCCCCAGCAAATGATAATACTCCTACATATGTATATGGAGTAAATCATAAAAACTACAAAGGTGAAAAAATTATTTCAAACGCTTCTTGTACTACAAATGCGCTTGCTCCTATTATTATGATTTTAGATGAGCATTTTGGAGTTGAGAGAGGGTTTATTACTACTATTCATTCATATACAATGGACCAAAAACTGCTTGATGCTCCAAACTATAGAGATATTAGACGCTCTCGTGCTGCTGCAAGTAATATTATTCCGACATTTACCGGAGCTGCTAAAG
>JALVAK010000158.1 GCA_027011225.1 Nautiliaceae bacterium | reverse complement strand
ATGAGCTAGAGTTTCACTTTAATCTTCAATTTTATGGAATTACAAATGAAAAAGCTAAAAAATTTGTAAATGAGAATAGATTAGTTAAAGATATGCTTTTTAGAATGCTAGATTACATTCAGCAAAAAGCACATGAAAAAAGTATGGATGCATTTTTGAAATTTGATGATTTTGAGGAGATTTTAAGGGCATATTTAAAAAAAGAAAAGGGTCTTTTTATTCAGCAGCTTAGAAGCGTTTTAAGTGAAGATGAAATAAAAGAAATAGAAGAAAATATAAAAAAACTTGTTTAGGGTAATATTATTATGTTAAGTTTTTTAACTATATCCACCCTTATACCCATCCACTCTATTTCTCTTGCCTTTTTTTAGTTTTTATGTTATTTTAAATCAAAAAAGGAGATAATATGTTTGACCCATTTGATGAAAATAAAACACCAAAAGATAAATTTTTTGAAATTATTTTTAATGCTAATCAGAATTTAGTAATTGAAGAGCTTGAAAAAGTATTTGAAAGATTAGCTGCGCTTGAGATATTAGCAGAGGATTGTTATGGTGATGAGTTAGAGCAAAAAATAAATGAAGTTAAATTCAACAGAAGTGAAGAATTAGAGCAAGAAGAATTTGATTTTTATATTCATACAATGGCAAATATTTTGACAAAAAATGAATAAATTTTTTCTTTTTTTGCCTTTTTTGCTTAATGCTGCTTTTATAAATCTTCCTTTTAATTTTTCTCTTAAAAAAGACGAGTTTGCCAAAATGTATATTTACTATGACGGACATAAATATAACTTAAAATTAAGATGGACTTTGTATAAAAATAAAGTATTGATTGTCCTTTATAAGTATGATAATTTTCCTTATCAAATTACACTTTTTAAAGAATATCCAATTGATACATTTAGAATAAAAATTGCTGATTATCCTGATTTTAAACCTTATTTGTATGTTAAAGTTGTGAATTTTTCTGATAAAATTACTTCATTTAGAATTTTTTTGAATAAAGAGTATGAAAATAAAATAAAAATAGATTTCAAAGGCAAATAATGCATTTTTATGATATTTTAGATGAGATGTTTAGGGATTTTGAAGAGTATAAGGATATACAAAAAGGTAAAGGAGTAAGAGGCACTCTTATTACTACAATCTCACCAAAATCCAATAAACTTGCAGCAGTCGTAGAAGCAGTGCATCTTGCAAGTTTACTTCATGATGATGTTATTGATGAAGCTACTCTTAGAAGAGGAGCTCCATCTATTAATGCAAAATATGGAGATTTTACGGCTATAATGCTTGGAGATATTATCTATTCAAGAGCTTTTTATGAATTAACTTCATTTAATGAAAAAGTAGCAAAAACAATTTCAAATGCTGTATATCTCCTTTCACAAGGGGAGCTTGAGGATGTGAAGCTTTCAAAAAAAATGAATCTTGATAAAGAAAAATATATGCAGATGATTTATAAAAAAACAGCATCTTTAATTGAGGCAAGTTGCAAAGCGGCAGCGCTTGAAGAAGGATTTGATGAAGAAGATTTTGGACTTTATGGCAAAAATATTGGAATTGCATTTCAAATAATTGATGATTTGCTTGATATTACTCAAGATGAAAA
>JALVAK010000157.1 GCA_027011225.1 Nautiliaceae bacterium | reverse complement strand
TTTTTTCTTCTTCAATTTCTATTGCTACATTGCTTGCTTCAGCCCATTCATTAAGCACTGCACTAAGCCCGCCTCTTGTTGCATCTCTCATTGCTCTAATTTCAATTCCCCCATCAATTAAAGCCTTAACTTCTTCCCATAAAACTTTACAATCACTCTTAATCTCAGTTTCAACCCCAAATCTTTTACCCAAAACTACACTTCCATGCCTTCCAATATCTCTGCTAACTAAAATTTTATCGCCTACTTTTAAATTATGAGCGCTAATATTTTCTTTTATAATTTTTCCAATTCCGCTTGTATTTATAAAAATTTTATCAACACTACCACTTGGCACTACCTTTGTATCTCCACATACTATTTTTGCATCAACTTTTTTAAGCTCATTACTTATAGAATTTACAATTTTTTCTAAATCGCTAAAAGAAAAGCCTTCTTCAATTATAAATGAAATACTTAAAAACTCTGGCTTTGCTCCCATCATTGCTAAGTCATTACAAGTCCCAGCAATACTTAGCTTTCCAATATCTCCTCCATTAAAAAATATCGGGTCTATTGTGAACGAATCCGTAGTAAATGCCGTTTTGCCGTTTAGGTTTATAACAGCCGCATCTTCAGCTTTAGTTAAAATATCATTTTTAAAATTTTCATAAAAAAGCTCTTTTATTAATTTATTTGTCTCTTCTCCACCACCGCCATATGCTAGAGTTATTTTTTTATCCATTTTTATCTCCCATACCTATAATAAGCATTACAAGCTCCCTCATCACTTACCATACAACTACCAAGAGGATTACTTGGAGTACAGGCAGTTGCGAATACTTTACAATCTTTTGGGGTAGCTAATCCTTTTAGGATTTCGCCACAAATACATAATTTATGGTCATCAATTGGCTCATTTGGTAAGATATCAGCCCAAACTTTTTCAGCATCAAATTCGCTGTATTCATCTTTTAATTTAAGTGCAGATTTAGGAATATCTCCAAGACCTCTCCATCTAAAAGAGTCTCTAACTTCCATAAACTCTTCAATCATTTTTTGAGCTAAGGTGTTTCCTTCATAAGTTGTAGCTCTTTTATATTGGATTTCTACTTCCAATCTTCCTTCATTTTTTTGTTTTAAAAGCATTAAAATAGACTCCATCACATCCACAGGCTCAAATCCAGCTACAACTACAGGAGTGTTGTAATCTTTTACTAAAAATTCATACGCTTTTGCACCGATTATTACACTCACATGACTAGGACCTATAAATGCATTAATTTTAGCTTTTCCATCGTCCATAATTGCCTTCATTGGAGGTGGGACTAATACATGATTTATATGATAATAGATATTTTTAACTCCTTCACTAAATGCTCTTTTCATCAAAGCGGCTGTCATAGGAGTGGTTGTCTCAAATCCTATTGCAAAAAATACAACTTTTTTATCTGGATTTTCTTTTGCAATTTTTAATACATCAAGAGTTGAATGAAGTGGCACTACATTTGCCCCCTCAGCTCTTGCTTTTGCTAAACTTGAATTGCTACCTGGCACTCTTATCATATCTCCAAGAGTAGCTAAAATTACATCAGGCTGTTTTGCTAAAATTATTGCGTGGTCAATCCTCTCTTTTGGCATAACACAAACAGGACAACCAGGACCGTGTA
>JALVAK010000156.1 GCA_027011225.1 Nautiliaceae bacterium | reverse complement strand
AAAACACACTAATTGTGTTATAATTTTACAAAAAGGATTTGTTATGACTTTTGATAAAGTTAGAACCAATGTTTATTTGGATAAAAATTTAAAAGATCAGGCAAAAGAATTTTTTAAACAATATGGGCTGAGTTTAAGTGACGGGCTTAATTTTCTGCTTAAAAAAACACTGGAAAAAAAAGAACTGGATTTAGATATGGAAATAGAGCCTATTTTGCCAGGAGATCCTGATTATAAAATTGCAAAAAACGCTTATAAAAATTATAAAAAACATCCTGAAAATTACGTAACTTTTGATGAAATTAATTGGGACTAATTAATGTCTTATAAATTAATTTTTGAGAAGCAGGTTAAAAAATTTATTGAGAAACAGGATAAAACCTTAAAAAGTAGATTTAAAAAAGTATTTCTAAAACTTATGGAAAATCCATATCCAAATAATCAAACATTGGATATTAAGAAGCTTAAAGGCGGTGAAGAATATCGTTTAAGAATAGGGAAATACAGATTTATTTATCAGATTAAAGATGATGTTTTGGTAATTATAATGGAAAAAGCTGACAGCAGGGGAGATATTTATAAATAAAACTTGTTAATATTAAAACAATATTGTTTTAATATTTAAAGGATATTAATGAATGGAAAAATAATTACAATAGCTCATCAAAAAGGCGGGGTTGGGAAATCAACAATTGCATTAAATTTGGCAGTTGAGCTAAATAAAAAATATAATTTAAAAGTTATAGATTTGGATTACCAAAAAAGTATTACTATTTTTAACGAAACAAGAAAAGAAAAAAAATTAAAACCTTTAAATATTATTCATATAGAAAATCAAAAAGAACTGATAGATGTTTTAAAAAATAATAATGAAATGATACTAATTGACAGTGGGGGATTTGATTCTGATTTAAACAGGATAGCAATTATTGGAGCTGATTTAGTAATTACTCCGGTATCAAATAATTTAATTGAAATTTACGGATTGGAAGCTTTTAAAAAAATATTGCAAGAATTGAAAGAAATTGAGGCTGAAATAAAGTCTCATATTTTATTAAATAACATTGATCCAAAAGCTACAAAAGCATTGAAAGAATTAAAAAAATATATTCAAAAAAATAAAGAATATTTTTCTTTGTTTGATACAGTTTTAAGAAGAAGATCAGATTTTGCAAAAAGCTTTGAAAAAGGGAAAAATGTTATTGAAATGGATAAAAAAAGTAAAGCTTCCAAAGAATTAAAAAATCTGGTAAAAGAGATAAAATCAATATTAAAATAATATGGTAAAAATATTACAGCAATATTTTAAACAAAATTAAAGGCAAGCAATGGGAAAATTTGATAAATTGGAAGATAAATTTAAAAAAGTCACAAATAAAGCTTCTTTAAAAAATAATACACTTAAATCATCAAAAAATATTTTAGTTTATAATGTTCCAGTAGAATGGACTGAAATTTTAAAGGAGAATGGAATTTCTTTTTCTTCTTATGCCAAGATGGCTGTTTTGGAGAAAATGAAAAAAGACGGGTTATTGTAGAGGTTTTAATCTGTAAACAGATTAATATACTGATATTGGTATATATGTTGTGTATTCTTAAAACAGAGTGCAATTAATGAGAGATGATTTTTCGGTCTTAAAAGGGAAGGTGTTTTGGGAGAA
>JALVAK010000155.1 GCA_027011225.1 Nautiliaceae bacterium | reverse complement strand
CAGGTGATACAATAGAAAATCTTCCAATGGATGATAGAATGAGTTTATGTAATATGGCTATTGAAGCTGGTGCTAAAAATGGAATTATTGCTTATGATAAAATCACTGAAGCCTTCTTAGAAGAAGTAAAAAAATACAACCCTCTAAGAGCTGAGCCAAGAATTCACTACTCAGACCCAGATGCAAAATACTCTCAAATTATTGAAATTGATGTAAGTAAGCTTGAACCTCTTGTAGCATATCCTTATTTGCCAAGCAATGGTAAGCCAATCAGTAAGGCGGTAAAAGATGATATTGAAATCCATCAAGTCTATATTGGAAGTTGTACAAATGGAACATTGAGTGATTTAAGAACTGCGGCAAACATCCTAAAAGGCAAAAGAGTACACAAACGTGTAAGACTTATCGTAACACCGGCAACTCAAAGAATTTATAAACAAGCAGAGCATGAAGGAATTATTGATACATTAATTGATGCAGGAGCAGTTGTAGCAAATCCAACTTGCGGTGCATGTCTTGGCGGATATATGGGAATTTTAGGAGATGGTGAGAGATGTGTTGCTACTACAAATAGAAACTTTAGAGGAAGAATGGGAAGTAGAAACTCAGAGGTTTATCTAAGTAACGCTGCAGTAGCAGCAGCAAGCGCAATAGCAGGAAAAATTGCAGACCCAAGAGATATATGAATTATTTAATACCTGAATGGGAAAAACAGGAATTCATCCAGCTTGTTTTTCCTCACAAAAACACAGATTGGAATTGCTGCTTAAAAGAAGCTATCAAAACATTTACTGAAATAGCCTATGCAATAGCACAATATCAAAAAGTTTTAATCTGCTATGAAGATGAAAACACAATAAATCATCTTAAACACAAAAATTTTATATTCAAAAAAGTAAAAAACAACGACACATGGGCAAGAGATTTTGGAGCAATAAGCGTTAAAATAGATAATGAAGTAAAACTTCTTGATTTTAAATTCAACGGCTGGGGACTCAAATTCCCTGCAAATTACGATAATTTAATTTCAAGAGAAATTTTTGATATTTATAAAAGCTATAATTTTGTGTTAGAAGGCGGAAGTATTGATACCAATGCTCAGGTATTATTGACCACCAGTCAATGTCTATTAGAACCAAATAGAAACTATCCAATGACAAAAGAAGAAATTGAAGATTTTTTAAAAAAAGAGCTCTTTGTAAAAGAAATAATCTGGCTAAATCACGGATTTTTAGAAGGTGATGATACAGACTCTCACATAGACACCCTCGCAAGATTTGTAAATCAAAACACAATAATTTACTGCAAATGTGAAGATAAAAACGATATCCACTATGAAGAGCTTAAAAAAATGGAAGAAGAACTTAAAAAAACAAATTTCAACCTTATCCCATTACCTCTTCCAAGCCCAAAATATTATGAAAATGAGAGACTTCCGGCAACTTATGCTAACTTTCTTATAACAAACGAAGCCGTAATTTTGCCAATTTATGAAGATGAAAAAGACAAATATGTTTATGATTTATTCAAAGAAATTTTTGATAAAGAAATAATTCCAATTAATGCAAATGTACTCATCAGACAACACGGAAGTATCCACTGTATAACGAAAGAATATTTTAGTGATTGTTTAAAAAATTAATCTTCCTTTTTACAAATAGTTTTATAT
>JALVAK010000154.1 GCA_027011225.1 Nautiliaceae bacterium | reverse complement strand
TACATTTTTCACACATTTTAAATTTTTTCATTGAAGTGTTTTTTCTATCATATGGAATATTTTCAATTATTGTATATCTTGGACCACAATTAGTGCAGTTTATAAATGGATACAAATATCTTCTATTATTTTCATCAAACATCTCTTTTAGACAATCTTCACATACTGATTTATCAGGGGATATAAATGTAGTTTTTGAAGTGTTTTTTGAAGAAATTATTGTAAACTCACTATAATTTTTAAGCGGTAAAACTTCTTTTTCTATTTTATCAATTTTTGCAAGAGGTGGAAGATTCTTTTTTAAAGTATCAATAAATTTATCTCTATTTTCTCCTTCAATTTCGACTATTACACCCTCTCCACTATTTAATACATAGCCTTTTAAATTAAGTTTTTTGGCTATCTTATATACTGTTGGTCTAAATCCAACACCTTGAACAATACCTTCAATTTGAAATTTATAACGCAACGCAAGCCTTTTTAAAAAGTATATCAAAATAAAAGGAGGGAAAAATAAAAAAGGAGAAAAAATGAAAAAGCTTTTTGCACTGAAAGTATAATAAATTATAATTAAATAAAAATTAAAAATGTCAAATTAATGTAAAATTAATAAATTAAATCTTTTACCTCTATTTTATACCCATTAAATCTAAATTCTGCTTCTTTTAAATAATAAAAAAAATTCTCTTCACTAATTCCTTTATATTTTTTAATAAAATTTTCAAAATATTCCCAAAAATTTTTTATAAGTTTCTTTTCATAAATTTTAATAATACGGCTTTGTTTCATTATCTTTTTTATCTCATCAAAATCATAATTTTTAAGTGAACTTAGCATAATATTATAAATTTTCCCTCCAAAATCGATTGTCAAAAAATTCTGAGCTTTTTTTATGTTTTTATTTTTTGGAATGTAGATATATTCTTCAAACTCTTTTATATCTTCTTTTTTTAAAAATTCATCCTCACAAATCTGAGCCATAATAATTCTTATATTTTTAATCTCTTTTACTACCGTTGCATATGAAATATTATATTTTTTACTAATTTCATTTGGAGTTAACTCATCTAAAAAACCTTTAAGAATTTTAGCCTTCCTCTGAAGTTTTTTAGGTGAAAATTTTCTTTTACACTTAGCACATTTGTAATTTCCATCTTTAAGTTTATACAAAATATAATGCCCACAATAAACACAGCTCATATAAAACCTTTAATACAGCATTAATATAAATGAGTTATCATTCAATTATGTTTTTAGAAAATTTCTTCTTTTTTCTTCTTTTTAGTCCTAAAATTATACAAGAAATCAAATCTTTTAAGAAACTTTTAAGTTATTGAATTATAATTCAATAAAAAAGGAGCAAAAATGCATATCCCTGATGGATATCTCTCACCCGCAACGGTTGCAATAAGTTATGCTATAACTATTCCTCTTTGGGTATATGGATTTAAAAAACTAAAAGAAAAACTAAATGAAGAGACCCTGCCACTTTTAGGAGCTCTCACAGCACTGAGTTTTATTATAATGATGTTTAATGTACCAGTTCCAGGCGGTACTAGTGGTCATGCTATAGGAGCTGCGCTTATTGCTATACTTTTTGGACCATGGATTGCTTTTATTAGTGTAAGCTTAGTATTGCTTATTCAAGCAGTTATTTTTGGAGATGGCGGAATAAGTGCATGGGCAGTAAATTCTTTTGCTATGGGATTTGT
>JALVAK010000153.1 GCA_027011225.1 Nautiliaceae bacterium | reverse complement strand
TTATTTGGAAAATAAGAGAATTGCAAAACAAACCAACGCCTGAGGAGCACCCGTAAGGATGCACCGCAAGGCGGGGGTGATGTTTTGCCTCTTGACCACTTATACATTAATTCCGAACATTTTTTTTAATGAATTTTTATTGAAAATTTCATTAAATTTTATATAATTTTGTAATACAAATGTAATACACAATTAAGTAATACAAATGTAATACAAAAAAGGAGTAAAAATGGCTAAAAATAGGAAAAAAAGAAAAGATTATATTTTAAGTTTTAGAGTATCGGAAAAGGATTATTTTGAGTTATTAAAAATAGCTGATGAAAATCAAATGTCTATAAGTGAGATTATAAGAGATGCAATTCGTAATTATAAAAAGAGAATTAAATAATTATTTCTCTTGGTGCGGTTTGTGTTTGGTTGCGTAAATATATAATCCGATTGTGGCTATTAAAAGAATTGTTGTTGCTATTACTCCAATACTCATTTGTAAATCCTTTGTATTTTGATTGCAATATACATTGCTATTATACTACCAATGCAGATA
This sequence comes from Nautiliaceae bacterium, assembly GCA_027011225.1. Taxonomy (GTDB): domain Bacteria; phylum Campylobacterota; class Campylobacteria; order Campylobacterales; family Nautiliaceae; genus JALTBU01. The sequence continues at coordinate 1,181 of JALVAK010000153.1, read as the reverse complement.
TACCAATTATCAAGAGAATGTTCTCCTTTTAATATACCATAACTTCCATTGACAAATAAGCCAAGACCGATATTTTTAAAAAGTTCGGCAAGTTCTAAAATGTTATCTTTCATATCAAGCCCTCATCTTTTATTATTTTTTCAGGGATTATTCCTTCTTGGATTAGTTCTTTGATGTGCTTTCTAACTGTATTATCACTCATTCCTAAGTCTTTTGTTAATTTGTAAATATTCCAAGTTCCATCAGGTTTAATATATTCATCTTTCATAATCCCTGTTACTGCGTTTAATATTTGTCTTCTTTTTTTCTCTTTTATGCTTTTAGCATTTGTTAAAGCTCTTTCTCTTCGTGTCATTTTCCATTCTCTCCTTTTAGGTATAGTCCAGCCTCTATTGTCATACCAATTCCAAATATTTCTACATTTAGCCCTTAATGTGCTTTTATCTTTTTTGTCAAAAAAGTTATTAAAAGCGTAGTCTTGGAGCATTTCGTAGGGAACAGGCGTTCCCTCTCCAAATTCTTTTATAAGCTCTTCTGTGTATAATTTAATAGCCCAAAAGACTTGGTCTACCGTTCCAACGCTCTCACTTGTCCAAATTTTCTTTTTATTAGCCCAATATAAAGAAGGCAAATTTTGAAATTCTTTTAATTCGTGTGTATTATTAAGGTCTTTAATTGCATCTCTTGCAAGCTCTGGGCGATAAGGTAGTCTTTCAGGCTTATATTTTTTGTGTGCGATTATATATCTCGCAATTATGTCGTTAAAGTATTCTCTTGATTGTTTAGTTCCGGGATAGCCATTAATCAACCAGCCAATAAAAACGCCTTTTTGAGCCTGTAAAAGGTAGTTTGGATATGGAAGATTATATTCAAGGAATTCATCGCCCTGTGCGTCCCATAAAAAGAAATAAAGCCAAGTTTTTTGATATAATTTCATTGCGTAACCTTTCTGCTTATAAGAGCCTATCCCAAAACTCTTATAAGCTTTCTTTTTTTTCCGCATTAAAATCTTATCAAATATCCTCAAATCTGTCAATGGAATGAGTATGCACATTTCAAACGCCTATAAGGGGGTATAGTATTTTTGCTTGCAAAAATGCTATTCTGCGGAGCAGATTTTTAACCTATTTTCCCTGTGCTTATATGCAAATATAAGCTCTTAAAAAAGATTTAAATTTTAA
>JALVAK010000152.1 GCA_027011225.1 Nautiliaceae bacterium | reverse complement strand
AAATACCTGCTTCCTATGAAAATTAGAGAAAATTCAATAATTCCTCATTTTAAAGATATAAAAGCAATAATTGATGACCCTCAAAATGTAAAAAATGATATTTCAACATTTGCTGGAAGAATAAAAGAGTTTAAAGAAGTTTTTAACAAAGAAAACTTGCTTATTGGAGTTGATGAGATTGAGCTTGGGACTGATGCTAATGAAGCGGCAAGTTTATTTAAAGTAATAATTGAAGAAATTATGAAAAAAAATAGAGTGGTAATTACTACTCACCATAAACGTCTAGCAAGCCTTCTTGCTCAAAATGAAGAAGTTGAATTATTAGCTGCAGTATATGATGAAAAAAATCAAAAGCCAACATATGAATTTATTAAAGGAACTATTGGAAAAAGCTATGCGTTTGAGACTGCTAAAAGATATGGAATTCCACTAAATATTATTGAAAAAGCAAAAAAAGAATATTCAGATGATTTAGAAAAATTAGATGCCTTAATAGAAAAATCAGCCGAGCTTGAATTTAAACAAAAACAAAAAATAAAAGAGCTTGAAAGTGAGCTTGAGAATGTAAAACTTCTAAAAGAATCTCTAATTCGCCAAAAAGAAGAATTTAATCAAACAATTGCAAAAGAAAAAGAAAAATTACTTAGAGAATATAATTTAGCTATAAAAGCAGCAAAAGAAGCAATAAAAGCAAAATCAATTCAAGATGCTCATAGAAAATTAAATGAAGCACATAAAATTAAATCAAAAATAAAATCTCCTGAGAGTGAAATAAAAAAAGAGTTTAAAATTGGAGATAGAGTTAAATACCGCTCAAGTGTAGGAGAAATTGTAGATATTAAAGGCAAAAATGCATTAGTTGAATTTGATGGTAAAAAGCTATATATTCCAAAAAAAGAATTAAAACCTTACTTAATGCCTGTTAAAAAAGAAACTAAAATCTATAAACCTAAACCAACAAAAATAGATATAAAATTAGACCTACATGGGATGAGACTAGAAGAAGCACTTGAAAAAACAGAAAAATATTTAAATGATGCAGCACTTGCAGGGCTTGAAGAAGTAATAATTTATCACGGACTTGGCAAAGGAATTTTGGCTAAGGGAGTGAGTGAACTTCTTAAAAATCATCCATTAGTTAAAGAATTTAAAGACGCACCACCTCACATGGGAGGATATGGGGCAAAGCTGGTTAAATTGTAGATAATGGATATGGGTAAGTTTTGAGTGCTGAGTTTTAAATTATATTGACTATAATAAATAAACTTGATATAATCTCACTAAAAATATAGGAGGGGAAAATGGAAACAATTGTAGTAGCATGTCCGCATTGTAAATCATTAAACAAATTACCAAAAAAAGATTCTTATAAAAAAGCAGTATGTGGAGTTTGTAAAGGAAATTTGCTTGATAATAAACCTATAAAAATAGATTCACCTGCTGAGTTTGAAAAAATTGTCAAAAATGTAACTGTACCAGTTATTGTAGATTTTTGGGCTGTATGGTGTGGTCCTTGTCAAATGTTTGCACCAACATTTGAGAGTGTTGCAAAAGCATATCCTCTAAAAGCAAACTTTTTAAAAGTAAATACAGAAGAAGTTCCTCAAGTAGCAGCTCAATTTGGAATTAGAAGTATTCCTACAATTGTAGCTATAAAAGATGGACAAGAAATAGATAGAATAATGGGAGCATTACCTGAGATGCAATTTAGAATGTGGGTTGATAAAATAGTTAACTCTTAAAACCCACTTAACGCTTCTTTGCATCCTTTTAAAAATGTATCTTTATTTTGCTTTATATAATCTTCTTGTGAATCTTTTTTCCACGCTTTTAAGCATTTTTTATTAATTTCTTCTAAAGAAAAATTTGCTTTAAAATTGCTCTGTCTTATTAACATTCCTTCTTGATAGCCTTTTTTATAAGCATAACTATTATTAAGCCCTGCAAATATAAATACTGGTAATAAAAATAATAGTTTTTTCATAGTTTCTCCTTAAATAATAAGCATCGCATCACCATAACTATAAAATCTATATCTATTCTTTATTGCTTCTTTGTATATTTCAAGAGTTTTTTCTCTGCCAATAAAAGATGCAACTAGCATTATAAGAGTTGATTTTGGAAGATGAAAATTTGTTAAAAGATGATTTACTCTAATAGGAGGATTTAAAGGATTTAAAAACAAATCACACTCTCCTCTTAGTTTTTTTTCTCTTGCGTAATATTCAACAGTTCTAGCAACAGTAGTACCAACTGCTACTATTTCTTCATCAGATTCAATAATTTTAGCAGTCTCAAGCGGTATTTCAAAAAATTCGCTATGCATTTTATGCTCTTTAATATTTTCCACTTCTACAGGTTTAAAAGTGCCTGCTCCTACATGAAGTGTTAGATAGTGTTTATTTTTAATTTTTTCAAGCAACTCTTTTGTAAAATGAAGAGAAGCTGTAGGAGCTGCCACAGCTCCTTCTTTTTTTGCAAATACACTTTGATACTCTACTTCATCTATCTTTTCATCATTTCTTTTTATATAAGGTGGAAGCGGTACATGCCCAATTTCTTCTAAGATTTTGACTAATTCTAAAAAACTTAGACTTTTATTATTTAACCTAAAATCTACTATTCTACTTCCATCTGGCAATAATTCAATAACCTCAGCCACTAAACCTTTATCAAATAAAAGCTTTGTTCCTTTTTTAACTTTACCTCTTATATAAACTAGGTATTTATCATTAACTGGTCTATTAAGTAATAACTCTACTCTACCACCAGTTTCTTTAACTCCATAAATCCTAGCTTTAATTACTTTTGTATTATTGAATATAAAATGACTCTCTCCTACAAAATCCAAAATATTTCTAAAAGTTGTATGAATTATTTTATCTTTAGCTCTATCATAAACTAAAAGCTTTGCCTTGTCTCTAGGAGTTATAGGATATTTTGCTATTAACTCCTCTGGCAAATCATAATCATAATTTTTAACTAATAAATCACATTCCAATTAACTTCCTTAACTCCTCTGGTTTAGTTGAATAAGCAAGAGCTTTTTCTTTTTCAATTATATGTTTATTTACTAATTGTGCAAGTATTTGATTCATTGTCTGCATTCCGGTTACACCTTGATTTAATTGCATTTGAGAATAAATTTGAGGAATTTTATTTTCTCTAATTAAGTTTGCAATTGCAGGTGTATTTATCATAATTTCATGTGCTGCAATTCTTCCTCCACCAATTTTTGGTATTAAAACTTGTGAAATTACTGCATTAAGTGCCATTGAAAGCTGAGTTCTAATTTGGTCTTGCTCTTCAGCTGGGAATACGTTTACTATCCTATTGATAGTCTGGTCAGCTGAGTTTGTATGAAGTGTAGCAAATACTAAATGTCCAGTTTCTGCTGCAGTAATAGCAGCTCCTATTGTTTCTTTATCTCTCATCTCACCAATTAAGATTACATCTGGGTCTTCTCTAAGTGATGCACGAAGCGCTCTTAAAAAGCTTTTGGTATCTCTTCCAACTTCTCTTTGTGAAAAGAGTGATTTTTTATGAGGATGAACAAACTCGATTGGGTCTTCAATAGTAATTATATGCTTTCTATAATATTCATTAATTTCATTAAGCATTGCTGCAAGAGTAGTAGACTTACCACTTCCTGTTGGACCTGTAACTAAAATAAGCCCTTTTTCTCTTTTTACAAGCTGTTTAAATATTGCAGGCGCATTTAATTCATCTAGAGTTAAAGGACGTGGTGGAATAATCCTAAATGCTGCTGCTAAATTTTCTCTTTCATAATAATAATTTGCCCTAAATCTAGCAACTCCTGGAATTTCAAAAGAAAAATCAATCTCAAGCTCTTCTTCAAGCTGAGCTTTTTGTTTTTCTGTAAGCACTGAGTAACATAATTCAATAACATCTTCATTTTTTAATTTCGGTAAGTTAAGAGGGGTTAACACGCCATCAAGTCTTAGCATTGGCTCTGCATTTACATTAAGATGTAAATCACTAGCATTATATTGTTTAACGTTTTTTAAAAGTTGCTCTAAAGTATAATTTAACGCCATTTTTATCCTTCAATAATTTTTGGCACTATAAAATATCCATCTTTAGCTTTTGGAGCGTGAGCTAAAACATCTTTTATAATATCGCTTCTTTTTGGTTCATCTTCTCTTAGTGGAGTTGTAATATCAAGCACTCTAAAACTTGGCTCAATTCCTTCAGTGTCAAGCTCATTTAACATTTCTACAAAATTTACAATCTCTTGTAAATCTTTTGCCATTTTCTCTTTATCTTCAACTTCTAACATTGCTAAATTTTCAAGTTTTTCAATAACTTTAATATCAATTTTCATACTTCACCTTTTTTTGTATAATTTTAACAAAAAAGGATATTAAATGGGAATTTTTGCTGAAGCTCAAAAATATATTGTAGGAGGAGTAAATTCACCTGTTAGAGCATTTAAAAGCGTAGGAGGAGAGCCACCATTTATTGAAAGAGGAAAAGGTGCATATATTTTCGATATTGATGGAAATAAATATCTTGATTTTATTCAAAGCTGGGGACCGCTTATTTTTGGACATTGCGACAGCGACATTGAAGAAGCAATTATTAAAGCAGTAAAAAAGGGAGTTAGTTTTGGAGCTCCAACAAAAGTAGAAGTAGAGCTTGCAAAAGAAGTACTTGAGCTTTTCCCTCATCTTGATTTAATTAGATTTGTAAACTCTGGTACAGAAGCTACAATGAGTGCAATCAGACTTGCTAGAGCTTACTCAGGCAAAGATGATATTATTAAATTTGAAGGATGTTATCACGGACATAGCGATAGCTTGCTAGTAAGCGCTGGAAGTGGTGCTGCTACTTTTGGAGTGCCAAGCTCTCCAGGAGTTCCAAAAGATTTTACAAAACATACACTGCTTGCAAAATACAATGATTTAGATTCAGTTAAAGAGTGTTTTGAAAAAGGAGATGTTGGATGTGTAATAATTGAGCCAATTGCTGGAAATATGAGTTTAGTTCCAGGTGAAAAAGAATTTTTAGAAGGTTTAAGAGATATTTGCAATCACTATGGAGCTGTTTTAATTTTTGATGAAGTTATGAGCGGATTTAGAAGCAGTCTAAGAGGAAGCTATGACATATATGGCATTGAAGCTGATTTAGTTACATTTGGAAAAGTGATAGGTGGTGGAATGCCTGTTGGTGCTTTTGCTGGTAAAAAAGAAATAATGGAAATGCTCTCACCTGTAGGAGCTGTTTATCAAGCAGGAACTTTATCTGGAAATCCTGTTGCTATGAGTGCAGGTCTTGCTACTATTAAAAAACTCAAAGAAAATCCTAATATTTATCAAGACTTAGGAGCTAAAGCAAAAAAACTTATGGAAGGTTTTGCAAAAATCTCAAAAGAAAATGGAATTGATTTTAATTATAATGTAATTGGCAGTATGTTTGGATTTTTCTTCAATCCTAAAAAACCTAAAAACTTTGATGAAGTAAATGAATCTGATACTAAAAAATATGCTAAATTTCACAATAAAATGCTAAAAAATGGATTCTATTTTGCTCCAAGCGCATATGAGACTGGATTTATTTGTACTCCTATGAGTGAAGAGGATATTGAAAATACAATTAACACATATGAAAAAATAGCAAAAGAATTAATATGAGCAAAAAAATAAAAAAAACTATAGAGGGAGCTGAAAAGCTCTCTTTAGGAATTTCTATAGTAGTTGCAATTTTACTAGGAATTGGGCTTGGAATTTGGATGAAAGACACTTTTCATCAAAACTGGCTACTTTGGCTTGGAGTATTTTGGGGAGTTGCAGCTGCAATTTTAAATATTAGAATTGAATATAAAAAATTAAAAAAAGAGTTAGATGAGATTAATGAGAAAAATTACAAAATAAAAAAGAGTGAATAATCTCACTCTCTTATGCATTTCTTGCTGCATTTGCCAAATCCCACATTGGTAAGAAAATACCAAGAGCAATTAATAATACCAATCCACCAATAATTGTTAGCATAATAGGCTCAATTGAAGCTTGCATATTTTCAATAATATCTTGAAATCTCTCTTCATAATAATTAGCAGCTTTTTCAAGCATACTATCAAGCTCCCCTGATTCTTCCCCTGCACTAATCATTCTAAGTGCAATGAAATTTACAAGATTTGTCTCTTTTAACATTTCTGATAAACTTCTACCTTGATTTATACCATTAATTATAACTTTAATTTTACTTTTTATTACTTCATTATCTATAATGCCTTCTGAGATTTTAAGAGCATCAAGAAGTGGAATACCAGATTTTAATAGTGAGCTTAAAGTTAATAAAAACCTATGAAGCGTAGCATATTCAATAATAGAGCCAATTAATGGAGTTTTTAATAAAATTTTGTCCACTTCATATTTAAATTTATAAGAAGTTTTGTAAAGAAATGTTATAACAAAAATTAAAATTAAAAATCCAAATAAAACCAACAATCCATACTCTGTCATTATATGCTCAATTGCTAAAAGAATTCTTGTTGGAAGAGGCAACTGAGCATGGAATTGCTCAAATATTGCTTTAAATTTAGGCACTACCATTAAAATCAAAATAACAAATGCCACAACTATAGCTACTAAAGTAATAATAGGATAACGCAAAGCTTTTATCATTTTTCTTCTATTTTGATACATATTATCGTAAATATCTGCTAAATAATTTAATGCAGTAACTAAATCCCCTGTTTGCTCTCCAAGTCTTATCATAGCAAGAGAAATACCACCTACATAATTTTCATATTCAGCAAATACATCCGAGAGAGTTTTACCACTATCAATAGCTTCTGCTGCTTTTAAAAACAATTCTTTAATTAATCTATCGTTTGAATTTTTACCAATATCTTCTAATGCGTCTTTTAGAGAAATACCAGCTTTTAATAAAACTGCTAACTCTCTAATAGCAGATATATAACTTGGATAGTGTATTTTTTTTCTTAAAAGTTTATTACTAATGATATCTTTTAATACTTTAATTTTCTCTTCAAAAGGCATTGGAACTTCTTCTATCTTTACTAGAAGCCCTTTATAGTTTTTTTTCGCGTTAATTATAGCTTCTGCTTTATTTAACGATTTAATTACAAAATCTTGTTGTTTTCCTTTATAATACATTGATACTTTATAATATTTCATAGCTTAGCCACCCTATAAACTTCTTCTAAAGTTGTTATTTTATTTTTTGCTTTAATTATACCATCAAAAAACATCTTTTTAAAACCTTGGGATTCTAAGTACCTCATAATTTCCGTCCTTTCTTTGTTTTTAGCTATCATACTCTCTAACTTATCATCATTTAAAAATATTTCTGTAATAAGAGTTCTTCCAAGATACCCTGTCATATCACATTTCTCACACCCTCTACCTCTATAAAATACAGTATCTTTACCTATTAAATTTTTAATAGGCTCAAGATATGCTTCACTTGGTTTATAAGGCTCTAGACAATGTGGACAATTTGTCCTAACAAGCCTTTGAGCTTCTACACCAACCAAAGAAGCAGCCACCATATATGGCTCTGCTCCCATATCAATCATCCTATTTATTGCACTTACAGCATCATTTGTATGAAGAGTTGAAAGAACTAAATGTCCTGTAAGAGCAGCTTTTATTGCAATCTCAAGTGTCTCAATATCTCTAATCTCCCCAATCATAATAACATCAGGGTCTTGCCTTAAAATAGCTCTAAGTGCATTAGCAAATGTCATTCCAACTTTTGGATTTACTGGTACTTGTTGAATTCCACTAAGTTTATACTCAACTGGGTCTTCAACGGTAATTACTTTTACATCAGGTTTTGCAATTTCATTTAAAGAAGCATATAATGTAGTTGATTTACCACTTCCTGTAGGACCTGTAACCAAAAATATACCATTTGGTTTAGATAATGCACTTCTTAGAAGTGTTAAATTTTTTTGAGTTATACCAATATCATCTAGTTTTTTTAATATATTTCTTTTATCTAAAATCCTAATTACTATACTCTCTCCCCAAACAGTTGGCAGTGATGAAACCCTAAAATCAAAATCATTTCCATCAATTTTTAAAGAAAATCCTCCATCTTGTGGTTTTCTTTTTTCACTAACATCCATTTTAGCTTCAAGCTTAATTCTAGATGCTAAAGCATTAAAAATACTAGCATCAAAGTCAATAAATTCTCTAAGTTTTCCTAAAATTCTAAATCTTACAACTGCTCCATCTTCTTCTGCTTCGATATGAATATCACTAGCTTTTTTATCTATTGCATTTTTTATTATATAAAGCATCAATTGATAAATTGCAGATTCACCTTTTGATTCAGCTCCTTTGAGCTCTTTTTTTACATTTTCAATAATACTTTTTAATCTTTCTCTATTTTCAATTATACTTAAAGCTTTTTGGATATCTTCTTTATGAGCGAGTAAAAATTCAATTTTTTTATCTGGAAAATATCTTTTAAAATAACTCTGAGCATTCCAATCAAGTGGATTTACCATCGCAATTTTTACTTCATTCACACTTACTTTAAAAGGTACTGCTTGAGTTTGCTTTAAAATAGTAAAAGGAATATTTAAATTTCTAAGCCTTATATTATCTAAGTCTTTGACATAATTTACATTTAAATCTTCGGACAAAATTTTTAAATACATATCTTTTGATATAAATTTTGCATCATATAAAATATCCATTAATTTTTTTTCTCTAAATTTTTTTTGATATTCTAATGCTTTTTCTAACTGCTCTTTAGTAATAATTCCTTTTTGTACTAGCTTTTCTCCTACCAATATCTATCCTTTTTAATAAGCTCTCCATTTTTAAAAAATTTTATAATAATTTCATTTGTTTTCAAATTATAATTGACACTTATATTTAAATCATTGTTTTTTAATAAAATTTTATTATTAACAATTTTTGGTTTTTGAATTTTTACTAAATTAAATACCTTTCCTAAATCATCACTTTCTATATCTGGAAGTTTAAGTGATGTTAAATCAAAATTATCTAAAATATATCTTGCTAAAAAATTTTTTATTGTAAAAAGAGAAATTATATAAGTAGAATTTGCTCTTCCCTCTTTTGTATATCTTAAATTTTTAGCCAAATCCAAAGCATAAGTTAAATAATGCTTTTTTAAACAAGCATATGCTACCACTGATAATAAATCTTCTCGTTTGCCTAAATATTGGTTTATATATTTCCATCGGTGAGTACAAAGATAAGAATAATAATTGTGTTTAAATAAGTATACAATACTTTTATCTCCTAAGTCAGTTGGAGTTTGTTTTGCATTTAAAAAAACAAATAAAATCGCTACTAAAAAAAATCTCATATACTACCTTTAAGAACGATTTAAAAAATTATAGCAGATTTTTTATTCTATTTGATATAATTGCAAAAAAAAGGAGAGTTTATGAGCTTAAATATCTATTATGATAAAGATTGTGATTTAGACATCATAAAAAATAAAAAAGTTGCAATGATAGGATTTGGCTCTCAAGGTCATGCACACGCACTAAATTTAAGAGATAGTGGAGTTGATGTAGTAGTAGGTCTAAGACCTGGTAGCAAATCTTGGGAAAAAGCAAAAAAACATGGATTTGAAGTAAAACCAGTAGCAGAAGCTGTAAAAGATGCTGATGTTGTTATGATTTTACTTCCAGATGAAATTCAACCAGATGTATACTATAAAGAAATTGAGCCAAATTTAAAAGAAGGTGCAACTATTGCTTTTGGTCATGGATTTAATATACATTATAAATTAATTAAACCAAGAAAAGATTTAAATGTAATTATGGTAGCTCCAAAAGCACCAGGACACACTGTTAGAAGCGAATTTGTAAAAGGTGGAGGAATTCCAGATTTAATTGCAGTTTATCAAGGTGGCGAAGAAGCTAAAAAATTAGCTCTATCTTATGCAAGTGCAATTGGTGGAGGTAGAACTGGTATAATTGAAACAACTTTTAAAGATGAAACTGAAACTGACTTATTTGGTGAGCAAGCAGTTTTATGTGGAGGAGTTACAAGCCTTATTAAAGCTGGATTTGATACTTTAGTAGAAGCTGGATATGCTCCTGAGATGGCTTATTTTGAATGTTTACATGAATTAAAATTAATTGTTGATTTATTATATGAAGGCGGAATGGCTAATATGAGATATTCTATCTCAAACACAGCTGAATATGGAGATTATGTAAGCGGTCCAAGAGTTGTTGGAGAAGAATCTAGAAAAGCTATGAAAGAGATACTTAAAGAAATCCAAAATGGTAAATTTGCAAAAGATTTTATCTTAGAGAGAAAAGCAGGATATGTAAGAATGAATGCTGAGAGACAACTTACAGAAGATAGTCTAATTGAGCAAACAGGTAAAAAACTTAGAAAAATGATGCCTTGGATTACAAAAAATAAAATAGTAAACCCAGAAGAAAACTAATATTTTCTTTAAAGGCTCTTTGAGCCTTTTATAGAGAATATTAAAGGAGAAACATGGCAAAAGTTATAACTATTACAAGTGGTAAAGGTGGAGTTGGTAAATCAACTACAACTGCAAACATAGCAACTGCACTTGCTCTTCTTGGCAAAAAAGTAATTGCAGTAGATTTTGATATAGGACTTAGAAACCTTGATATGATTTTAGGACTTGAGAACCGAATAGTTTATGATGTAGTAGATGTAATGGAGAATAGATGCAATCTTGCTCAAGCAATCATTAAAGATAAAAGAACACCAAATCTTCACTTTTTACCTGCAAGTCAAACAAAAGATAAAACCGTTTTAAATAAAGATAAAGTAGAAAAACTTATAAATGAGCTAAAAAAAGACTTTGATTATATCCTAATTGATTCACCTGCAGGAATTGAGAGTGGATTTGAGCACTCTATTTTCTTAGCAGATAGAGCACTTATAGTAACTACCCCTGAAGTTAGTGCTATAAGGGATGCAGATAGAGTAATAGGAATCATTGATGCTAAAAGCAAAAAAGCTCAACTTGGCGAAGAAGTAGAAAAACACATAATCATCAATAGAATTAAACCTGAGCTTGTTGAAAAAGGTGAAATGTTACCTATTGAAGATGTTTTAGATTTACTCTCTCTCCCACTTATAGGAATAGTACCTGATGATGAAGATATTGTACGCTCAACAAATCTAGGAAAACCAATTGCTTTAGATGAAAAATCTCTTGTAGGAGAAGCTTTTAGAAGAATTGCAAGAAGAATTGAAGGAGAAGAAGTACCATTTATTGACATAAAAGCTAAAAGAGGATTTTTTAGCAAGCTAAAAGGACTTTTCAAATGAGTTTTTTTGATATCTTCAAAAAGAAAAAAAGCAAAGACGTTGCAAAAGATAGACTTATGATGATGCTAGCATATGAAAGAGCAAACACAAAAATCGATAATTTAGATGAAATGAAAAAAGATTTAATTAATGTAGTAAAAAAATATTTAAATGTAAAAGATATTCACATAAAAACATCTTCAAACCAAGATATTGAAACATTAGAAGTAGAGATTTTATTGCAAAAATGAAAAAAAAGAAAACTTCTTTATATAAAATTATTCTCTTTTTTCTTTTAGGTATCATATTATTGCTAAGTGGCTTTATTGCAGGATATATTACAAATGAAAAAGAAAATAAAAAACAATTAAGCCAATATAAAAACACTTTAATTGCACTAGAGAAAAAAATAAACAAACTAGAAAAAGAAATTAAAATACCAAAAATAAATAATTCTGAGATATTAGATTATCTGCAAGCCACTCAATATAAAAAAATAAAAAACATTACTACACATAAAAAGATAAAAACCAACAAACCAAAACTTGTAATTATTATAGATGATGTAGCATTTAAAAATGAAGTTAAGATGATAAAATCAATTCCTTATAAAATAACACCTTCTTTTTTCCCTCCTACAAAAAGACATCCAAATACTATTTATTATGCAAAAACTTTTAAAGATTATATGGTGCATTTGCCTATGCAAGCCACTCATTTTTCACATCCAGAGCCTAATACACTTTTAATAACTGATAACTATACAACTATAAAAAAAAGAATAGATGAAATAAAAAAATATTTTCCAAGAGTTAAATTTATAAATAATCACACTGGAAGCAAATTCACCTCAAACTCAAAAGCAATGAGTTATTTATTTAAAGCATTAAAAAAAGATAATTTAGGATTTGTAGATTCAATGACTACTCCTCATTCAAAATCAAAAACAATAGAAAAAATATATAATATTCCTCTATTTAGAAGAAATGTTTTTCTTGATAATGAGCAAAATCCAGCATATATAAGAAAGCAACTAAAAGAAGCTATAAAAATAGCACAAAAAAGAGGCTATGCAATTGCTATAGGACATCCTCATAAAATTACTCTTCAAACTATTAAAAACTCAAAAGATATTTTAAATAAAGTTGATGTAATTACTATTAATGAATTGGCAAAATATGCAAAAAATCAAAATAGATGAATTTGAATTATTTTACAAAGGTAATTTAGAGTTACTAAAAAAACCAAAAATTGCAATTGTTGGAAGTAGAAAAGCTAGCAAATATACAAAAGAGATTACATATTTGCTTGCTAAAAAGCTTTCAAAAAAATTTACAATAATAAGTGGAGGAGCATTAGGAGTTGATACAGAAGCACACAAAGGTGCTTTTCCAAATACAATATTTGTATCACCATCATCACTTGATATAATTTATCCAAAAGCTAATGAAAACTTAATAAAAAATATTTATAAAAATGCCTTAGCGCTTAGCGAATACGAAAAAAACTATAGACCTTATAAATATACATTTTTGCAAAGAAATAGAATAATTATAGCTTTGAGTGATTTTGTAATAATTACTGAAGCTCAAAAAGAAAGTGGCAGTATGAGAAGCTTTGAATGGGCAAAAAAATATAATAAAAAAGTCTATGTCCTGCCTCATAGAATAAATGAAAGCTCAGGAACAAGATATTTAGCTTCAAAAGGATTAGCAGAAGTGATTTGGGATATTGATGAATTTTGCAAAAATCTTGGAATTGAAGATAATAAAAATATTTTAGAGCTAAATGAAGCGCTTAGAATATATGGAGATAAAATTTATCAAATGGAGCTTGAGGGAGAAGTAACAATAAAAAATGCAAAAGTATATTTTAACTAATGGAGAATTGAAATGGATAATGAAAAACTAATTCATCCTTTTGAGCCAATAATAGATAAAGATAGTGAAATTTTAATTTTAGGAACTTTTCCATCAATTAAATCTTTTGAAAATAATTTTTACTACTCTCACCCTAAAAATCAATTTTGGAAAATTTTAAGTATCATTTTTAATGAAAAAGAGCCAAAAACTATTGAAGAAAAAAAAGATTTTTTAAAAAGACATAAAATTGCTTTGTGGGATACAATTTGTGAATGTAAAAGAAGCAAAGGAAATTCAAGAGATGATAATTTAACGGATATTAAACCCTGCCCCATTGAAGAGCTTCTTAAAAAATATCCAAATATAAAAAAAGTAGCTGTAACTTCTAGACTTGGAGAAAAGATATTAAAAAAACATTTTAAAAATTTAAATCCAATCTACTTACCTAGCCCAAGCCCACTTAATGCAAGAATGAATCTTAATCAAAAGGCAAAAAAATGGAAAAAATTATTGCAATTGACGTAGGTTTAAAAAGAATAGGAGTAGCTTATTCTCCAAATCTTAGTGTAGTTGTACCACTTCCAGCAATTATACGAAAAAACAGAAATCAAGCAGCAAGAGAAGTTGAAAAAATACTAAATGAATATAAAGCGGATATTTTAGTGGTAGGTCTTCCTATGACAAATGAAGAGATGCAAAAAAGAATAAAACATTTTGTATCTTTACTTAATTTTGATGGAAAAATAGAATTTGTTGATGAGAGTTATACAAGTGCTGTGGTTGAAGAAGAAATGAAAGGTAAAATAAAATATAAAAGAGATGGAAGAGTTGATAGTTTAGTTGCTAAGATGTTGCTTGAGAAGTTTTTAGCTTCTTATAAAAAGAATCAATAAATTCACTTTTTTTAGCTAAAAAACCAGTAATATTTTCAACTTCTGTTTTATTTTTATTTTCAAAGTCAATTTGCATACTCATTTTACTTTCATATGGGATATTTAATGCTTGTTTTATAACTTTTTCTTTTTCATCACTTAAATCAATTCCATAACTTTTAGCAATTTTTATAACTTCATCTAAAAATTTCTCAACCTCATCTCTTTTCTCTTGCATAATCCAGCCTGTAGGTTTTTGATAATAGCTTTGAAGTGTCGCAAAAGTGGAGATAAAAAGATATTTTTTCCATATATCTTTATCAATTTCTTTTGAAAATTTTACTTTCAAATCACATCCACTAAAAACTTCTCTTAATCTCTCATCATCTTCAACACACAAATAAAAAAGAGGTGTTTTTTTATAAATTAGATTTCCTTCTTTATTTGAGAGGATATAAATACATGCTTTTTTTAAATTAAAATCTTTAAATTTTTCAAAATGTCCTATTCCATTAAGAATTGGAACTACTATAGCATCTTCTTTGAGAAACTTAGGCAAAAATTTAACCACATCATCAAGATGATAACTTTTTGTAGTTACAAAAACTACATCATATTTTCCATCTAATTCATCAAATTCAACCTCTTCTATTTTATCAACATCTTTTATCTTTAGTTTTTTAACTTCTCCTTTCTTTCCAAGCACACTTACATATTTCCCACACTTTTTAAGTTTGTATGCAAGATATCCACCAACTCCTCCAGGACCAATTATCAATATTTTCATTTTTTTCTCCTATACTTTTCCCCTAGATAAACTCCTGCCACAATCCCTAAAAATACCACTATCCATAATAATTCACCTATTAAACTCTCCATTTTCAATTCTCCCTCTCAAGCACCACCCCACATTCCATATGATTCGTATATGGAAATTGGTCAAAAAATGCAAATGCTTTTATTTTTCTTCCATTAGCTAAAGTCTCTAAATCTCTTTTTAGAGTTTCTGGATTGCAAGAGATATAAATTATATTATCAAACTCATTTACAAACTCCCTACTCTTGCTATCTAGCCCTGCACGTGGTGGGTCAATAAGAACATTTTTTAAATCATATGAAGAAAGTAAAGGAGAATTCTCTTTTTTTAAATCACTAAATTCAGCCGCACTCATAGCAAGAAAAGTGATATTATCTCTTTTATTCATTTCAGCATTAAAAGTTGCCGCTTCAATTGATTCTTTATTTATCTCAGTTGCTATTACTTTTTTAAAATTTTCACTTAGCGGAATTGTAAAATTTCCATTCCCGCAATAAAGCTCTACTAAATCACCTTTTAGCTCTTTAGAATTCTTTAAAGCCCAGCTAATCATTTTTTTGTTTATTTCTCTATTTGGCTGAGAGAAAGTATTTTCAATAATTTTATATTTATAAACTTTCCCATCTATATCAAGCTCTTCAATTAAATAGTTTTTATCAAATACAAATTTTCTACCTTTTTTTCTTACAATAAAATCAATTTGAGGAAATTTTTCTTTTAATTTTTTAATATCTTTTGCTATAGATTCATCGACTTTTTTGTGATAAATAAGCGTAACTATTAGCTCACCTTTAGAATTACTTAAAAAATCAATCTCATAAAGTTTAAATCTTAAATTCTCATTTTTTTCAATTTCTCTTAAAAGCGGATTCATAACTTCATAAATTGCTCTATCTACAATTTTACACTCCTCAATTGGTATAACTCCTCTTCCATCTTCTTTTCTTTTTCTCATAGCATAATAGCTTTTATCATCTTCATGCCATACTCTAAACTCAGCCCTCGCTCTAAAATGCTCATCAGGTCCACTTATAACCTCAATTTCAGGTATATTAAACTCACTAAACATCTCTTTTAGTTTCTCTTTTTTCATTTCAAGTTGCTCATCATATGGCATTTGCCACAAAACACAACTACCACATTTTCCAAAACTACTGCAAGTCATTTTACTCCTTTATTTAAAACTTTCAACTAATCCCATTACTAATAAATTCCACCCATCAACTAAAATAAAAAGAAGAATCTTAAAAGGCAAACTAATCATTACAGGTGGCAACATCATCATACCAAGACTCATAAGAATAGAGCTAACTACCATATCAATAACTAAAAATGGCAAAAATATCAAAAATCCAATCTCAAATGCAGTCTTAAGCTCACTTATCATAAATGCTGGCACTAATATACTAAGTGGCACATCATCAATTGTTTTTGGATTTGGAAGATGTCTTATCCTATAAAAAAGAGCCAAATCTTTTTCTCTAGTATTTTTTAACATAAATTTTTTAAAAGGTTTAATGCTTCTTTTTATAGCTTCATCATAACTTATCTTATTTTCCATATAAGGCTTTATTCCATTATTATAAGCCTCTTTTGCATAAGGCTCCATGATAAAAAAAGTCAAAACCAACGCTAAAGAGACTAAAAGAGTAGTAGGAGGTGATTGAGGTGTTCCAAGTGCTTGGCGTAAAAATCCAAATACTACTAAAAGCCTTACAAAACTTGTAGCAACTAATACAATACTTGGAGCTAAAACTAATATACTAAGGAGTAAAAAAATATTTAAAGTTGTAACAAGCTCTTTTGGAGAGTGCGGTTGAGTTATAGATAAATTAACGGTTGGTATTTGAGGTGCTGCTAAAATAAATAAAGGGATAAAAAGTAAAAATATTTTTTTCATTTTCCAACTTTATCAAGAATTGATTTTTTAATTTTTTCTTTATTCTCTCTTGCAAAAAACCAAATTTCTACTCTTCTGTTTTTTGCTCTGCCCTCAGGCGTCGCATTGCTTGCAATTGGATGATATTCTCCATATGCTGCTGCGCTTAATTGTTTTGGATTAACACCATTTTTTAACAAAACTTTTAATACACTAAGTGCTCTTGCTGCACTAAGCTCCCAGTTATCATTATATGGAGATGTAGGAGGTGGAGGAGTATTATCAGTATAACCTCTTACTTGAATATCTATATTTTTTGGAAGATAGTTTTTAATAATTAATGCAATTCTTTTTAAAAATAACAATGTATCAGTATTAGTAATCCTTGCACTTCCTGGAGGAAATGTAATATCTGCAGGAAGTCTTATAAAAAATCCTTCCTCAGCTTCACTTAAAGTAATTGCCTCTCCCTTGCCACCTTCACTAAACTCTTTAAATTCCGTAATTGCGGCTTGAAGTTTATTTACAGCTTGAGCTGTTTCTTCATTTTTTTGAATTGGAGTTGCTTTTTGTATTCTCTCTCTACTCACTTCAGTTTGTGTACCACCTTCTAAAACACTTAAGGCACCAGCAAGAGAGCCAATAGCTTCTTTTACTTTTTTAGCATCCATTGTAGACATTGAAAGAAGCAAAACAAAAAAACAAAGAAGTAAACTCATCAAATCCCCAAATGTAGCAAGCCACTCTGGCATACATTCAGGACACTCACACTTACATTTTTTTGCCACTTTTTTCCTTATTCAAATTGAGATTTTCTCTTAGATGGAGGTAAGAAACTAAGTAACTTTGCTTCAAGTGTTCTTGGATTATCTCCAGCTTGGATTGACATAATTCCTTCAATAATCATAGTTTTAGCCAAAATTTCATCATCATTTCTTAAATTTAATTTATTAGCAATTGGGCTTCCAAAAATATTACCAATCATAGCACCATATAGTGTAGTAAGCAAAGCAACCGCCATAGCAGGACCAATTGCAGATGGGTCAGACATATTAAGAAGCATTGCAACAAGCCCAACTAAAGTACCAATCATCCCCATAGCTCCTGCAAGTCCTGCCCAATTTGAAAAAATAGACGCCATTTTCTTGTGTCTTGCATCCATTTGCTCAAGCTCAATTTCTAAAAGCTCTCTTATAGTATCAGGCTCATTACCATCTACCGCCATAGAAAGACCTTTTTTTAAAAACTCATCTTCTTCATTTGCAGCAGCACTTTCAAGTGAGAGTATTCCATCTCTTCTAGCCTGAGTTGCATAATCTACAAGTTTTTTTATAAGTTCTTCATAATTTGGCTGATAGCTTGGTTTGATTGCAATCATAAAAACTTTTGCAAACTTTGTCATCATTTCCATTTTATTTGCAATAAAAAGCGTCATAATAGAGCCAAGCACAACAATCAAAATTGATTGAGGGTCAATATATGGACCAATCCCTACCCCCATTGCCATAGCAGCAATAATAAGACCAAATGCCCCAACTAAGCCTATGACGGTTGCTAAATCCATAAAGAGCCTTTTTTGTTATAATTGTAGCAAAAAAAAGGAATATTCATGCCTCAAATTATTATTCTTGCTGCTGGTAAAGGTACCAGAATGAAATCAAATACTCCTAAAGTTTTGCATACTTTATGTAATAAACCAATGATTCATTATATAATCGGCGAATCTCAAAAAATCACAAGTAGTATTGATGTAATTTTAGGACATAAATTTGATGAAGTTAAAAAATCAATAGAAAATTTTGGAGTTAGAATTCATAAACAAAATTTAGAAAAATACCCAGGCACAGGCGGAGCTTTAAAAGAAATTCCTTTTGTAGAAGATAAAATTTTAATACTCAATGGAGATATGCCACTAATTACTGCTGAAGAAATTCAAAAATTTTTTGATATTGATGCTGATATTGTTATGAGTATAATGAAGCTTGATAATCCAGATGGATATGGAAGGGTAGTAATTGAAAATGGAGAGGTTAAAAAAATAGTAGAGCAAAAAGATGCTAGCTTAGATGAGCTTAAAATTCCTTATGTAAATGCAGGGGTATATGCTTTTAAAAAAGAAGTGCTTGAGAAATATATTCCACTTTTAGACAATAACAACGCTCAAAAAGAATACTACCTCACAGATATCATTGAAATGGCAGTAGCAGATGGATTAAAAGTAAAAGCTCTTGAAGTAAATGTTGAAGATTTTAAAGGGATTAATTCTAAAAAAGATTTAGCAGAGGCTGAGAGAATTATGTGCAATAGAATAAAAGATAAATGGATGAAAGAAGGCGTAATTATGAGACTGCCTGAGACAATTTTTATTGATGCGTATAGTGAATTTGAAGGAGAGTGCGAGATTGAGAGTGGAAGTGTTATTAAAAAAAGCAAAATTGCAAGTTCAAAAATAAAAGCAAATAGCGTAATTGAAGAAGCAGAAATTAAAACAAGTGAAATTGGTCCAATGGCAAGAATTAGACCAAAAAGTGAAATTATTAACTCTAAAATTGGAAACTTTGTAGAAGTAAAGGCAAGTAAATTAAATGATGTAAAAGCAGGACATTTAAGCTATCTTGGAGATAGTGAAATTGATAGTGGCACAAATATCGGAGCTGGGACAATTACTTGTAACTATGATGGAAAAAATAAATATAAAACTAAAATTGGAAAAAATGTATTTGTTGGAAGCGATACTCAGCTTATAGCGCCAGTAGTTATTGAAGATGATGTAATAATTGCCGCTGGAAGTACAGTAAACAAAGATATACCAAAAGGAAGCCTTGCTATTTCTAGAGCACCTTTGAAGATAGTTAAAGATTTTTATTATAAATTCTTTGGGAGGAAATAATCCTCCTATTCAAATATAAATTTATCACTAAAAGCTGGTTTTAACTCATCTATCCAAGTAGCTTTCTCATCAAATTTAGCAAAGAATGGAATATCAACAAG
>JALVAK010000151.1 GCA_027011225.1 Nautiliaceae bacterium | reverse complement strand
TTATTTTCGTAGCTTCTTCAATACTCTCTACTTCAAAAATCGTACCCATTGGAGTTAACTCAAAAGGCACATCACTATCTTTAAACATTTTAATAATCCTGCTTACATACTCACTCACACTCTCACCTTTGTCAGTCGGAAACATAGCAAATTCTACTAATACGCTCATAATTCCCCTTTATTTTAGTATTTTTTAACATTTTTTAAAGTTTTTCTCCCGCATTTAAGAGAAATTTTGCGAGTCCCGAACGGCAAACGGGACAAAAATGTTGACGTTATTATAACTTAAAAAATTATTAATTTTTTAAGAAATTAGAGATTATTAAATCAGTAAAAAATAAATCTTTTCTTAAAGAAGAAAGATAATTTTATTAAACTATTTCCACACGTTTTCTATTGATGTTCGCTAAATCAGGAGATTCCTCAATTCTTTTTTTTGCCCAGCGAAAATTATTTTTATTACAATAAATCTGTGAAGTAGAATGATGAACAATTAAATCATTGTAAAAAATAACATTATCTTCCCCTACAAAACCTACATTCTTATAATAAAGTTGTTTTTCAATTTGCCTAAAAAAATCTATTTCTGTTATTAGCAGAGCATATTTAGGGCTTAAAGGAAAATACACCGATATTCCATACGATGCGAAGCCATAACTTTTAAAAGGATTCTTACGTTTTACATTTGGATAATATACTACTGGAGAATCCGAAGTATAAAATGTATTTTTCGTTTGATTAATGAGTATTTGCCAGTGATAGTTTTCCAATAAAGTCGCAATTTTTTCTATAGTATCCGTACTAAACAAAATATCTAAATGAAATAATTGTAAATATTCTTGATTCAAAGCTATATCATATTTACTAAAATCAATTTCGGGAGCATAATTTGTTTTTTGCATTAATGCAGTTATTGTACCGGTATATAACTGTTCTATTTGTATTCTTGCCTCTTTAGTTCTTAAATACTGAATTGCTAAGAAAAAAGATAATTCTTTTTTATCCTGGGGCGAAATTTTTAAATAATTATCAGTACTAACATTCATAGGAAAAATCATAATTTTTTCAGTCTTAGATAAAATCTTGCTAATAATTTTAGAATTGATTTCCTCTATTTTTGATAACATTTCCTCAAATATTTGTTTATCTGCCAAAAAGCTTATAATTTCTTTTTGGTCATCGGATACTGATTCCAAAACTTCTTTTGGAATATCATAAAAGTAATTTGAAGAAGCTACATCTTTTATATTTGCTTGAAACGACCTTTTTAGACTTTTATCAAAAACCCAAATCTGACCTTTTTCATTAGCCCAATTAGATAAATAAAATCTTGGAACGTAATGCTGTTTTTTAGTTTTTTTCTTTTTATCCATTTTATGACCTTTAATCTTTCTTTTTTACTAAAAATAGTAGCTCTTTTTTTCCATAAAACTTCATTTTACGCTTCTTTGTATTGATTATACATATCATAAAACATATCAGCATATTTAGCCCCAAGCCTTTATATCAAGCACTTTTTTGTATAAAGCAAGTAAAATAAGCGTAAATATATAGTAAAACGCTTACTTTAGCTGTATGTCCTACTTTTTAAATTTTAAAGCTAATACTGCTTTTTGCTTAAAAGTGTCTGCATATTTATAAGCTTTTAATATGCTCAAAAAAATTCGGTACAATATCCTTAAAAGTGTTTTCTGCTTCAATTACATTATGCACTATTTCAGCTAAGTTTATTTTTGTTCCTTTATAAGTTTTTTAATTG
>JALVAK010000150.1 GCA_027011225.1 Nautiliaceae bacterium | reverse complement strand
ATGTAAAATTTTCGGCTCATATATATTCAAAGCTTCTCCTTGTTACAAACTTATTTCAAAATCACCTAAAATTCGGAAACTTTGAAAAAAGCTTGTCACGCTTAAACCCCTTGATAATCAGGGGGCGATTAAACTAATACCCCCTCTAATTTTTTACCATTTACAAAAATATCAATTTCATCAATAGATAATCTTTCCTCTTGCATAAAAGGCTCACCACTTGCATTTACATTTACAAACTCTGTAACAATAAATTCAATCTCTCCAGAAGGGTTAAAATGAATAGATTTTATGTATTCAAAATCATTTGGAATATATAAATCCTTTTTTTTATCATAAATTTTTAATTCAAAAGGTAACTTCATACAGCTACCTTAATATTTTTTAAATTCTCAAAATGTAATGGCTTAAGTGTTAATACTTTGCTTACATATTCATTACCACTTTTTGATTTTGTAATTACATCTTTTACCTCAAGCATATAAGTTAAAATATATCTCTCTCCTACTTCAAGTTTCTCAAACGTTTCTTTATCAACTCTTAAATTGTATGTACCAAATGTAGAATTGCTAAATTCAATATAATAACTATCAGGATATTTTTTAACCTCTCCAGTATTTACATCTATTACAGGTTCACCATTTTCATTTGTTATTACTTTACCCTCAACAAATTTTTTATCTTTAATAACTATTCCCAATTCACCTTTATTTGTATCCATTTTCTCAATTAATTTATATGCAATAAGTGCTACATCATCAGCTTTTGATAAAAATTCATCATGTGTTTTAACTTCTTGATTTTTTGGCATTTTCTCTCCTTTTAATTTGATTTTCTATCAAGTAATAATTTCTAACTTTTCTATAAATTGTGGCTTTTGATAAACCGCTAACATCACTTAAAAGCTCTACATTTACTTCAGCACCATACCTTAAAAGTTTTAACATTGCTCCATAGATTTTTAAATCAGTTAAATTCATCAACCCACCCAACCTCCACTTTTTTAAATCATTGCTAATTTGTGATATTTGTAATAAATTGCTCTTAATAAATGTGCCATACAGGCAGTTAATGCAACTCTTTTTTTCTTTCCATTTTCAACCAATCTTTCATATTTCTTTTTTATCACTTCATTTACTCTTATAGCTACCATTGCAGACATATATAAAACTTTCCTTGCTACGCCATTTCCTTTTTTACTTATTTTCGGTTTTTTCATTACACTTGAACCACTCTCATACCTTACTGGATTAAGTCCAATATATGCTTGAATTTCTTTTGCAGTTTTATTTTTTGAAGTAGCTATAAGAGGTAAAATAACTAAAAGAGTATAATCTCCAATCCCTTTTATTTCTTTTCTTATCTCTTTAGTTTGAGGAATATCTTTATACAACTCATCAACAGCAATCTTTTGAATTTTATCTTTTATATCTTTTAATTTCTTTTCAATATCTTCAAGCTCTTTTTCAAGGTCTTCATTAAATAAATTATTTTTTGAATTTTTTAGATTTTTTATTTGAGTTCTCATTTTAGATAAAAGCTCAATTGTAGTTACATAATCTTGATATTTGTTTTTTAATTCATAATTTATTTTTTCATCAAAATCTTCATCATTTTTTTCAGAAATAAAAAGTGCTATTCCATAACTATCAGATTTGTCAGTTTTTTCTTTTAAACCAATATATTTAAAATAATGATGTAAAGTATGAGGATTTATCATTAAATGTTTAAACTTGTTTTCTTCTAAAATTTTTTGTAAAATTCTCATATATGAATTTGTAGCTTCATAGC
>JALVAK010000149.1 GCA_027011225.1 Nautiliaceae bacterium | reverse complement strand
CTATATCATAAACTTCTAAATCAAATTCTTTTGAGGTTACTCCTAAAATTTCATCTCTTACACATCCACCAACAAGATAAACTCTTTTAGTATAGGGAGCAAAAAATTTTTTTAAAAACTTTAATTCTTCATTCTCCATTATTTACTTTCTAGTTATTCAGAGAGTTTTTCTTCTATTTTAGCAAGGAGATATTCTAGAAAATTTAAAGTTACATCAAGTTTTATTTCAAGATTGTCTGTATTTGGAGATTGAAGCCCATCAAAAAGTATTAAAAGTCTCTCTCTTAAATGCTGTAAAAATTCTTTATCACATTCACTTTTTTTATTTGTAATTTCTTCTACGATTTCTTCTTGGTCTATTTCTTGCAATGTTTCAAGTATTGTCTCTTTTAAATCCATTTTAATTCTTTCAGCCAGTTTTCAAATTCATATCTATTCTCTTGAGTGATATTATCAAATTCTTTAAGTTTTAATACATTTACATCTTTAAATTTTTTTCTTTTCTTTAACATTTCAAGGGCTTTTTTTATTTCTTTATCATCTGGATTTTTTAAAAGCAACTTTTCATAAACCTCAATGGCTTCATCTTTGAAGCCTTGAGATAGTAAAATTTCTGCATAAGTTTTACTTAGCGGCATGCTCAGCTATTAAACTTCCCATCTCTTCTGTTGTAACTACTTCTTTTGCATCAAATGAAGCTATATCTTTTGTTCTATAACCCTCAGCTAAAACTTCTTTTATAGCATTTTTTATTCTAACAGCTGCGTTTTTTTCACCTAAATAATCAAGCATCATAGCTGCACTTAGAATTGTTGCAATTGGGTTTGCTATACCTTGTCCTGCAATATCTGGAGCGCTTCCATGAATTGGCTCAAATAATCCTACTTTCCCACCAATACTAGCACTTGGAAGAAGACCAATACTTCCTACAATCATGCTAGCTTCATCACTTAAAATATCTCCAAAAATATTGCTTGTAAGAATTACATCAAATTGTTTAGGCTCTCTAATAAGCTGCATTGCTGCATTATCTACATACATATGCTCAAGCTCAACATCTGGATAATCTTTTGCTACTTCTTCTACCACTTCTCTCCATAGCTCGCTAACTTCTAATACATTTGCTTTATCAACTGATGTTACTTTTTTCTTTCTTTTTCTAGCTTCTTCAAAAGCTACTCTTGCAATTCTTTCAATCTCATCTCTTGAATAAACCATTGTATTGTATGCTTTATTCTCATCTTTATATCTTGGCTCCCCAAAATATATTCCACCAGTAAGCTCCCTTACAACTTCTAAATCTACGCCTTTTATTACTTCTGGTTTTAGAGTAGAAGCATTTACTAATTCATCAAAAATAATAGCAGGTCTTATATTTGCAAAAAGTCCAAGAGATTTTCTAAGTTTAAGTAATCCACTCTCTGGTCTTTTTTCTTTTGGCAAATTGTCCCATTTAGGACCACCAATTGAGCCAAAAAGCACTGCATCAGAGTTTAAACATCCTTTAATAGTTTCATCAGGACATGGATTATCAAATACATCAACTGCGCTTCCGCCAATTAAATATTCATTATATTCAAGATTAAACCCTTCTTTATCCGCTACTGCATCAAGTACTTTTATAGCCTCATTTACAATCTCAGCTCCAATTCCATCGCCTTTAAGCACGGCAATTTTATAATTTTTCATTATTTTCCTTTAAAATTTCTTTTGCATAATTTATAAGCCCTCCTGCTGCAATTAGCTCTTGCATAAAAGGAGGAATAGGTGCAAATTTATACTCTTTTCCTGTATCTACATTGTGAACGATACCTTTATCTAAATCAATTTTTACTAAATCACCTTCATTAATTTCATCACTCTCAAGCAGCTCAAAAATTGGAAGCCCCATATTAAAACTATTTCTATAAAAAATTCTTGCAAAGCTTTTTGCAATTACAGCAGAAATTCCTGCAGCCTTCAAAGCAATTGGAGCGTGCTCACGACTGCTTCCACTACCAAAGTTATATCCTGCTACAATTATATCACCAGGTCTTACTTTTTTAGGAAATTCTGGGTCTGCATCTTCCATTACATGTTTTGCAAGCTCATGTGGGTCTGATGTATTAAGATATCTTGCTGGAATAATTAAATCAGTATCAATATTATCTCCAAATTTCCAAACTCTTCCGGTAATTATATTCATCAAAAACCTTTTTTAGTTGAATTTTATCAAAAATGCCTTATAAGGTAAAGAAAGATGGTAAATGGGGAAAGAAGGAGGAATTTTTAGTTAAGAATATCAAATTATCTTTTTAGGTTATTTACAGTTTGTAGCATTTCATCACTTGTAATTATTGCTTTGCTTGCAGCATCATATGCTCTTTGTCCTGTAATTAAATCAGTCATCTCTTCTACAAGTTGAACATTGCTCATCTCAACAAATCCTTGTCTAATTTCTCCTAGTCCATTTTGTCCTGGAATATCTACAATGGGCTCGCCTGAAGCTGAAGTGTTTATATAAAGATTGCTTCCAAGAGAATGAAGACCTGCCGGGTTTATAAATTTTGCAAGTTGGATTTGTCCAATTTGTTGCATCTCAGTTTGTCCTGCTTGCAAAATACTTACTGTCCCATCAGTACCAATTGAAATTTCAACTGTATCAGCAGGAAGTGTGATATTTGGAATAAGTTTATATCCATCGCTTGTAACAATATTGCCGTTTGCATCAAGTTTAAAAGCACCATCTCTAGTATATGCAATTCTTCCATCAGGAAGCTCTATTTGAAAAAATCCATCTCCTTGAATAGCTAAATCTAGATTATTTCCTGTTTCTTTAAAGTTTCCTTGAGTAAAAATTTTTGTAATTGCAGTAGGTCTTACTCCAAGCCCAACACTAATTCCAGTTGGAGATTGAGTTGTCTCTGAAGTAGAAGTTCCTGCGTATTCCATTGTTTGATAAAACAAATCTGCAAATTCTGCTCTTTGTTTTTTATAGCCTATTGTGTTTACGTTTGAGATATTATTTGATACTACATCAATTTGTATTTGCTGTGCCATCATTCCTGTTGCTGCTGTATATAAACTTCGAATCATCTTCTCTCCTTTTATGCTCTTACATTTGCAAGTTTTTCAATTGCATCTTTATTTAAATCATCCATAAAAGTAGTCATTACTTTTTGATACTCTTCTACAAGTCTGTTTGTTTGAATAAGTTGAGTCATTTCTTTTATAGGATTGACGTTTGATTTTTCTAAGAAACCTTGCAAAGTAGTGTTTTTTGTTGTGATTTTAGCTCTGTTTGGATTAAATTTCCACATAGTGTTGCCTACTTTTTGTAAAGTATTTAAATTATCAATGCTAACTATTTTTAGGGTAGCTATTTTTTCATTGTCTGCATAAATATTTGCATCATTATCAATTACTATTTTAGTTGCATTTAATGGAATTTGAATAGGGTTATTGTTTGTATCTAATACTTTGTATCCATCTTTTGTTACTAAATATCCATTTGCATCTAAAGAAAAATTCCCAGCACGTGTGAGTTTTTGTCCATTAAATTCTATTACAAAAAAGCTGTTTTTTTGTTTTAGAGCGATATCAAGCGGATTTGATGTTTTTTGTAAGTTTCCAATAGAGTAGTTTGTATACTCTTCTACTATTATTGGCACTTTGTTTAAATTTCTATTTAAAAATTTAGCAGCTTCTTTTGTATTATTTTGTAGTGGCAAAATATCTCTTTTTGTGCTAAAGATTCTTTCATATTCGCCGATAATGACATCATCTTGTTTAAATCCAGGAGTATTTACATTTGCAAGGTTGTTTGAAATTACATTAAGTCTATTAAATTGAGTTACCATTCCTCCAGCAGCGTCATAAAACCCATTAATCATAATTTAACCTTTATGTGATATAATAGTTATTATCTGTATAAAATCTATAAGCAATATTCGTTCCAAAAAAATTTATTATAATTGCGCGTTTAAAATCTATGAGTAAAAGTCTTTTATTGATAGATTTTAAAAAAAGGAGAATAAATGGCACTTCCAAAAGAGCTTGTTAAATTATTTAAAGAAAATAAAAATGGTATTGTTACATATGAAAAAATTGTATCACTCTTACCAAAAGCACCAACAAAAACTCAATCAAAAGAGATTTTAGAAGCAATAAAAGAGAATAATATACGTGTAATGACAGCGGCTGAGGTTGCTAAGCTTAAAAATCTTGAAGATGTTGTAAGAAATGAAGAAGAAAGAGAGCGCAAAAAAGAAGAGCTTGCTGAAGAGATTTTAAAAGATAAAGAGCTTCTTGAATGGAGTCGCTCAGATTCTCCTGTTAGAATGTATCTTAGAGAAATGGGGCATATTCCTCTCTTAGATAAAGATGAAGAGATTGAAATTTTTAGAAGAATCCAGCTTGGAGAAGAGATAATTTTAGATGCAATATGCTCAATTCCATTTTTAATTGATTTAGTTTTAAAATATAAAGAGCCTCTTTTAAATAGAGAAAGAAGAGTAAAAGAGTTATTTAAAAATTTTGTAGATGAAGAAGAAGTAGAAGATGAAGATAGCAAAGAAGGAAAAAGAAAGAAAAAAATAACACTTAGAGAAAAAAGAATTAATGAATTATTTAAAAATTTAGAAAAAGCAAAAAAAGAGTGGGAAAAAGTACTTGATGAATATGATAAAGTTATAAATTCACCTAATAGAGATGAGCTTGATAATTTCCATAAAATTCTTCAATTAACATTTAAAAAGAAAAAAGTAAAAGAAGCTTTAACTGAGCTTGGATATACATCAAAACTTATAAATGAAATCGTAAAAACGGTTGAAACTGCTCTAAAAGGTGATAAAGATTTTGAAAAAGAGCTTAAAAAGAAAGAATATAGACTCCCATTATTTAATGAGCAGTTAAGACAGCTTCATAAAGAGATTTTAAGTAAAATTACTGAGCTTAGCAAAGAAGATATTGCAGCAATGGTACCTGAGCATACGATGGTAAATATCTATATGGATATTAAAAAACTTGTTGAAGCAAAAAAAGCTAGTGATAATACATTTGGAATGGAGCCTAAAAAACTTGAAGTTATTTTAGAGCAGTTAAAAAGAGGTAAAAAGATTGTAACTGAAGCAAAAGAGAAAATGGCAAGAGCAAACCTTAGACTTGTTGTAAGTATTGCTAAGAAATATACAAATAGAGGACTTCCATTTCTTGATTTAATTCAAGAAGGAAATATTGGGCTTATGAAAGCTATTGATAAATTTGAATTTGAAAAAGGTTATAAATTTTCAACTTATGCGACTTGGTGGATTAGACAAGCAATCTCTAGAGCCATAGCAGACCAGGCAAGAACAGTTAGAATTCCAATTCATATGATTGAAAACATTAATCAAATCAATAAAATCATAAGAAAATATGTTCAAGAAGAAGGAAAAGAGCCAACTTTAGAAGTAATTGCTAAAGAGATGAAAATGCCAATTGAAAAAGTTAAACAAATTCTTAAAATTTCAAAAGAGCCAGTATCTCTTGAAGCGCCTGTTGGTGAAGAAGAAGATGGAAAATTTGGAGATTTTATAGAAGATAAGACTTTTTCTAATCCTTATGAGGAAGTAGTGCAAGAAGATTTAAGAAAACATATTGATGAAATTTTAGAGAATCTTAATGAAAGAGAAAGAGAAGTTATTAAAATGAGATTTGGGCTTATGCCAGATAAGAGTGAGAGAACTTTAGAAGAGATTGGAAAAGCTTTAAATGTAACAAGAGAGAGGGTTAGACAAATAGAAAGCAGTGCTATTAAAAAACTAAGACATCCAAATATTGGAAAACTTCTTAAAAATTATATTGATAGTTAGGATTTGTTATGAAAAAGTGGGAGCTAATTGAGAAGTTTTTAATTAAATTCATCTATGAAGAGATTACAAAAACTGGGTTAAAAAAAGGAATATGTGGACTTAGTGGTGGGATTGATAGTGCAGTTGTTGCAGTTTTGGCAAAAAAAGCCTTAGGAGATAACTTTAAGGCTTTTATGCTTCCAAGTCAGTATTCAAGCAAGTCTTCAATTGAAGATGCAAAAAAACTTTGTAAAAAATTTAATATTGATTATGAAATTATCTCAATAGCTCCCCTTTTAGAAGCTTATCCAATTGAAGATAAAGTAAGACTTGGGAATTTTTCTGCTAGAATGAGAATGGCAATTTTGTATGATAAATCAGCTGAGCTTAACGCACTTGTGATTGGTACAAGCAATAAAAGCGAATTGATGCTTGGATATGGGACACTTTTTGGAGATTTAGCAAGTGCTATTAATCCAATAGGTGATTTATATAAGAGTGAAATATTTGAGTTTGCAAAATATCTTGGAGTAAATGAAGAGATTATAAATAAACCTCCAAGTGCAGATTTGTGGCAAGGACAAAGCGATGAAGCCGAGCTTGGATATAGCTATGCTGAGATTGACCCGGTACTAGAAGATTTTGTAGACAATAGAGCTACAAAAAAAGAATTACTAGAAAAGTATGATAAAGATTTAGTTGAATTTGTACTTAAAAAAATATATCAAAATCAATTTAAAAGAAAACCTCCTATTATTGCAAAATTAAAGTCTCGTACAATTGGGCATGACTTTTTATATGAAAGGGATATAAGGCTTT
>JALVAK010000148.1 GCA_027011225.1 Nautiliaceae bacterium | reverse complement strand
AAAAGGAGATTCTATTTTGGTTTTAGGAAAACCTAGTAGTGAGAATTTACAAATCACAAAAGATATAACTCAAATACTTTATCAAATTGCGGTAAGTGCGGGGGTAGTGCTTAGGTTATTTTAAAGAAAATTGATTTTTAGTATCTAAATTGATAAAATTTCGCATATTTTATACTAAGGATTAGGATGAAAAAGAAAATATCAGTAATAGGCTTAGGGTATGTAGGACTGCCATTAGCGGTGGCATTTTCTAAGAAGTATGATGTAATAGGATTTGATATAAATAATGAGAGAATAAAAGAGTTAAAACAAGGGTATGACAGAACACTTGAAGTAAGCGAAGAAGAGTTAAAAGAAGCGATAGAGAAAAATAATATACAATTCACTTCTTCACTTGAAGATATAAAAGATGCAAATGTCTACATAATAACAGTACCAACTCCAATAGATAAACATAAAAATCCGGATTTAACTCCATTAATAATGGCAAGCAGAAGTATAGGAAGAGTATTAAAAAAAGGTGATATTGTAATATATGAATCAACAGTATATCCAGGATGCACAGAAGAAGTATGCGTACCTGAGCTTGAGAGAGAAAGCGGACTTAAATTCAACAAAGACTTTTTCGTAGGATATTCACCTGAGAGAATAAATCCAGGAGATAAAGAGCATACAGTTACAAAAATAAAAAAAGTAACATCAGGCTCAACTCCTGAAATAGCAAAAGAGATAGATGAGCTTTATTCAAGTATCATAGAAGCAGGAACTCACTTAGCACCTTCAATAAAAGTAGCAGAAGCTGCAAAAGTAATAGAAAACGCTCAAAGAGATATAAACATAGCATTTGTAAACGAGCTTGCAAGAATATTTGATATTTTAAATATAGATACACTTGATGTACTTGAAGCAGCAGGGACAAAATGGAATTTTTTACCTTTTAAACCAGGTCTTGTAGGAGGACATTGTATAGGAGTTGACCCATACTATTTAGCATACAAAGCAAAAGAGATAGGATATCATCCAGAAATAATACTTGCTGGTAGAAGAACAAATGATAATATGGGAATATTTGTAGCAAATAAAGTAATAAAACTTCTTATACATAAAGGGCATACTATTAAAGGAAGTAAAGTATTGGTACTTGGAATAACATTTAAAGAGAATTGTCCTGATATAAGAAACAGCAGAGTAATAGATGTAGTAAATGAGCTTAAAGATTTTGGAGTAAATGTAGATGTAGTCGACCCTTGGGCAGATAATGAAGAAGTAAAAAGAGAATATGGGTTTGAGCTTAAAGAAAATCCAAATTTAAGTGAATATGATGGGATAGTTTTAGCAGTAGCGCATAATGAATTTAAAGATATTGAAAATGAGCTTAAAAACAAAAAGACAAATCAAGTTATTTATGACATCAAAGGTTTTTTTGATAAAGATTTAGTGGATGGGAGATTATAATGAAAAACTTTGCACTTATCGGAGCGGCAGGATATATTGCACCAAGACATATGAAAGCTATAAAAGATACTGGTAATAATTTAGTTGCAGCTATGGATAAGTGTGATAGTGTAGGGATAATAGATAGTTATTTTCCAGATGCTGATTTTTTTACCGAATTTGAAAGATTTGACAGACATGTAGATAAACTTAAAAGAAGCGGAGAGAAAATTGATTATGTCTCAATCACTACTCCCAATTATTTACATGATGCACATATAAGATGGGCTCTTAGAAATCATGCACATGCAATATGTGAAAAACCTCTTGTGCTAAATCCTTGGAATATAGATGCTTTAAAAGAAATTGAAGAAG
>JALVAK010000147.1 GCA_027011225.1 Nautiliaceae bacterium | reverse complement strand
AAATTAAAACATAATTAGTATTTTTAATATTTTTGTTAAAACCCTGTAAATAAGGAATATATAAAGGTTTAAACATTGTTAATTATTAGATAGTAAACGACGGGACAATTTGACCCGTCCTGACGGGACAATTTGACCCGTCCTGACGGGACAATTTGACCCGCAAATAATAATATATAAATAAAAATATATAAAATAGCTTTTTATTTTTTCTTTTTATTTTCTTTTTTATTTAAAAATATAAGAAAAAACCCGACGAGACAATTTGACCCGTCCTATTAAAATAAAGATTTTTCTTTAATTCTTTTTAATATTACTGCTTTTTTTATTTTTTTATTGTTTGCTATTTTCTCTAATTCTTTTTCATTGAAAATAGCTTTAATTTTTATTTTATTTTTGTATTCTATCTTTATTAAATATATTATTCTTATTTTTTCATTCATCATAAAGTAAGTAAAAAAATAAATTATCTTCAATTCAATAATCTTTAAGTTCTAGATTTTCAGAATGAATAAATTTTTCTATAAAATTTATTCATTCCATTGAAAGTTTAGAAGTATTACCTGTAATAATCCAAATTCTACCAGTTTTTAACAATTCCATTTTTTAATTTTTTAAATTTTAAAAATTAAAATAGACAAGTTAGACACTACCCCGCCCTATTGTTCTTGACAATTGGCGAGAAAATAGCACGGCAAAGCCACCATTTCTCGGCTTTACCGAATTTTTTTCCATATTTACAAATAATTTTTTGTTTTTCTTTTTTGTCTAACTTGTCGAAGTTGTCTACAATATCAAATTTAACTTTTAAATAGTTATCAACATTGTCTATTTTTTGTCGAAGTTGTCTAAAATTCATTTTCTTCTGATTTAAATTTTAAAATTATTTCTCATTTTTCAAAGTCTTTTTTGATTTCAAAATCTTTAATTTTTGTTTCTTGTTCTATTATAGCTATAGTTTTTCAATAATGTTTTATAAAGATTACACTTTCAAGCTCTTTTAAAGCTTCTATTATTTCATTTAGTTCAAGTGTCATTTTTATTTTTTTAATGAATTAAATTTAAATCTTTTAATAATGCTATATTTGGTGATATTAACCATTCTGTAAGTTCAAATAAACTATTAATAGTTAATCAAATAATGAAAAATAAAATAATTAATAAAGTTATAAATATACTAATATATAAATTATTGTATAATTCATTAGTTGTTGATAATATAATTTTTTTTAGTTTATATAATATAAATGCTAAAAATATAATCGTAATTAAAAAAATAAATAATTCTATCGATGTGCTAATTTGTCAATATAATATTTCTTGTTTTAAACTTTCAATTGCAATATCACTTCAACTACTTAATAATTGATTTAATTTAGCCTGTAAAGAATTTAAATCAATTTGTCAAGTTAAATACATTTTATAAATTTAATAAAGTAAATCTTGCTATACTATTCTTTATATTGTATAGCTTTATAATTATACAATAAGTTTTTTAAAAAATCAATACTTTTTTAAATTAATTCAAAAATTCTTTTATTTTGTCTTCAAAACCGCTTAAGTCTCTAGTATCGTAGCTTATCCCTTGAAGTTCTAATAATTCAAGTGCTTTAATTTCATAATCTCACAAAAAAGCGATTTTCTCGCCTCTTTTCATTTTCCAAATTTCAGCTTCAATATAATTTGGCAAGTGATTAGTTATTTCAAACAAATAATTTGTTTGCCTTCTTATGTTTTTATCAAAAGTGTCAAAGTCTTGAGTAATAAAAATCAAATCAATATTAAATTTTCTTGATACAAAAATAAAGTAGCTTAATAATTTATTTAATTTGGCTTGAAAGTTTCTTGAATTGGCATTAATTCACCCTTCGTCGAAGATTAGAAGCTTTTTATCTAGATTGTCTTTATCAAGCTTTCAATATAAATCAAAATCTTTATATTGGATGGTTGGCTTGTTTTTATATTCTAATTGAAAATTACTAAAAACTTGCTTGTATTCTGGCAAGCTTCAAGCTATAGATGATAGCATTGTTTTACCGCTTCCCCTGTCGCCAACGAAAGCAAAAACTATATTTTCTAATTTCATAATATAAATATTATAAATTTATAAAATATAAAAGCTACTCATAATGTATGAATAATAAGTATAATTACTAATATTTCTTTATCTATTTTCATTTTTTTGTTTTAAAAATAAAAAGTTTATTCTTCTTTTTTAGAATTTTCATTTTTTCAAGTTTCATAAAATCTAAAAATTATTTTTGATAATTCTTTAAACTTCTTATTGTCTACTTCTGGTTTAAATATTAAATCTACATCTACAAATCATAAACCTTTCAATAAGTCTTTTTCATTCTCTATATCGTTTCTAAAAATTATTTTTTCTAGTAATTCTCAAAAAATTTGGTTATATATTCATTTATATTTTATTAGTTCCTTAATATTCATTTTATTTTTGATTATCTTTTAAATTTTCTTTTTTAATTTCTTCTAATTTTATTTCTTTAACTTTTATCGGTTTTATCTTTTCTTTTTCAATTTTTATAATTTTTCAGCTTAAAATAGCTTGTATTTCTTCTTTTGTCTTTTTATATTCTCCTTTTATTTGGTTTAGGTAATAATAAGATATAAAAAAAGTTGAAGCTAACATAATACCTACGATTGCTAGCAATTTTTTGTTAATATCTTCTAAGTATTTCTTTTTCTTAAGAATACTTAAAACAAAAGGCTTAATTTTGTTATAATCAAAATTAAAGATTAGAAAATCATCTTTTTCATAGAAAAAATATTTTTTTTTCCGTTCTTTTAATTGTTTTTCATCTAAATCAACTGGCAATAGATAGCCATTATCTATTTTGTATATTTTCATAATATTTTTTTAAAAAATTAAAAATCAATTGCTTTTATAAATATAAATCAAATTATAATAATAACTAACAACAATATTGTCATTAATTCTAATAATATTTTATTTTCGATTTTCATTTTTAAATTATTAATCTTGATAAAGATTATCTAATATAACCCTTATAATTATTAAAGCCAAAGTATACAAAAACAAAATAACAACTTGAATTGGTGCTATGCATCACAAGTTATTAATCCGCTTAATAGCATATGCTATAAGTTGATTTATATAATCTCAAAATATGGCATAGATTATATAAATAGCTATTGCGAATATTAGAATTTTTACTAATCCAGTCATTTTTATTTTCTCCTTCATAAAAATAAATAAGTAAGCACTAATCATATTAGCACTGCTCATATGTTCAAGATGTAATCAACTAGCCCGATTTTTTGGTTAGCCAGATTATTAATCATTGAATTGTTAGTATTTTTTCAAGTTCCTATTATGTATCAAGTATAGCTACAAGCTCAAGGTTTAATTTGCTTAAGTAAATTTGTTAAATTGTTTATATTATCGATTGGCTTTTTTATAACGTCAATAATTATTTTTCAGGTGTCTTTAGCTATTTTACCTACACACTCAAAAATTGACAAACCCTCACAATTATAAAGCCCTTGATAATCGTTAGCAATATCTGGCAAATTCTTAATAAGATTTCAGCCTTTGTATTTATTTTGATAGTCTTCATAAGTGTAATTAGAAGGATATAAAACCCCTATTTTTATACATCATCATTTTTTATAAACATTAAAACGATTTTGGAATAATTCCACAAATCAAGTAATATTTCATTGATAATATATTCCACCAGTATCTACTACAGCTCAATTGTTATATTCTTCAGTATATACTGCGAGTTCATAGTTTTTAGCCCATAATAAATAAGGATTTGGTTTACCTCAATTATAATTAGTAAAAAAATAAGCTTTGCTTATTGTATCACCACTAAAAAGCGAAATATCAAATTGATATTGTCCAGTCCCCATATAATCAAATAAATAATTATAATCTGGATTAGTTAAGCCGTCGCATATTTTATTGGTTTCGCAATATACTTGTCAATTATAATTATAGCAACTATAAGTTATGGTTTTATTTGTTTGAATATTATCGTTTGTGTTATCGTTATCATTATTATTGTTATTATTATATGTTGTTTTATAAGTTTCTATTTCATTATTTCAATATTCGAATTTTACATAATTTAATTTGAAATTTTGCTTATCAATATTAAACCCATAAATTGTTCAATTATTATTATTGTATTTATAATAATAATTATAATATCAAGTAAAGGCTTCTTTTGGGATATATTGATTATTATCATAATCTATAATAAATCAACTTATTGATTTATATTCAAGCCCATCCAAAAAAATACTATTTAGTCCTCTTACTCCTTTATCTTCTATTATATATCCGCTTATTTGCGGTATATACAATAAATACCTATTATCTAAGTAATAATAATAATATTTTTGATTTTTAACATCTAGAAGCTTTTGAGCTCAATTATCATAGAAATAAATAAAATTTCATATAGGCACATATTGACCATTACAGCTTATATTATGTTTTCCTGATAAATCTAATTTGTATTCATTTACTCCATCTTTTAAACAAATTTCATTTTCTCAATCTGGGAATATCGAAAAATCAGGATTAATATCATAAGTTTGACTTATATATTGATAATTTCAGCCTGTCTTGTAAATATAAAATAAATTATATCTATTATCCCAGTAAGTTATTAAAATAAATTGATTTTTATTTTGATTTACTATTGTATAATTTCATTTTTTCCATTGTTGACTTGGTGCTGTTGATAAATGAATAATATCATTTCATAAATCATCTATTAAGTAAAAATTTTCAGGATTTCAGCAAGCCGAATTATTAGAATCTTTGATATAAAATAAGTAACCTGGAATATTATCAATTATACAATCATATCAGCCGTTCCTATATATATTAATAGTTCAGCTATCTAATATTGACAATCAATGTGATTGTCAAAAAAATCATATAATTAATAACAACAATATTAATTTTTTCATAATAATTTGGAAAACAAGATAAAAACCGATAATATAACAGCTTCTAAGCTGTAGACCGCAAGCAAAAAATCTTGCGATAAATAATCGCTTTTAAACTCGATTTTTTGGATGCTTCAAGTTGAAGGTTTAATTTCAATATTTAGCCCCGTTATTTCTAACGGGTTATTGAAATTAAGGTTTTGATTAGTGTTTAAATTGTTTTGAAAATAAATTTTTTGTTTTGTTGTAGTTGTAAATGGCATTTTTTAATTTTTTATCAAAAATATAAAAAATTTATAAATTAATATTTGAGATGAGACAAAAAGCAATATATCCATTTTTTTAAAATTAATAAATAAAAAAATCTATTATTTTTTTGAAAAATTCTTTTCCAAATTTTCAAATTCAATAAAATAAAATCATTATAAGTATTGTTCATATTGTATAAGCAATAATTACTTCTGGTGTTGTCATTTTTTTATTTAAATATTAAGTAAATAATCGTTGCTAGTGTTCAGTATACTATTAATTGATTGATAACTATTATCAATAACAAATATTTAATATGTTCTATATCTTTGAAAGCATTTTTCAAGTTTTTTATCATTTTTGATTTTAACAAAATAAAATTTTAATTAGTTTAATTAGTTTTTCATTTTCAAATACTATCAAGTCCTTAATTCTAGTTTCTAATAATATTTTTGTTTCTTTATTAAGTTGGAAATAGTTCCTGTCGTTCCCGTCTATATTAATAGCTGTTCTCTTGATTGTTAGCGGTTCAATGTATTCCCTAAATTCTCTATATTCCAAGCCTAGCCTTTGTGCTTCTTTGTAACTATAAACATAGCCTTTAACTAATAATTCTTTTAAAACTCTTTTAATTGCTTTTTTTGTTTTTTTTCTGATAAATTTTCTTTTTATTTGCAAATTATTCATAATATACAATCTATTAATTTAAAATAAAAAGCACTTTTAAAGTGCTTTTTCAACCAATTTTTATTTTTTCTTTGCGAATGAATAAACCCAAAATAATAAAGCTACTGCGATAGCGAAAACTAACACTTGACCTACATTACCGCCTAATAATGTGTTTACACCATTGATAGCATTTCAAACTAGATTGTCTAAACTTTGAAATAATCCTGTCATAATCTTATAATAGAATATAAAGAAGCCGTCGTTATATAACGGCTTCTTTTTAGTTAATTATTTTTTTTTATTTTTCAAGTTATTTTTCAATTATTTGATACCCCTTATCGATTAGCCGTTTTTTTAGCTGTTTTAAGGTTGGATATTGACCAACCTTATCATATCTATCCTTTATTCTTTTTTTAGCCGCTTGTTTAACTTCTTTACTTTGGATACTTAAAAAACCATCTATTGTTGATAAATATTCAGCTTTTGATTTATTATTTTTAATTTCTAGCGGATTTTCTATTTTTAACTTTATTTCTCTATAAGTTCATCAATTCCTAGAAGTTTTATAAAAGCATTTAATATATTTGTTATCTTCAAGATATTTAATAGCTCTACTAATAGTTTTAATACTTATTCATAAGTTTTCTTTAATTTGTTCATTTGAAAAATAGAATTCATTTCATAATGAGACATAAAAACAAATAAAAGATAAAATTAAAACATAATTAGTATTTTTAATATTTTTGTTAAAACCCTGTAAATAAGGAATATATAAAGGTTTAAACATTGTTAATTATTAGATAGTAAACGACGGGACAATTTGACCCGTCCTGACGGG
>JALVAK010000146.1 GCA_027011225.1 Nautiliaceae bacterium | reverse complement strand
TCCAAAAAATTAATAGGAAACTCTTTTAAAAACTTTTTAACATCTTTAATATTTGCTTTTACTTTAGCATTTACACCTGAGAATTTTATATATTCAAACATCTCTTTTGGTGAATTGAATTCAATCTTATAATCTAAAATTTCTATTTTTTGTGGCTTAAGAATTTTACTATAATTTAAAATCTCTTTTTTTGAATAAATTGGCGATTTAACATTAAGATAATCGTGAAATGTTTTAAATGTATTTGATGTAAAAATTGCTAATAAAAAATCTTTCTTTAAATTTTTAATTTCTCTAAATACAAATTCTAAATCCTCAGCCCATTGGAGAGCAGAAAAAGAGACAATTTGAGAAAAATCATATTTTTTTATAGTCTCAAAACACTTTTTTGTATTAAAATCTAGCTTTAAAGTGTTACAGGGATTAAGGCTAAGCATATTTTCACTATTATCAATTCCTAAATAAAAATCAAATTTTTTATATTTGCATAAACCTTCACTCCCGCATCCTAAATCAATTACTTTTGATTTTAAAAAAGGAAGATATTTTTTGATAACACGTTTTTGAATAATATTGTATTTGCCATATGTAAAAGCAAACTTCTCAAAACTTCTAAGAGCCATTTTTCCCCGTTTTTAAATTGTGATATAATTCTACCAAAAAAGGTTTTTGATGATTAGTATATTTTTTACACTTCAAATAATACTTGCGATTATTTTAATAATTTTAGCTTTACTTAATAAATCAAGCTCTATGGGATTTGGCGCATATTCTAGCAGTAATGATTCAGTTTTTGGCGCAAAAGGACCAATGGATTTTTTAACAAAAGCAACACTAACAATTGGATTTTTATTTGTACTTAATACACTAACTCTTGTATACCTTTATAATAAACAAGCAAATACTTCTGTAGTAGATGAAGTAAAAGTACAAAAAACTTCTAAAACTATTCCATCTATACCTTCAATACCATCTAAATGAAAAAATTTATACTTCTTTTTTTGCCTTTATGGCTTTTAGCAGAGGCTCACATTTTTGTGCTTCATAGGGTAGATGATTTTAGATACCCTTCTACTAATATAGACTCAAAAATTTTAGAAAAAGACATAAAATATCTACTAAAACATAATTACAAAATAGTAAAACTCTCAACCCTTGTAAAAAGAATTGAAAACAATCAAAGTATTGATAAATATGTGGTTTTTAATATTGATGATTCATTTAAAAGCTTTTATAAAAATGGGCTGCCAGTTTTTAAAAAGTATAAAGTACCTTTTACTCTTTTTGTATATGCAAAAGCAACAGATGAGCATTATGGAGATTATATGACATGGCAACAGATAAAAAAGACTGCTCAATACGGAGAGCTTGGAGTTCATAGCTATGCCCACCCACACCTTGCAAAACTTAGCAATGAAAAAATTATAAAAGATACTCAAAAAGCAATAAATTCATTTAAAAAACATATAGGATATGTACCTAATATGTATGCATATCCTTATGGAGAATATGATAATAGAGTACAAAAAATAATAAATAGATATTTTAAAGTTATCTGTAATCAAAATACAGGAGCTGTAAATAAGAATACACCAATAAACGATATAGATAGAATTGCAATTACTGGAAATGTAAATATTGCTAAAAAACTTAAAATTAATGTTTTAAACGTTAAAAATCTTACAATAAAAAAAGATAAAAACACTATAAAAGAGGTAAGTGGATATGTAAAGTATCCTTATGTTTATATTTACATAACAAAGCTTGGATGGAAAAAAATTAATACAAATAACGGATATTTTGATTATAAACCAAATTTTGCTCTAAAAAAATATAGAAACAGAGTTATCATAAGATATAATAATAAAATAAAAACAAAACTAATTCTAAAGGAGGAGTAATGCAGAATGTGTTTGAATTTGCAAAAGAGCATATGCAAAAAAGTATCGATGTATTAAAAAAAGATTTAAATACTCTAAGAACTGGGAGAGTTTCAATTCATGTACTTGATGGAGTAAAAGTAGACTACTATGGAGCGCCAACACCTCTTAACCAAGTTGCAAATATAAATGCAGTTGATGCAACTACAATTGTAGTAAGCCCATGGGATAAATCAATTATTAATGATATTGAAAGAGCTATTCAAGAAGCAAATGTTGGAGCTAACCCAAATAATGATGGACAAGATATAAAATTATATTTCCCGCCAATGACAGAAGAAGAGAGAAAAAAACAAGCTAAAAAAGCAAAAGAATTTGGAGAAAAAGCAAAAATTGCTATTAGAAATGTTAGACGCGAAGCTAACGATAAAATCAAAAAAATGTTTAAAAACAAAGAAATCACTCAAGATGATGAAAGAAGAGGTCTTGAAAAGGTACAAGAAATAACAGATGAGTTTATTGCTAAAGTAGATGAAATCGTAAATAAAAAGATAGATGATGTAATGAAAGTATAACGATGGAGAATCTAAAAGATATATACGAAAAATACGGAGCTTTATTAAAGGGGCATTTTTTATTAAGCAGTGGTAAGCATAGCCCCTACTATCTTCAAAGTGCAAGAGTTTTAGAATATCCGCAAGTTGCCGAAAAATTAGCAAAAGAGCTTGCAAAACAAATAAAAGAATCTGGAATAGAAGTAGATACAATATGCTCTCCGGCAATTGGAGGCTTACTTGCTGGATATGAATTAGCACGTGCTCTTGGAGTTAGATTTATCTTTACTGAGAGAGTAAAAGGAGAGATGACTCTAAGACGCGGATTTGAAGTAAAAGAGGGTGAAAAAGTTTTAATCTGTGAAGATATTATTACAACTGGTGGAAGCGCAATGGAAGCTGCAAGAGAGATTGAAAAAAGAGGCGCAGAAGTAGTAGGTTTTGCAGCAATTGCAAATAGAGGAGTTTGCAAAAGAGTAAATGGAA
This sequence comes from Nautiliaceae bacterium, assembly GCA_027011225.1. Classification (GTDB taxonomy): domain Bacteria; phylum Campylobacterota; class Campylobacteria; order Campylobacterales; family Nautiliaceae; genus JALTBU01. Next base: position 9,743 of record JALVAK010000146.1, on the reverse strand, counting down.
ATAGCAAAAGAAAACCTGAGTGTAAATTACCTGAAGATAAGCCTCTTTTTGCATTAGAAGACTTTGAATTTGAAGTTTATGAGCCAGAGAATTGTCCTATGTGTAAAATGGGAAGTTGCCCTATTAAACCTGGAAGCAGAGGGAATTGATGACTTGCCCTCTTTGTAAAAGAGAAAATGAAAATATTATTTTTGAAAATGAGCTTTTTAGAATTATTTTAGTTGATGAAATACCTGGATTTATAAGAGTTATTACAAATAAACATATTAAAGAATTTAGCGAATTAAGTGATAAAGAAGCTATTGATATTATGTTAGCTGTTAAAAAAATAGAAAAAAAGATGCTTGAATTTTTAAATCCTGATAAAATAAATATTGCAACTTTAGGAAATATGGTACCTCATCTTCACATTCATATAATCCCAAGATACAAAAATGACCCTTGGTGGCCAGAAGCTACATTTTGTAAGAAAAAAAGAGAATTTGACTATCCTCCTTTTAATGAAAAAAAATATAAAGAAGCAATTAAAAATTGTTTATAGCCCTCCTTACTTTTTACTTTCTTTTTTTTGCGTTAATAGGTGATTATGTAATATTTTTACCCAAATTTTTTTCTAATTATTTTACCCCCGCTCAAATTGGAATAATTTTTGCAATGATGCCAATAGCAAGATTTTTAACCCCATTTATTTTTCTTAAAAAACCTTTAACTAAGAGAGATTATATTTTAAGTATATTTATTGCATTTTTATCTTCATTTTTAATTCTTACAAAAAATTTTTACTTAATTTTAATAGCATTTTTTTTAATTGGTGCTTCTTTTGCTGTGCTTTTTCCATATATTGAAGCAATTGCAATTGAGAGATTAAAAACCAAATACGGCAAAGCAAGAGTTATGGGCTCAATTGGATTTATGCTGTATGGAATTTTATTCTCTTATATCAAAATAAATCATCTTATAAGTTTTATAGTTTTGATGTCTCTAACAGCACTTAGCGCGTTTTATTTTAAAGAAGATAAAACTATAAAAAAAAGCTCATCTGCTAAAATAAATTTTTTAAAAGATTATAAATTCTGGCTTGGATTAATATTACTTCAAATAAGTTTTGGAGGGTTTTATAATTTTTTTACAATTTATCTAATAAATCATGGAGTAGATAAAAAGTATATTGGATGGCTATGGGGGATTGGAGTTATTGCAGAGATAATAATCTTTTTAATAGGGCACAAATTTTTACATAAACTACCACCTATTAAATGGATAAAAATATCTATTTTTCTAACATCAATTAGATGGGCTATGCTTTATCTATTTGCAAATTCAATTTTTTTAATTGCCCTATCACAATTAATACATGCTTTTTCATTTGCTATTTTTCATACTTCTGCTCTTTTGTATATTTCTAAAAAATACGAAAACAAAACTTTAGCTCAGCAATTTTATGCAGGAATTGGATATGGGCTTGCAGCATTTCTTGGAAGTATAATTTCAGGCTTTTTATATGGAAATAAGCTTTTTTTATATGAATCTTTAATAGCATTTATTGGATTTTTAGTTATGCTATAATTAAAGCATTATTAAAAAGGAAAAGGATGCTTCCAAAAAAGATAAATAAAAGAAAAGAAAAATTAAACTATGAAAACACTATTATTACCGGACCTAAAAGAGTTGGAAAAACTTTTTTAGTATTTGATTTTTTAAAAAACTTTAAAGGAAAATATAAATATATAGATTTTGCAGATTTTAGAGAAAAAGATTTTAATTTTGACGATATAGATTTAGTAGTTTATGACAATTATGACTTTTCTGCACCAATTCCTCCAATCACGACATTTATTATAAGCGAAAAAAATATAGATATTAAAGGATTTAAAAAAATAGAGCTTAAAGGGCTTGATTTTGAAGAATTTTTTTCATTTGAAAATACAACCAATATAAATCATTGTTTTGATAAATTTTTAAGACTTGGAAATTTTCCAAGAATTTTTAATGAAGAGTATTTTAGAGATGAATACCTAAAAGAAACATTTGAGCTTTTACCATACAACAAAGAAATTTTGGCATTTTTCTTAACTCACATTGGAGAAAAATTTACTCTTTATCAGATTTATCAAATTCTAAAAAGAAATTACAAATTAAGCAAAGATAGTTTTTATAAAACGACAAATGAGCTTTTAGAAAATAGAATAATTTATGAAGTAAATAAATTTGATTCTCCTAAATCTCCAAAAAAATTTTTTGCATATAATTTTGCTTTTAAAAACATTATGACAAATAAAAAAAATATACTTCATACTTTTGAAAATATTATATTTTTAGAGCTTAATGAAAAAGAGGTATTTTATAAAGATACTCTAAGTTTTTATCTTCCAAATAAAGAGCTTGGTATTTTAGTATTGCCCTTTGCTAATGAAGAAATTGCAATTGAAAAATTAAAAAAAGTTTCAGATGTAAAAAAAGTTGAAATAATTACAATTTCTAATGAGTTTGAAATAAAACACAAAAATTTTGAAGTGGAGGTGATACCATTTTGGCGATGGAGATTTGCGGAATAGATGAAGCAGGCAGAGGACCTATTGCTGGTCCTATGGTTTTTGCAGGAGTAATTTTAAAAGATAAGGGAAAATGGATAAATATGTTAAATGATTCTAAAAAATTGAGTGTCAAAAAAAGAGAAGAATTATTTGAAATAATAAAAGAAAACTCACTCTATCATATTGTATTTAAATCCAATATAGAAATAGATAATAAAGGACTCTCAGTTTGCATAAAAGAATCTCTAATAGAAATAAAAAACACATTAAAAGCTAAAAGATATCTTTTTGATGGAAATTCAAACTTTGGAGTTGAGGGAATTGAAACTATTATAAAAGGTGATGAAAAAATAAAAGAGATAAGTGCTGCGAGTATATTAGCTAAAGTAACGCGTGATAAATTTATGGTAGAAATATCTTCAAAATATCCTGAGTATAAATTTGAAAAACACAAAGGCTATATTACAAAAGAGCATAAAGAGCTCATCCAAAAATATGGAATGTGCGAAATTCACAGAAAAAGTTATAAACTAAAACCATCAACTCCTTCACTTTTTGAAGGACTAATATGAAAAAATTTTTATCTTTTTTTTTAGCATTTAAATTATATGCCGCATTTCCCGAATATTATTACCAAATAAAAAACATCAAACAGCAAAAAAAAGCTTTTGTAAGTATTTTACTCCCTCTTATCCAAAAAGAAAATAACAATATATTGAAATTGCGAGAAAAAATTATACAAATATTCAATGACCCATATTATCTATTAAATCCTGATAAAATAAAATTCTTAGCAGAAATTGCAAAAAAATATAAAATTAAAGATATCAATAATAAAAAAGAATTTTTAATTAAAATAGATAAAATTCCCCCCTCCATCGCTTTAGCTCAAGCAGCAATAGAAAGTGGATGGGGCAAAAGCAGATTTGTAAAAGTAGCAAATAATATATATGGGCATTGGGAATATTCAAACAAAGGGATTAAGCCAAAAAGTACATACTCTCACATAAAAATAAACTATTCGCTAAGAAAATTCAATTCGCTTGAAGACTCAATTAGAGCTTATATGCTAAATTTAAATAGAAATCCAGCATATATAAATTTTAGAAAGAAAAGATACCTATATCATAAACTGCATAAAAACTTTACAGGTCTTGATGCAGCACAAACTCTAAAAAATTACTCACAATTAAAAGAAGAGTATGTAAAAAGAGTAAAAAATATGATTATTCTTAATAAATGGCAACAATTTGATAAATAATGTCATTAATTTGTCATTTTAAATAACTAATATTTTATAAAAAAAGGAGAATGGATGGGAAACTACCAATCATACATTGACTTAGCTATTTCTTGGGGTGTTAAAATCCTTGGCGCAATAATAATTTTTATAATTGGAAAATGGATTGCAAAAATTTTAACAAATGCTTTAAGAAAAGCTCTTGAAAGAGCTAATTTAGATACTACATTAGTTAAATTTTTAGGAGATTTGGCATATTTTGGTCTTTTAGTACTTGTAATAATTGCAGCTCTTGGAACACTTGGAGTTGATACAACATCGTTTGCAGCAATTATTGCAGCAGCAGGTTTAGCTGTAGGTCTCGCACTTCAACAAAACTTCTCAAATTTTGGGGCAGGTGTGATTATTTTATTTTTAAGACCTTTTAAAGTTGGTGATTTTGTAGAAGCTGGAGGAGCTAGCGGAGTAGTAGAATCTATAGGTATTTTTAACACAATATTTAAAACAGGTGATAATAGAATTGTTATTGTGCCAAATTCAAATATTGTAGGAAGTAACATAGTAAACTACTCAAGAGAGCCTATTAGAAGAATTGATTTAGTAATTGGTGTTGGCTATGAAGATGACTTAAAACTTGTAAAAAAGACACTTGAAGAAATTTTAAATTCAGATGAAAGAATTTTAAAAGACCCAGCACCTAGCATATCTTTAGCAGAACTTGCAGATAGCAGCGTAAACTTTAACGTAAGACCTTGGGTAAAAAGTGAAGATTACTGGGCTGTAAGAAGTGATTTACTTGAAAAAATTAAAGTAACTTTTGATGAAAAAGGTATTAATATACCTTATCCTCAATTAGACGTTCACTTAGACCAAAAAGCAGCTTAATTTCTGCTTTTTTTCCCACTCTTTACTTAAAAACTAACCTCATCTTATTACTCATAAACAATAAAAAATTCGCTCTTAAAGAAGTACAAATTATTTACCGCTTCTAAACTACGTTGCTTTAAGTGCACTTTTTTTATCCGCTAAATTTGCAACTTTTCATTTTACTAATAATTCTTTCTCCTTCCCACCCATTCCTTTATATTCTTATAAATTCCATCCATTAGTTTTTGTCTTGCTTCTATACTAGTCCAAGCCACATGAGGAGTTAGAAGAGTTTTTTCTTTGAATTTAAGCAAAGGATTATTTTTATCAATTGGCTCTTTTTCAAATACATCAAGCCCTACAAATATATCTTTTTGCTCTAAAATTTTTGCTAAATCTTTTTCATTAATAATACCCCCTCTTCCTACATTTACTAAAATAGCTCTATCTTTAATCAAATTTAAATTATCTTTGTTTAATAAATTTTTTGTATTTTCATTAAGAGGAGCATGGATTGAGATAATATCACTTGTTTTTAATAACTCTTCTAAACTAACTCTTTTAAACTTATTATTTTGATTTTTACCGCTTGTAGAATAATAAATAACTTCCGCTCCAAAATTTTTAGCTAAATTAGCTACTCCTCTTCCAATCTCTCCAAGCCCAATAATACCCCAAGTCTTTCCATTAATTTCAAACCAATTTTGAATATGCGTAAAAATTTTAGATTCAGGATATTTTGTTCTTGAATATTCATCAAAATAACAAATTTTATTCAAAAGCCCTAAAACTAATGCAAATGTATGTTGAATTACCGCATTTGTAGAATATCCAGCTACATTTTTTACAATTATTCCTTTTTTCTTCGCATACTCTAAATCTACATTATTCATACCGGTTGCGGCTATTTGGATAAATTTGATATTGCTATTATCCATAATCTCTTTATCTATAACTACTTTATTAGTTACAACTATATCTGCATCTTTTACCCTCTCAAGTGTTTGGTTTTTTGAAGTTGTCTGATAAATCTCAACATCTCCAAATTCTCTAAATCTTTCAAAATCTACATCTCCTAAAGTCAAAGCATCTAAAAATACTATTTTCATAAACACTCCTTTTTTAGATATAATTTATAAAAAGGCAACTAATGAAAAAATTAATAATCTTTATTATAGCAGTTTTGAGTTACTCTTTTTCTATGCAAGCAGAATATGAAGCCAAATATGGATGGTTTGGAGTAATTGCAAGAGCTAAAGGATATTTTGAAAAAAATGAAACTAACTATACAATTAAAACATTTGCTAAAACTACCAAATTTATAGACTTTAAGAATTATCACATCTCTAAAGGTAGAGTAATTAATGGGATTTTAGTACCTCTTATATATCAAAACATCATTATACGAGGTAACAATAAATACATTTTAACTTATACATTTGATTATCAAAATAAAAAAATATACAAAACAAAATATAAAAATGGAAAATTCATATATAAAAGAGTACTTGATTATTTTGCCAATAACGACATACTAAGCTTATATTTCAACCTTCCCCTTATTATGAAAAATAAGCATCAGACATTCAAAGCTGTAGGAGGAGAAAAACATACCGGAAGAATTGATATTGATATCTTAAAAAAAGGAAAAATTACAAAAATAAAAGCAAATCTATACAATAAAATCTTTGCTGGAGATAAAGGAATTTTATATCTTGATATAAATTCAAGCAACTGGGTAACTTTAAAAGGAATGGTAAAAAATGTACTAAAAATAGGAGATTTAAAGGGAAGACTTGTTGATTTTAAACAAGCCCCTTAGTCTCAAGATATTTTGTATCATAATTATTTGTTAGAAAATCTTCATTTTCAAGCATTTTAAGATGAAAAGGAATTGTTGTTTTAATCCCAGTTATTACAAATTCTTTTAATGCTTCTTTCATAACTTTAATAGCTTCTTCTCTATCTTTACCCCATGTAATAACTTTAGCAATCAAACTATCATAATATTGAGGAATGATATATCCTGCATAAATATGAGTATCAACTCTTACATCTTTTCCACCTGGGACGTATAATTTTTGAATTTTGCCAGGAGATGGAATAAATTTCTCAGGGTCTTCTGCTAGGATTCTACACTCAATTGCATGACCTTTTAATTCTATTTCATCTTGAGATGGAATTTTCTCTCCCTCTTCAACTCTTATCATCCATTCAACTAAATCAAGCCCACTTATCATTTCACTTACAGGATGCTCAACCTGAAGTCTTGTATTCATCTCCATAAAATAAAAATTTTGATTTTTATCTACCAAAAATTCAATTGTCCCAGCAGAATAATATCCAATAGCTTTTGCAGCTTTTACTGCCGTTTCATGAAGTTTAGCTCTTGTCTTTTCATCAAGAATTGTAGCAGGTGACTCTTCTATAAGCTTTTGATGTCTTCTTTGCAAAGAACAATCTCTCTCACCAAGATGTATAACATTTCCGTGTTTATCTCCCAAAATTTGAACTTCAACATGACGAGGTTTTTCAATATATTTTTCCATATAAATAGTAGCATCTCCAAATGCACTCTCAGCTTCAGAAGATGCCGCTAAAAATGCATTTTCAAGGTAACTTTCATCCTCAACTACCCTCATACCTCTTCCACCACCACCGCTTGCAGCTTTAAGAATTACAGGATATCCAATCTCTCTTGCAACTTTTTTAGCTTCTTCAACATCTTTTATAGCACCTTCACTTCCAGGAATTACAGGAACTCCTGCTTTTTTCATAACTTCTTTAGCTTTGCTTTTATCAGCCATAAGCTCCATAACTTCAAGGCTTGGACCTATAAAAGCAATATCATGCTCTTTACAAATCTCTACAAATGTTTGATTTTCACTCAAAAACCCATATCCTGGGAAAATTGCATCACACTCTGTCATCTCAGCAGCGGTAATGATTGCTGGAATATTAAGATAGCTTTGATTTGATGGAGCAGGTCCTACACAAATAGCACCATCAGCAAATTTAAGATATATTGCATCTTTATCAGCTTTTGAATAAATACAGACAGCTTCTTTTTGTAGTTTATGAATAGACCTTATAGCTCTAAGTGCAATTTCACCTCTATTTGCTATAAGAATTCTTTTTAGTTTTTTCATTCCCTGCCTTTAACTTAGCTTTTTAACTCTAAAAAGCGGAGTATCAAACTCAACAGGCTGTCCATCTTCTACTAATATTTCTAAAATTTCACAATCAAATTCAGCTTCAAGCTCATTCATAATTTTCATAGCCTCAATAATACATAAAGTTTGACCTTTTTTAACTTTATCCCCTACTTTTACATATGGAGGCGAATCTGGACTTGGCGCTTGATAAAATGTCCCTACCATTGGAGATGTAATAAGCTCTCCTTCTACTTTACATTCTGGTTTTGCTTCTATTTTTTGCACAACTGGCTCTGCGTTAGCAGGCTGAGGTGCAGGTTGAGAAACTGGCGCTGATGCACTTTTATCAAGATAAATTCTAAATTCTTCATTTTCAAATTCTAAAATATTAGCTTTTGATTTATCAAATGCTTCAAGAATTTTTTTTAGCTCTTTTATATCCATTTTTTCTCCTTATTTTGCTAATTTATCTATACATTCAGGAATTATATCTTTTGCAAGTTTTTTTAAAAACTCTTTTTTATTATTTTTCATACCATTAACAAATTCATTTAATGTATATTTTTGCTCGATTTTATCTAGCGTGCAAGCACAATAGAGTATTTGTCTTTGCTTATTTTGTTTTGCAGCTTTTACGCATGAATCCATATAATAATACTCAAAAACTATAGGATATCTTGATGCAAAAAGCCCTGCACTAATTAATCCTAAAGCAATTAATTTTTTCATTAGTTGCCTTTTTTTAAAATAATAACATATTTTGATACAATTTTAAAAAGCTAAAAAGGCAAATAATGGGCGTAAAATCAGATAAATGGATACGCAAAATGGCAAAAGAGTTTGGAATGATTACCCCTTTTGAAGAAAAACAGGTAAGAAAAGGAATTATAAGTTATGGGGTAAGCTCATATGGATATGATATAAGAGTTAGTGATGAATTTATGGTTTTTACCAATATAAATTCAACTATAGTTGACCCAAAAAACTTTGATGAGAGAAATGTTGTAAAAATTAAAGGCGATTGTATTATTCCACCAAATTCTTTTGCACTTTGTAGAAGTGTGGAATACTTTAAAATGCCAAGAGATGTACTTGCAATATGTGTTGGAAAAAGCACATATGCTAGATGTGGAATTATTGTAAATGTAACTCCAATTGAGCCTGAGTGGGAAGGACATATTACAATTGAGATTAGCAACACTACTCCACTTCCTGCAAAAATTTATGCAAATGAAGGTATAGCACAGCTTATTTTTTTAGGTGCTGATGATAGTATTTGTGAAACAAGCTATGCAGATAAGCAAGGCAAATACCATGGACAAAAAGGAATTACTCTACCAAAGGTAGATAAATGAAACTTTGCATTGCGCTAGATAATCCAAGCCGTGAAGAAAATTTAAAATTAGCAAAAGAGATAAAAGAATACTCAAAAGATATTTGGCTAAAAGTTGGATTTAGAAGTTTTATAAGAGATTCTAAAGAATTTATAGATGAATTAAAAAATATGGGGTATAATATATTTTTAGATTTAAAACTTTATGATATTCCAAACACAATGGCAGATGCTGCAGAAGAGATTGCAAAACTTAATGTAAATATGTTTAATGTTCATGCAAGTGCTGGTATAAAAGCGATGAAAGAAGTAATGGAGAGAATTTCAAAATACAAAAATAGACCATTAGTGTTAGCAGTTACAGCACTGACAAGCTTTAGTAATGAGGAATTTAAAAAAATATATGGAGAAGATATAGAAACTAAAGCTATTAAATTTGCAAAAGATGCATATAATGCAGGGCTTGATGGAGTAGTATGCAGTGTGTGGGAGAGTAAAAAAATAAAAGAACACACTTCAAATGATTTTTTAACCCTCACACCCGGTATAAGACCGTTTGGAGAAAGTGCAGGAGACCAAAAAAGAGTGGCTAATTTAAATGAAGCCAAAAAAAA